>JAJDOA010000093.1 GCA_022340405.1 Desulfobacteraceae bacterium | reverse complement strand
TCCCCTGACCTGCAAAACTGACAGATCCTCCATCGGCAATGGTGACACTTTGCGTGGGCGATGTGATTTGCGCAAGCAGTGTCGCCAGCTGACTGGAAGAAACCGTCACGTTCACAGCATCTCTTGCCGTGTTGCCGCGGTCGTCCACTGCCGAAAGGGTGACCGTGTAAATCCCCTCGTTGTTATAGGTGACGGCACTGCTGGGATTGCCGGTGGTGTTGGGTGTCGTGGCCCCCGGGGTGTCCCAGTTGAAGGTGTAAGTGCCCGAGCCGCCGGAGGCGGTGGCGTTGAAGGTGAGACTGTCGCCCGGTGCGATCACGACGTTGGAACTGGGGGAGGTGATGGTGGCGGAGATGCCAAAGCTTTCGGCTTCCCTCACCGCGGACTGGGTATCGCTGGAGCTGCCGCAGCCGGCGAGCAAGGCCAGCAGGGAGAGCAGGATCAAACCGTGCAGCGGATTGACGAAGTGCGTCCGTAGGCCACGATTCCGGGTTTTCATCCCCATCGGGCGTTCCTCTCGTGGTCTGATGGTGCGCTGCGGTCGTCGGCGACTGTGAAGCGTAAAAAAAGATCCCGGAATTGTCAATAAATATCAAAGGAATACAATAATACTTAGAAGCGATCTCAAAATTAGGAATTTCGTTCAAGGGCAAGGAGGATCCGAGTTTTCAGCCGCAGGAATACTGCTGGTTTTCGAGGACTGGAAACGAGGACCCGACGCCGAGATTCATCCGCCTAAGGCGGGCTGGGCGAAAAGACAATTTTGAGATCGCTTCTAACCGTCTTGACCGTCGGCGTCAAAGCGCAACGAGCTCATGTCGAAATGCTTCACGGCCGCTTCGAGTTCCTTCTCGGGGATTTCCGGCAGGGAGCGTCGGTCCGGCCTCAAGCCCTTGGCGCCGCGCAGGTAGACATGAACGATGTCTTCCAGTCTGCGTGTGGTGTTCCAGTGGATGAGCACACGGATGCAGCGTTCGATGCCGTCGGGCACCTGCATTTCGTGCCCGCAGAGCAGAGCTGCGTCGTACCAGCCGAGCTGCCGGGCCGCGAGGGCGGGGTAGGTCGCGTTCAGATCCACGGAGGTGGTGAAATAGGCGCTGGCGACATCGGCAGGATGCATGCTGTTGGCGCGGATGATGATATAGAGCATCTCCCGGGTGGCTTCCAGAATGGCCTCGGTGCTGTTTTCCTCCACCGTCGTCGCCCCGCGGACCCCCCGGCACATCACGGTGGCTTTTTCTTCTGATGGTGTCATCCGCTCCTCAGGTGGCGGTAAGACCCGTCCGTCTCGTTGGATGTCGATCCACTGATGACACAGATTCCACGGATGCGAAAGGCTTTTTACGGCGCAGCCCGTATTCCGGCCCGTTTCCCTTCGATCGGGATGGATGGTTTTCGTGCGGGACACGCCGCTTCATAGCCGAACCACCCACCGGAAGAGCCTGGCCAGCGCTGCCGTGGCCACCAGCCCGCCGCACCACAGTGCCGCAAACCACAGCCACTGGCGTTGCTTATCCGTAAGCGCTCTCATGGGAAGCCTTTCCTCGGAAAATATAGTAGCAGTACGCAGTGTACCCCAACACCACCGGAAGCATGACGACCGTTCCGACCAGCAGCAGAGACTGGGATTCCGGTGCGGCGGCCGCCTGCCGGTAGGTGACGGCAAATGGAACGATCCACGGCCATAGGCTGATTCCGATGCCGGCATAGCCGCTCAGAAAGACACCGATGCTCAGAAAGAACGGGCGGAACTCCCTGCCGGTGTGCAGGCCGTGCCAGATGAGGATGAACAGCGCCAGCGTAGCCACCGGGATCGGAAGCAGGTAGTAGATGTTCGGCGTGCTGAACCACAGATGCCGAATGTCCATGTTCATCATCGGCATACTGATGCTCACCACCGCCAGAAAGATGCCGACGAACCCGAGCACGTAGGATGCACTCTTACGGGCCCACCGTTGGGTTTCCCCGTCGGTTTTCATGACCACCCAGGTGGAACCCAGCAGGGCGTAGCCGAAGATCAGCGCAACGCCCGTCATTATGCTGTAGGCATTGAGCCAGTCGAAAGTGCCGCCCGCAAACCGCCGTCCGGCCACATCCACCCCCTGAACCGCTGCGCCGATGATGGCCCCCTGCATGAAAGACGCCAACAGGGAGCCGAAGTGAAACGCGTAATCCCAGATGCGCTTGGAGGTGTTTGCTTTGAACCGGAACTCGAAGGCGACCCCTCGGAAGATCAGACCCAGCAGCATTACAGTCACCGGGATGTACAGCGCGGGCATGAGAATCGCGTACGCCAGCGGAAACGCGGCGAACAGACCGCCGCCCCCCAACACCAGCCAGGTCTCGTTGCCGTCCCAAAACGGCGCGATGGAATTCATCATCCGATCCCGGCACCGGTCCGAAGGGGCGAAAGGAAACAGCACCCCGACACCCAGATCGAAGCCGTCGAGAATCACGTACAGAATTACCGCCGTAATGATCAGGCCGTACCAGATCAACGGAAGGTTCACCAACCCGCTGAGATCAAACATCTTTCCCCCCCGATTCTTTCACCAGCTGGGTGACCAGCGGCGGTTGATCGACACCGTGCGAGCCGTAGGTAGGCTCCTCCGTTGAAGGCCCCCTGGCGATGAGGCGCAGGATGTAGTACGTCCCGGCCCCGAACACGAATGCGTAGGTGAAAACGAATGCCGTCAAGGACATGAGGACCGGCTCGCCGGCCATCGGCGTCACCGCCTCGACGGAGCGCATCACGCCGTAGACGATGTAGGGCTGCCGGCCGATCTCCGTCACGAACCAACCTGCCAGGACGGCAACGAAGCCGGCCGGCGTCATCGCCATGCACCACAGATGAAACCAGCGCGTGTCGAAGAGCCGCTTGCGGATGAACAGGACCAGTGCGATGATCCCGGTGGCGATCATCAACATGCCGACACCCACCATGGCCCGAAACGACCAGAACACCCACGCAACGGGAGGCCTGTCTTCTCTGGGCCATTCCTTGAGTCCTTTCACCTCACCGTTCGGATCGTGGGTGAGAATCAGACTGGAGAGATTGGGCACTTCCACCGCATACCGGGTGGTCTCCGCATCCTGGTCCGGCCAACCGAACAGGTTCAGCGGTGCCCCCCGCTGGGTCTCCCACAGGCCCTCCATGGCCGCAACCTTGGCCGGCTGGTGCTCCAACGTGTTCAGGCCGTGAAAATCACCGATCACCAGCTGCATCGGCGCCACGAAGACCGCCATGATCATGGCCATGCCGAACATCACCCGGGCGTGCCGGACATGACGGCTTCTCCACAGGTAGTATCCACCGACCCCGGCCACGACGAAGGCACACGTCAGGTAGGCCGCCACCAGCATGTGCGCAAAGCGGTAGGGAAACGAGGGATTGAATATGACTTCCAGCCAATCGGTCGGAACCATCAGCCCGTTTTCGCCGACGCGGAAGCCCTGGGGTGTCTGCATCCAACTGTTGGCCGACAGGATCCAGAAGGCCGACAGCAGCGTGCCCAGCGCCACGATGATGGTCGATGCGAAGTGCATTTTCGGGCTCACGCGGCCCCACCCGAACAACATGACCCCCAGGAAGCTCGCTTCCAGGAAAAAGGCGGTCAGCACCTCGTATCCCAGCAGCGGCCCGAGGAGGTTGCCGGCCCTGTCCGAAAACTGCGACCAGTTGGTGCCGAACTGGAAGGACATCACCACGCCCGAAACAACGCCCATTCCGAAAGTCACGGCAAAAATCTTCACCCACATCCGATAGACCTCGGCATATACGGCATCTCCGGTTTTCAGCCACCGCCACTCCAAAACCGCCAGCCAGCTTGCCAGTCCGATGGTAAAGGCGGGGAAAAGGATATGAAACGAAACCGTGAACGCAAACTGAATGCGCGAAAGAAGGAAGGGATCCACATTTTCTAGCATATTGATCTCTTTTCGTTGGCCGTTTCCGCAAACCTGTCACTGCCCATAACCGGCAACATTTGACAAATATTTGACACTGTCAAGCGCTGTTTGTATGGTGGTCTCATGAAGGCAAAGCAATACGAAATCCGCTACGTTTCCCTGCGGACTGGACTCAATCCGCACCGCATCCGCGCCTGGGAGCGGCGCTACGGCGCCGTTTGTCCGGTGCGCACCCGCACCAATCGCCGCCTGTACGCCGAGAGCGACATTCAGCGCCTGCGGCTGCTGCGGGAGGCAGTGGAGGCGGGCCACCGAATTTCGGGTATCGGACGGCTTTCCACCGCGGCGCTGAAAAAGCTCGTTCTCCGAGATACCGGGGGCGACGGCAGCGGCAATGCGCCAAAGACGACAATGGGGCCCACCTCCGTGGTGCACTCCATAAAAGCCCTGAAGATTGAGGCTTACCGGGCGGTCGAAGCGCTCGACACCGCCGCGTTCAAGAAGGGCCTCGAACATGCCGCCGCCGCATTCCCCCGCAGAAGGTTCCTGGAAGATTTCCTGTCCCCTCTGTTCGCGAATATCGGTAAGGCCTGGAGCGCCGGTGCCCTTTCCATTGCGTGCGAGCACATGGCCAGCGCCGTTGCCCGCTCCTTCCTCGGGGATCTGCTGCAGCAGGAAACCACCGTAGAGAGCGGCGCACGGATTCTGGTGGCCACACCGGCCGGTCACCGTCATGAAATCGGTGCGCTGGTTTCGGCCTTGTGCGCCTCCGAGGCCGGTTGGTTTCCGGTCTACCTGGGACCGGACCTGCCGGCCCGGGAAATTGTCGCAGCGGCACGGAGGGTCTCCGGCCGAGCCGTGGCACTGAGCATCGGCCACGACTCCCGGAGAGCGGCTCTATGCGGGGAGTTGCGCAAACTGCACAAAGGGCTGAACGGCAGCGCCGTTCTTCTGGCCGGCGGCCCCGGCATCCATGCCGTGCGAGACGATCTGAAGGGTATCGACATCCGCTGGTGCGCCGGTCTGAGCGACTTTTCCCGCCAGCTCCGCCACCTCCGCACCGATCCACTGCCGAAAGGGGGGCCGCCATGAGCCGGCATCAAAACCCGGACGACAGCGACAATGCGCAGCGGATCGTAACCGAGGCCCGCCGCGAACGGGACCGCAGAATGAAGACCTACCGGGACCGGGCACTGCAGCTTTTTCCCTGGGTTTGCGGCAGGTGCGGCCGGGAATTTTCCGGAAAGCGGCTGAAGGAGCTGACGGTGCACCACAAAGACCACAACCATGACCACAACCCCCCCGACGGTAGCAACTGGGAGCTGCTCTGTCTGTACTGCCACGAGAACGAGCATGCGCGTCAGGCGGTGGCGGACGGCTACGACAGGTCCGTTTCCGAAGACGATCCTCCGCCGGTTTCTGGCCACCGTCCCTTTGCCGGTCTCGCCGAGCTTCTCCAGAAACGCTCGAAACCTTGACATGTCCGGGGCTCTTTGTTTCCATGGGTCCACTTATTCCGGCAGCTCCGGACACGAACCGCGCGCGGAACACGAATCCCTCGTCTTCGCTTCCGTTTCTCTTACCGTATAGCGATTGCCGAAATTTGGTTCCGTCCTGTCTTGTCTGGAAACCATCTCGGAAACGGAACCGAATTCTGATAATCGCTATAACACAACGGAGTCGGCATGCAAAATCTGTTGAACAGTCTCGTGAAAGAGGAGGAGCTCGGAGACTTCAGAGACTACATCTCGCTGCTCGTTCAGGACGAGCAGAAGTTTTTTCTCCGCAACGACATCGTGTACCTGTTCCGTCGCTACTGCGACCTCAACGACAAGGATGATGCATTCCGGGAGCGCTCCTCTCTTTTCGAACTGGTAAAAAAGGTTCAGGAGCTGGTGGTCTACGGGGATCACCTGGCCTTTCAGCACCGCTACGAGGTTGCCCGGTATCGATATTACCTTGCGAATCTCGACGGCAGCCATGTCGAGAAGATGGATCCCACGGACTACCTCGATTTCAAAGACCGCTACATTCTGCAGCAGTCGACAAACGGCAGTCATCTGCATCTGGATTTCAAGCCCTTCTACGACTACTCTCCTTCCATCCGCGACACGCGTTCCATCGGGCACGGCATCCGATATCTCAACCGCTACATGTGCAGCCACATCTTCAGCAACCCGGACAAGTGGAACGCCGATCTGTTTCAGTTCATCCAGCTGCACCGCCACGACGGCACCCAGCTGCTGGTCAACGGAGACCGCATCCGGGATTTCGACACATTTTACGAGACCCTGGAGGCGTCCTTGAAGTGGCTGGGCCGCATCGAACCCGACACGCCCCATGAGGATATCCAGCTCGATCTGCAGCAGCGGGGCATCGAGCCGGGATGGGGAAACACCGCGGGGCGGATCCTGGAAACCATGCAGATGCTGGTCGACCTGATCAACGAACCCACGGACAAGGGTTTGGAAGACTTCATTTCCCGGGTGCCGATGCCGCTGATCTCCAAGGTGGCCATCGTGTCGCCCCACGGCTGGTTCGGCCAGACCCATGTGCTGGGAAAGCCGGACACCGGGGGGCAGGTCATCTACATTCTCGACAAGGTGCGGGCCCTGGAGAAGCATCTCAAAGAGGAGACCCGCCTGTCCGGACTGGACGTCAGCCCCAAAATCATCGTGCTGACCCGGCTGATTCCCGAGGCCGGCGACACCACCTGCAACGAAAAGCGGGAGAGGATCTTCCAGACCGAAAACGGTTGGATCCTGCGGGTTCCCTTCAGGGATCAAAACTACAACGTCGTCCCGCACTGGGTTTCCCGCTTCAAGGTCTGGCCTTATCTGGAGAATTTCGCCGAGGATGCAGCAACGGAGTTGAGGGGCGAATTCAAGGGGCGGCCGGACCTGATCGTCGGCAACTACTCCGACGGAAACCTGGTGGCCACGCTGCTTTCGGACCGGTTCGACGTGATACAGTGCACCATCGCCCACGCCCTGGAAAAGACCAAGTACCTGTTCTCGGACCTGTACTGGTTCGACAAGGAGGAGGACTACCACTTCTCCATCCAGTTCACTGCGGATATGCTGGCCATGAACAAGACCGATTTTGTCATCACCAGCACGCACCAGGAGATCACCGGCACGGAGGACACCATGGGCCAGTACGAGTCCTACCAGGAGTTCACCATGCCGGGGCTATATCAGGTGGCCAGCGGCGTCAACCTGATGGCGCCCAAGTTCAACGTGATTCCGCCCGGGGTGGACGAAAACCTCTATTTCCCTTACTTCGAAAAGGACCGCCGTTCCGAAAACCAGAACCTTTTCTGGGAAAACCGCCTCTTCCTGGGGCATTCCGACGATATCTACGGCAGCCTGGATGACCCGGAAAAGCCCGCGATTTTCACCATGGCCCGTTTCGACAAGATCAAGAACATCACCGGCCTCATCGAGGCCTTCGCCATGAGCGATACCCTGCGCGCCCACTACAACCTGATCTTTGCTGCCGGGACGATCCGCGTGGAGGATTCGGACGACGCCGAGGAGCAGGAAGAGATCCGTAAGGCCTACGCGCTTTTCGACACTTACAACCTGGAGGGAAGCGTGCGGTGGCTTCCGAGCATTTCCAAGCTCGAAACCGGCGAGGTCTACCGCATCATCGCCGACCATCGGGGCATTTTCGTGCAGCCAGCCCTTTTCGAGGCCTTCGGCCTGACGATTCTGGAGGCCATGGCCTCGGGGCTTCCCACCTTCGGGCCGAAGTTCGGCGGCCCTCTGGAGATCATCGAATACGGGGTCAGCGGCCTCCTGCTCAACACCAGCAAACCGGAGCTGATCGCAGGCAGCCTCGAGGAATTTTATCAACAGTGCCAGGAGGACCCCGACTATTGGGATCGCCTCTCCCGCAACGGCATCCGCAGGGTGAACGAGCATTTCACCTGGAAGCTGTACAGCCGCCGACTGGTCAATCTCACCAAACTATACGGATTCTGGCGGTATTCCGTCTCCGGCAAGGGCAAGGTGAAGCTCGATCGCTACTGCGATTTCATCTACCATTTCCTGATTCGCGAACGAGCGGCCCGGATGGAGGTGTAGGGCATTTCCCAACGCCATATCGATTGCCAAAAGCAGGTTCCGAATGGAGACAGGTTGCGGCTGTTTTTCGCAGGGGCGGGATTCATCCCCGCCTGTGTGGAAGGATCGCATCGCCGCAACGGGAGGGGACAAACCCCTCCCCTACGGTTCACACGGACAGGATGCCATCCACGGGACGGAATTCCGGCAACCCCATCTTTTGAAGCCTGCCCGTCAATATCGGTAAAAGGAGGGTTTGAAGGGACCGTTCTGGGGCACGCCGATGTAAGCGGCCTGCTCTTCGGTGAGACGGGTAAGCTTGGCACCGAGTTTTTCCAGGTGCAGCCGCGCCACCTCTTCGTCCAGCTCCTTGCTCAGCACATATACACCCACCTCACGCGGGTTCTTCCACAGGTCCATCTGTGCCAGGGTCTGGTTGGTGAACGAGTTGGACATCACGAAACTGGGATGCCCCGTGGCGCATCCCAGGTTTACCAGCCTGCCCTCCGCCAGCATGTAGATGCAATGGCCGTCGGGGAAGCAATATTTGTCCACCTGGGGTTTGATGTTCACTTTCTCGATGCCCGGCCAGGCGTTGAGCGCGTCCACCTGGATCTCGTTGTCGAAGTGGCCGATGTTGCACACGATGGCCTGGTCTTTCATCTGCGCCATGTGTTCGGCGGTGATGATGTCCCGGTTGCCCGTTGCGCTCACATAGATGTCGGCGTGGGGCAGTGCATCCTCCACGGTGGTGACCCGGTAGCCGGCCATCAGCGCCTGCAGGGCGCAGATGGGGTCGACCTCGGTTATCCACACCCGTGCGTGCAGGGCGGCCAGCGCCTCCGCCGATCCTTTGCCCACGTCGCCATAGCCGCACACCAGGGCCGTCTTGCCGGCGATCATCACGTCGGTGGCCCGCTTGATGCCGTCCACCAGCGATTCCCGGCAACCGTAGATGTTGTCGAACTTGCTCTTGGTGACCGAATCGTTGACATTGATGGCCGACACCAGAAGCTCTCCCCGCTCGTGCATTTGATAGAGACGATGCACCCCGGTGGTGGTTTCCTCGGAGACCCCTTTCCAGTCGGAGACCACTCTGTGCCAGAACCGCCCGTCCTCCTGCTGCATCTTGGCGAGCAGCGCGTTGATGATCTTCAACTCCTTGTTGTCGGTGGGCTCCTCCAGCAAGGCCGGATTTTCTTCTGCGGCATGGCCGCGGTGGATGAGAAGGGTGGCGTCTCCGCCGTCGTCCACCACCAGGTTGGGGCCCGAACCGTCCGGCCAGGTCAGCGCCTGCCGGGTGCACCACCAGTATTCCTCCAGCGTCTCGCCCTTCCATGCAAATACGGGAATGCCCCGGTCAGCGACCGCCGCCGCGGCGTGATCCTGGGTGGAGAAGATGTTGCACGACGCCCACCGCACGTCGGCGCCCAGCTCCACTAGGGTTTCGATGAGAACCGCCGTCTGTATGGTCATGTGAAGGCTGCCGGTCACCCGGGCGCCTGCAAGGGGTTTTTGGGGACCGTATTTTTCACGGGTCGCCATCAGACCGGGCATCTCCTGTTCGGCGATGGCGATCTCCCGCCGGCCGAATTCGGCCAGGCCGATATCGGCAACCTTGTAGTCTTTTGCTGCGTTCATGAGCATAGCGTCTCCTTTGTGAGCGGCGGTGTTTTCTCTGCCGCGGATTTCACGGATTCCACGGATGGCTTTTTGTCCGTTGTTCGTTGTCCTTCCAATCTTCTCACCTTCTCATCTTCTTGTCTTTTCACGCCCCGTAGCGCTTCCTTGCCCGGTCCAGCTCGCGCTTTTCGTCCCGGCGGCGGATGGCCTCCCTTTTGTCGTATTTTTTCTTTCCCCTGGCCAACGCGAGCTTCAATTTGGCTTTCCCGTCCCGGAAGTACAGCTGCAGGGGAATGAGAGCGTATCCCTGCTCGTTGACCTTGCCGTAGAGTTTGTTGATCTCACGCCGGTGCAGCAGCAGCTTTCTCCTGCGCAGCGGATCGTGGTTGTCGTAGTAGGCGTGGGTGTACGGGCCGATATGCATCTGGTAGACGTAGACTTCTCCATTGCGTATCCGGGCATAGGCGTCTTTGAGATTGGCACGGCCGTTTCTCAGGGATTTGACCTCGGTGCCCAGCAATACCATCCCCGCTTCGAAGGTATCTTCGATGAAGTATTCGTGGCGGGCCTTTCTGTTTTCCGCAACTATTTTGACGTGCCCGGAGCTCATCCGATTTCTTCTTCCGTAGGGAAGGATCTTTCTTCCACCAGTTTTCCATAAGCTTCCGCCAGCAGGCCGTAGGCGGCGTTGGCCGAGCGCTGTTTCAGCAGCTCCTCCAGGAAATCCCGGCTTTGCCGGGTGTCCAGTGCGCGAAGCGTGTTCTTCACGGCGGGAATGGCCTGGGGGTTCATGCTCAGCTCCTGAATGCCGAGACCTATCAGGACGGGAAGGTGAATGGGGTAAGAGGCCATCTCCCCGCACATGTACAGGGGTATGCCCCCGGCCTTCGCCGCGTCGGCCGTGATTTTCAGCAGCCGCAATATGGCGGGGTCCAACGGTTGAAACAGGTGCATGACCTCCCGGTTGCCGCGATCGATGGCGAGACTGTACTGGATGAGATCGTTGGTGCCGATGCTGAAAAAATCGACCCGTTCGGCCAGCGCTTCCGCCGTGATCACAGCCGACGGAACCTCGATCATGACTCCCACCGAGACGTCCGCTCCGTGTTCCGTGCCTTCCTTTTCCAGCGACTCCGCAGCCTCGCGCAGACATCGTTTGGCCTCGACGACCTCCTCCAACGTCGCGATCATCGGAAACAGCACCCGGATGGGTCCGAAGGCGGCCGCACGCAGGATGGCCCGCAGCTGGGTTCGGAACACCTCGGTCTTTTTCAGGCAGTAGCGAATTCCCCGCAGGCCGAGCGCCGGGTTGACCTCCCCGGCTCCCGGCACGCCGCCGTTGGCCAAGGCCTTGTCTCCGTTGATGTCCAGCGTCCGGATGGTCACGGGCAGTCCGGCCATGACCTCCACCACATCACAGTAGCGGTCGAACAGTTCCTCCTCGGTGGGAAAGAAGGGCCGGCTGAGGTATTGAAATTCGGTGCGGTACAGTCCGATGCCGTCGCCGCCGTGGTCGAGCACCGAGACCACCTCCTCGGGCAGCTCGATGTTGCCCATGACCTTGATGTCGATACCGTCCCGGGTCCGGGCCGGGCGATGGCTGAGCCGGGCGAGCGTTGCCTTTCTCCGTGCGAATTCCACCTCCCGCTCGCTGTACTCCACGAGTGTGGACTCTTCCGGGTGGAGGATAACCACCCCTTCGATGCCGTCGACGATGATCAGGTCGTCGGTGCAGATTTTCCGGGTGGCGTCTCCCACGCCCTGCACGGCCGGAATCTCCAGGGTTCGTGCGATGATGCTCGTGTGGGATGCCTTGCCCCCCAGGTCGGTGACAAACCCCTTGACCCGTTCCAGGTGGATCTGGCTGGTCTCCGCCGGAGACAGGTCCCTGGCCACGAGGATCACTCGTTTATCGATGGCGCCGATGTCCACGGGTTTGGATCCCATCAGGTTTTGCAGGATCCGGTCGGAAACGTGGATGATATCCGACACGCGCTCCCGGAAATAAGCGTCCTCCATGCTGGCGAACATATTGCGCGCTTGGGTCACCACCATCTTCAGGGCCCACTCCGCATTGATGCCTTCTTTCTCGATGGCCTCCAGGGTTTTGCCGTAGAGCATCTTGTCCTTGAGCAGAACCAGGTGCGCCTCCAAAATGGCGGTATTCTGGCGCAAGTACTCGGGCGTGTTCTGGATGACGCGCTGCAGCTCCTTTTCAGCGCGCTTGACGGCGGCCTTAAATCGGTTTTGCTCGTTCTTCAGCTGGCCTTTGGCAACGGGGTAGCGCTCGACGATGTTCACGCCCTCGTTGTCGAGCAAGTAGGCCTTGCCGATGCAGATTCCCGGCGATGCATCGATTCCCGGCAGTCGTGTTTCTTCCTTTTGCAGCGCTTCGCTCATGGGCTGCTATTCTCCGAATCCACTTTCGATGAGGGTGACGATCTGTTGGAGGATTTCGTTGTCTTCTGGGTCTTCGATGAGGACGACCAGCTTCGTTCCCTTCGGGCATTCCAGGGTCAGAACATCCATGATGCTGGTCGCGTCGGCTTTGTGGTCCCCCTTGCAAAGCCACACGTTGGAGCGGGCCTTGGCGGCCAGACGCGCCACTTGAGACGCCGAACGGGCGTGCAGTCCCAATTCGTTGGCGATCGTCGCTTCTTTGGAGGTCTCCGTGCTCGAAGCCTTCACCATATCGGAATACCCTTCCACTATAAGCAAAACATTTCCGACTATCAAGGCGGTTGGGGTTTGTCAACGCGCAATCGTTGACAGCCGAACCAATACCTGGTAACGGAATGGTACAATGTAACTATTTTGAATCTAAAGAAAAAGAGGCTATATGGAAAAGCAGTTCCTCATCGACGACCTGAAGCTCGGCGAGTCCTGGCGGCTGTTCAAGATCATGGGGGAATTTGTGGAGGGCGTCGAAAACCTTCACGATATCGGAAAG
This sequence comes from Desulfobacteraceae bacterium, assembly GCA_022340405.1. Classification (GTDB taxonomy): domain Bacteria; phylum Desulfobacterota; class Desulfobacteria; order Desulfobacterales; family JAJDOA01; genus JAJDOA01. Next base: position 22,129 of record JAJDOA010000093.1, on the reverse strand, counting down.
GCGGTGAGCATTTTCGGCACCGCCCGGATCGGGACGGAGGATCCGATCTACCAGCTCACCGAACGCATTGCCGCGCTGTTCGCCCGGAGCGGATTCGCTGTGATCACCGGCGGCGGGGGCGGCGTGATGGAGGCGGCCAACCGTGGCGCCGCCGACGAAAACGGCACATCCGTCGGCCTCAACATCCAACTCCCGCACGAGCAGATTCCCAACCCGTACGCCAACGTCCGGCTCGAGTTCAAGTATTTCTTCATCCGCAAGGTGATGTTCCTCAAATACGCCATGGCCTACATCGCCATGCCCGGAGGGTTCGGCACGATGGACGAGCTGTTCGAGGTCATCACACTCACACAGACCCGCCGCATCAAACCGTTTCCCATTATCCTGGTGGGCACCTCCTTCTGGCAGGGCCTGCTGGACTGGATCCGCGACCGCCTGCTCGCCGATCGGCGCATTTCAGAGGAGGACATGGATATTTTCCAGGTCCTGGACGATCCGGAGCAGATCGTCCAGACCGTGCAAAACGCCGTCGGGCATCACCCGGCACCGTTTTCTCCCACCCACCCGGAACAGCAGGGACCGCTGTTGGCCTGACCGGTCATCGGTTGAGACATCAAGCGCTCCGACCATGGATACGACCCACAACACCCACCGGCCTAAAAGGCCCCTCCCCAAAGACGCACAGCTGCGCCGACAAAACGAGTATTTGTCGGCCCTGCACGAAACCACGCTGGGATTGATCGACAAGCTGGACAAGAAGGAGTTGCTGGAAGCAATCCTGGAAAGAGCCACCTCTCTGACCGGCACCCAGCACGGGTTCATCTATCTGTTGGAACCCGGGGAGGCCGAAATGCAGATGCGGGTGGGGATGGGGTTTTTCCGCGGGCAGCTCGGCCGGTGTGTGCATATCGGGGAGGGGATCGGCGGCCGGGTTTGGGAGACCGAGGCCCCCATCGTTGTGAACGAGTACAGTTCCTGGCCCTGGCGGCTGAAGGATCCGGCCCTGGACCGGCTCCATTCGGTGGTGGGCATCCCGCTGCGCTCGGCACGGGGGATGCAAGGCGCGATCGGGCTGGCCCGCGTGGAAGAAGGGCCTCCCTTCGGCCAGGAGGACGTTTTCCTCCTGAACCGGTTCGCCGATCTTGCGCTGGTTGCGTTGGAAAAAGCCCGACTGTACGCGGATGTCCGGCGGCAGTTGGCCGAAAGGGAGCGGGCCGAGGCCGTGCTGCGGGAAAGTGAAAACCGCTACCGCAGCCTACTCGAATCGTCTCCGGACCCGATCGTGGTGTACAATATGGCGGGCATGGCGGAATACGTGAACCCGGCCTTCGAACGGACTTTCGGATGGTCCCGCGAGGAGCTGCTGGGCAGGCGGATCGACTTCGTGCCGCCGGAAAACTGGGAGGAAACCCAGGCCGCCATCGAAAGCATGCTCGGCGGCAACACCATTCAGCTGTTCGAGACCCGGCGCCTCACCAAGGACGGAAGGGTGCTGGACATTCAAATCAGCTCCACGCTCTACCTGGACCTGGGGGGCGTGGTGGCCGGAAACATCGTCATTCTGCGGGACATCAGCGATCAGAAGCGGACGCAGAAGGAGCTGGCCCGTTACCGGGATGGTCTGGAGGTGCTCGTCGCCGAACGGACGGCCGAACTGAAAAAAAGTCACCTCCAGCTCGAACAGGAAGTCGAGGACCGCAAGCGGATCGAGAGCCGGCTGCGCAGCCAGGAGAAAATCCGGGAGGCGCAGTCACGCCACCTGGCTGAGGTCAATACTGCCTTGAAGGTGCTTCTCCAGCAGCGGGAGCAGGACCGGCGGGAACTGGAGGAGCGGGTGCTCTCCAATGTCGGAAAGCTCATCTCCCCCTATCTGGAGCGCTTGAAACGAAGCCGTCTTTCCCCCTCCCAGGAGGCCCTGGTGCACACGCTGGAAGCCAACCTGGACAACATCGTCTCGCCTTTTTCCTCCCGCCTTTCCTCGCCCGAAGCGAACTTGACGCCGATGGAAATCCGGGTTGCCGGCCTCGTCAAGGAGGGCAGGACCAACAAGGAGATTGCGGATCTGCTCTGCGTTTCGAAGAACACGGTCATGTACCATCGGTACCACATGCGGAAAAAGCTCGGAATCAAGGGCCGCAAAATCAACCTTCGCTCTTACCTCACCACTTTCAATAAATAGTGGGTGTTAGCCACTATTATACCACTCTTTTATCCACTTGACATGCTCGGCTCGGCATTTCATAAAGGGTAGATATTTTCGACGGAACATGCCCTGAAACGATGCTCAGGCTTGTGGAAATATTGGAAATAGGGTATACATCGCTCGCAAATAAATCAGATTCATTAATTGTGAAAGACATTTATCGATAAATGGGTTTTAGCCGACACACCGTTGTCGCCGGCAACCCCCGAGGGTGAAAGAAGCGCGGTATGGACTCTTTGAAAGTGGACGACGTAACCCTCTCTTTCGGCGGCTTGCAGGCTCTCAGCCATGTGAACCTTGCCATCGAAGAGGGGCTGATCACCTCGATCATCGGACCCAACGGGGCCGGCAAGACCAGCCTTCTCAACTGTATTTCCGGCTTTTACCACCCCACCCACGGTGAGATCCTTTACGGTGAGCGCCGACTCACCAGTGCTTCCCCACACCGGATTTCCAGCCTGGGCATCGCCAGGGCCTTCCAGAACATCGAGCTTTTCAGCGGCCTGAGTGTGCTGGACAACCTCATGCTGGCCCGTCACCGCCACCTGAAATACAGTATTTTTCACGCCCTTTTTTATTGGGGAAAGACGTCCCGCCTCGAAGCGGAAAACCGCGGCTATGTCGAGGACGTGATCGATTTCATGGAATTGGAGCCGCACCGCAAAAAAACGGTGGGCAGCCTCAGCTACGGTATCCAGAAGCGGGTGGAAGTGGCCCGGGCGCTGACCCTGGGGCCCAAGTTGTTGCTGCTGGACGAACCGATGGCCGGGATGAACATCCAGGAAAAGGAAGACATGGTGCGTTTTGTCATCGACATCCAGAAAGAGCGTAACATCACCGTGGTTCTGGTGGAGCACGACCTGGGTGTCGTGATGGACATCTCCGACCGTGTTTATGTGTTCGATTTCGGAGAACTCATTGGCGGCGGGCGCCCCGACGCGGTTGCCGCCGACCCCAAGGTCATCGAGGCTTACATCGGCGAAGAGGAACGGAACGAAGCCTAATGGAAGACAGAGAACACCTGCTGCAGTACACCATTCCGCAGATTCTCCGCTGGCGGGTGCGCCAGTCGGGGTCCCGGATCGCGCTGCGGGAAAAGGACTATGGAATCTGGTGTCCGTTTACCTGGAAAGAGTACTATGAAAACGTCCGGAAAATCGGCCTCGGTCTGGAGCGCATCGGATTCGAAAAGGGGATGAAGGTCGCCCTGATCGGCGACAACATCCCGGAGATGCTCTTCACCGCCATCGGCGCGATGTCCCTGGGCGGCATCGCCGCCGGCATCTACCAAACGAGCCTTCCCGACGAAATTGCCGACATCCTCAATTACCTCGAGGTCGGCTTCGTGTTCTGCGACGATCAGGAACAGGTGGACAAACTCGTGGAGGTGCGGGACAGGGTGCCCAACGTCTCCCGGGTTATTTTCGAAGATCCACGAGGCATGCGCGGGTACACCGAAGACAAGTGGTTTCTGGACATCCGTGAGCTCTACCGCCTCGGCGAGGAGGTGGCCGAGGAGAAAGCGGATCATTTCGAAGCGATGGTAGACGCCGGAAAGCCTGACGATGCCTGCTTTCTCTGTTTGACCTCCGGCACCACCGGACTGCCCAAAGGCGCGATGATGACCCATCGCAATTACATCAACATGGGCGTTCAGATCACCAAGGTCGACAAGCTGGAAGAAACCGACGAGTATCTGTCTTTTCTGCCGATGGCCTGGATCGGAGAGCAGATGAACTCCTTCGGCGTGGCCATGGCCACCGGCATCACCCTCAACTTTCCCGAGTCGGTGGAAACCAGTATGGAGGACCTCCGGGAAATCGGCCCGCATTTCATGTTCGGTGCGCCTCGCATCTACGAGACGATCCGCTCACAAATCTGGTTGAAAATCGACGATTCGTATTGGCTGAACCGAAAATTCTACTACTACTTCATGAAGGTGGGCGAAAAAGCCGCCAAGTACCGCATGTCCGGAAAGGCAATGCCCTTGGGTTTGCGGCTGAAGTCGTTGCTGGGATCCCAGCTCGTTTTCCGGCCGCTCATCAACCAGATCGGTTTTCTGCGCCTTCGCCGCGCCTACACCGGCGGGGCCGCCCTGGGTCCGGACTTGTTCACCTTCTACCAGGCAATGGGCGTCAATCTCAAACAGATCTACGGCCAGACCGAAATCACCGGCATCGCCTACATGCACCGGGACGGCGATATCAAACCCGATACCGTGGGGAAACCGCTGCCCGAAACCGAGTGCCGCATCGGCGACGGGGGCGAAATTCTGTCCCGCTCCCCTTCCGTGTGCAGCGGCTATTACAAGCTGCCGGACAAGACCGACGAGCTGCTGGAAGGCGGCTGGCTGCACTCGGGCGACGCCGGCTTCATCGACGACGACGGCCACCTGGTGGTCATCGACCGGGTTTCCGACGTCATGCACACCCGGGACGGCCACATGTTCAGCCCGATGTTTCTGGAAAACAAGCTTAAATTCAGCCCTTACATCAAGGAGGCGGTCATCTTCGGAGACCAGCAGGAGTACGTCGCCGCCCTGATCAACATCGACCCCATCATCGTGGGCAAGTGGGCCGAGGACCGGGGGATTTCCTTCACCACCTTCATGGACCTCTCCCTCAAATCCCAGGTGGCGGAGCTGATCCGGAAGCAGATCGACGAGTTCAACCAGACCGTGGAACAATCCCACTTCCGGATCCGGCGCTTTGCCGTCTTGTACAAGCTGCTGGACATGGACGACGGGGAACTGACCAAGACCGGGAAAATCCGGCGCAAGTTCGTCAGGGAAAAATACGACGAGATGTATCGGGCCCTCTACGACGAAACGATATCGGAAAAGGAGGTGGAAGCCCATTTCCAGTACCAGGACGGGCAGACCACCACCGTGAAAACCCGAATTCCTTTTTTCACGATGGATTGGCAAGGGGAGTGAACACCGCATTATGACCTATTTTCTCCAACTCGTTGTCAGCGGGGTCGTCGTTGGCTCCATCTATGCGCTGTCGGCGCTGGGTTTCGTGCTCATCTACAAGTCGAGCCGCGTGCTGAACATCGCCCACGGTCAGATCATCGCCGCCGGCGCCTTCATCACCTATGCCCTGACCGTGTTTTTGGGGATTCCCATCTTCATCTCGTTCCTGTGCAGCATGGTGATCACCTTTTTTCTGGCCATGAGCGTGGAGCGCGTCTTCCTCCGACGCCTGATCGGGGAGCCCATCATTTCGGTGATCATGGTGACCATCGGACTGATGTCCATTTTGGACGGCTTGATCTATCTGTCCCCCTTCGGCTCCAACAACTACTCCTTTCCCGCGTTTTTGCCGGAAACGCCCCTGAACTTCGCCGGGGTGTCGATTTCCTGGACCCAGCTGGTGGGTGTGCTGATCACAGCGGTGCTCATCAGCGCATTTTCCTGGTTTTTCAACCGCTCCACCGTGGGTATTTCCATGCGTGCGGTTTCCGACGACCAGTTCGCATCCATGTCCATCGGAATATCCGTGCCGCGGGTCTTCGGCCTGGCCTGGGCCATGGCCGGTCTCTCCGCCGCCGCCGCCGGGGGCATCATCGGCAACATCACCGGCCTCAACTTCGAAACCCTCCACGCCTACGGGATCATCGTCTTTCCGGTGGTGATCCTGGGGGGACTGGATTCGGTTGGAGGGGCCGTGGTGGCGGGGATCATCATGGGACTCATCCAACAGTTTGCCGCCGGATACCTAGACGGAAACTGGGGCCTGAGCGGCACCGCCAACGTGCTGCCCTACATCATCCTGTTGATCATCCTGCTGTTCAAACCGCACGGTCTATTCGGCACCCACGAAATTGAGCGAGTGTAGCCTATGTCTGCAAATCGGTGGCTGGCAACCGGAAACTTCTTCGCGACCTACAAGGAAGAGCAGCGCATCTTCCTCACCCACCTGGACCGGGCGGTCTTCGTGCTGTTCATCGCGGTCCTGTTCACCTGGCCGATTTTCTTCGAACTGAGCAACAAGTACATGCTGGTGATCAACAACATTTTGATCGCCATGGTGGCCATTATCGGGTTGAATCTGGTTACAGGGTTCGCCGGCCTCATCTCCATCGGGCACGCCGCCTTCGTGGGCGTCGGAGCCTACACACTGGCCTCCATCTGCCAGGTGATCGGCTACGACCACGTGGCCGTCACCCACGCCTGGCCGGCGATGATCCTGCTGTGCGGCATCGTGGGGGCCGCTTTCGGTGCCTTTGCCGGTCTTCCGGCCCTGCGGCTCAAGCATTTGTACCTGGCCATCGCCACCCTTTCCTTCCAGATGATTTTCGAATGGGTCATCCACCACACAAGCTTTTTCAACCAGGGGCAGACCATTTTCGTCGGCCGCGTCTACTGGTTCACCGGGCAGGTGGGCCGCAGCGAGCACTACTTTTTTTGGTATTACGTCTGCCTGGTCACACTGGTGCTGCTGGGCCTGAGTGTCCGCAATCTGCTGCGCTCGCGTTACGGCCGGTGCCTGGTGGCCGTGCGCGACAACGACCGCGCGGCGGACGCCATGGGCATGAGTCCCGGATTCACCAAGGTTTACGCCTTCGGACTGGCAGGGTTTCTGGCCGGCATCGCCGGCGGGCTGCACGCCTACATGTACCGGGGGGTGGGCATCGAGTCCTTTACCCTGCACCAGTCCATCCAGTACCTGGCCATGGCCATCGTGGGAGGGCTGGGAACCCTTAACGGATCCTTCTGGGGGCCGGCCGCCATCAAGCTGCTGGACCTGCAGGTGGAAAACCTTGCCGAGTTGGCCGGCAAGGTTCTGACCTCGCACCTGAGCCTGGCCACCGCTCTTCGGCCGCTCACCTTTGGTTTGGTGATCGTGCTGTTTTTGATGTTCGAGCCCAGGGGCATCGCCAATTGGTGGCGTATCGTGAAGTCCTATTTCAAACTGTGGCCATTCCGCTACTAAGAGGTGGACAGCAGGAAGCTGCTGCATCTGGTGGCCGATAGTGAACCGTCCGTTGATGCGGACAGGAAAAACCAAAAGGAGGGGACACCATGAGACTCGCTGGAAAGATTGCCATTGCAACCACGGTTCTGATGTTTATCGCAGCTATCGTCACAGGGCCCGTGTGTGCAAAAGTCTACAAAACCGCATTGTCGTTGGCCATCACCGGTCCGACCTCCGATGCCGGCAACCCTTACTCCAAGGGAGTGGAGGATTTCTTCAGGTTGGTAAACGAGGAGAAGCTGCTGGGCGATGATACCATCGAGTGCATCATTCGGGACGACAAATACGAAACCGACATCACCAAACGAAACTTCGAAGAGTTCATGGACATGGGGATCCCCATCTACTTGAACTACTCCACCGGCAGCACGCTCGGGTTGAAGCGGGATTTCGAGGAAGAGAAGATCCCCGTCATTCCGGCATCCTTTCACTACGGCAACCTGGAAAACTCCCACTACATCTTCCTGCCCATCGCCTCCTACTCGGAGCAGGTCATCGGTCTGGCCGAATACGTGGCCAATCACAGCGAGGGCGGCACGCCCAAGGTGGCCGTATTTATCCATCCCAGCGCTTTCGGACGCGGACCCGTGGACGATCTGAAAAAGGCGGTTGCCGCCGGTCTTAAGGTCGAGGTCGTCGAGGTAGTGGAGCACGGCAAGGACCTGGACAACACCGCCACGCTGCAGCGCCTTCAGAACAAGGGTGTTCAGTTCGTGATCTGCCACACCGTGCAGAGTCCCGTGGCCACGCTGCTCAACGACGCCCAGCGTCTGGGGCTCATCGCCGGCACCTTTGGGGAGAAGGGGAAGATGACCTTCCTTGGTGCGCACTACACGGGCGGAAACGACTTGATTGCCCTGGCGGGCGAGGCGGCCGAGAACTTCTACTGGACAACCTCCTACACCATCACCTCGGTGCCCGGGCCTGGAGCCGATGCGCAGCTCGCGCTGGCCAAGCGGTACAAAAGAGACGAAAAGACCGCCAACAGCCACAACTACGCCAACGGCGTTATGGTGGCCCAGGTGGCTTTCGAGGCGATGCGGCGCGCCAAGGCCAGAGGTTTGGAGATCAACCGTGAAAACCTCTACAATGTTCTCAACGACATGAATGGCATCAATGCCTTTTATCCGGTTACGACTGTGGGTCCGGTCACCTACTCCAAAACCGACCGCGCTGGTGTGGACAGCCTCCAGCTATACGTGGTCAAGGGGGGGCAGTTTACTGCCGTGGGACTTCCCTTCCGGTCTGTGTACATGCGAAAGATCCACTGATCGAATCCAACTCCGGAGGGGCTGCGTACAAGGCCCCTCTGGAGAAACCATCCCTTCGATTACCGATCCACTGTGCCGCCGCCGGTGGGAAGAGCGCGCCGGCGGAGCCGGGAAACCATTCTTCCGGACGGAACACCGTCCTCAGATGCAGGGCGTGAGCATATGAGCGAAACAGCCGAAAACCTCCTGGAAGTCAACAATATCGAAGTGGTCTACAACGATATCATCCAGGTACTTCGCGGCGTCAGCCTCGTGGTGCCGGAGGGGCAGATCGTTGCCCTGCTGGGGACCAACGGTGCGGGAAAAACCACCACCCTCCGGGCAATCAGCGGCCTGCTCAAACCGGAGAACGGCTTCATCAAGGACGGCTACATCAAATTTGCGGGTCATGACATAACGAATGTCCTGGGAACGGAGGTGGTGCGGCTGGGTGCCGTGATGGTGCCGGAAGGGAGAAGGGTTTTCAAGCATTTGACCGTGGATGAAAACATTCGCGTCGGTTCCATTACCCGGAAGGACGGCGGTAAGAAGGTCCGGAAGGACGTGGAGCTGATGTATGAACACTTTCCCCGTTTGAACAAGATCACTCATCGCCTGGCAGGATACTGCTCCGGCGGGGAGCAGCAGATGATCGCCATTGCCCGTGCCTTGATGGCGGCCCCGAAGATGCTGATGCTCGACGAACCGTCCCTGGGGCTGGCACCACTGCTGGTCAAAGAGATCTTCGACAACGTCCAGCAGATCAACCGCGAACTCAACACCACCATCCTGGTGGTGGAGCAGAATGCACGGGTTGCCCTTCAGATCTCCACCTATGCCTACATCATGGAATCCGGGAAAATCGTGCTGGAGGGGCCCTCCGACGAACTCAAGAAGAATCCCGATGTGAAGGAATTCTACATGGGGATTACGCGGGGAGGCGGGCGAAAGTCCTTCAAAGAAGTGAAATCTTACAAGCGACGCAAGCGTTGGATGTAGCCGAACACGCCCCGAGACCACAAGCAGCTTGCCCCGCCGCAAAGGGAAGGGAGGATCGATGAAGTACCTCGTTGGTTACAACGGCTCCCCGTCGTCAAAGCGGGCGCTACAGCTCGCCTGCAACCAAGCCGAAAAGGCGGACGCCCTGGTCTATGTGGTCTACTCCATGGAGGGGGGCAGCACCGAGACGGAAGAAGACATCCGCAAAGCCGCAGAGGCTCTGGAGGAGGCCAAAATTTTTCTTTCCGATCTGTCGGTCCGCCACGAGACGCTGCAGCTGGTGCGCGGGTTCTCTCCCGGAGAGGACCTGGTCAAATTCGCCGCGGAAAACGGGATCAACCAGATCTTTCTGGGGCTGCAGAAGCGGTCCAAGGCCCAGAAAATTCTCCTCGGATCCACGGCCCAGTATATCATACTGAAAGCACCCTGCGCCGTGACGACAACCAAATAGGTTTTGCCGCAGGACGAAGGAGCGGACTCCATGGGACTCTATGATTTTTCTTTTTATGACGTGATCGAGCGCTGCGCGTTGTGCTTCGGAAACCGTCCGGCATGGTACGAAGTCGATGACGGCAGGACCGTCACCTTCTCCGAAGCCAAAACGCTCGTGGACCGGCTGGCCGCAGGCTTGCAGCGCATCGGTTTGAAAAAAGGAGACCGCATCGGGATTTTGGGAAAGAACAGCCTGGAGTACTTCCTGCTTTACGGCGCCGCCGCCGCCACCGGAGTCATCGTGCTTCCCATCAATTGGCGGCTTTCCGCCGACGAGGTGGTCGGAAACCTATCCGACTGCGAACCGTCGGTACTTTTCGTGGACGAAGCGTTCCAGGAGCTTGTCGAATCCAGCCGTGCCGAGCTGTCCTCCATTCGCGCCTGCTACAACTTGAAAGACGAAACCGGCCGCTATTCCGCTTTTCAGGATCTGATGACTGGAAGCGACGGCTTTTCCCCCGTGGAGGTGAAGACCGACGACGGATTCGTGATCATCCACACCGCCGCGGTGGAGGGAAAGCCCCGCGGTGCTCTGCTCAGTCACGGAAACATCTGTTGCGTGAACCTGCACTGGAATTATGCATTCCAGATGGTGCCGGAGGACGTTCACCTGAACCTGCTCCCGCTGTTTCACATCGGAGGGCTGTCCATGGCCACGATGGCGTTTCACGCCGGAGCCCTGAACGTCAACATGAGCAAGTTTGACGCCCCCGGGGCCCTGGATCTCATCGAGGCCAAGGGGGTTTCGCTTTTTTTCGATTTTTCCCCCATCCTCGGGTCGATCCTCGACGAGGCCGAGAAGACCCATCGGGATCTCTCCTCCCTGCGTCTGGTGGTGGGCCTGGAGGCGCCCGAGGTGATCGAACGGTACCAACAGGTCACAGGAGGCGACTTTTTCGTTATGTACGGGCAAACCGAAACCTCCTGTCTGGTAAGCTGCGCGAAGTACAACGATCGGCCCGGCTCCGCCGGCAAGCCCATCCCGTTGGCCCAAGTCCGGCTGGTGGACGAGTCGGATCGGCCGGTCGACCCCGGCCAAGTGGGTGAGATCACCCTGCGCGGCCCGATGGTGTTCCGCGGATATTGGAACCTCACCGAGGAAACGAAGCAAACTTTCCGCGGCGGATGGCACCACACCGGAGACACGGGTCGCTTCGATGCGGACGGTTATCTTTTCTATGCGGGACGCAAGGCCGAAAAGGAACTCATCAAACCCGGCGGCGAAAACGTTTACCCCGCAGAGGTGGAGAAGGTCATCCTGGAGCATCCGGCCGTCGAGAAAACGGTGGTCTTCGGCGTGCCGGATCCGAAATGGAAGGAGGGCATCAAGGCGGTCTGCGTGCTGCGCAAGCGTCATTCCCTCCAGCCGCAGGAGTTGATCGATTTTGTCGGCTCACGCATCGCCCGGTACAAGAAACCCCGGTACGTCGAGATTGTCGCCGATCTTCCTGAAACCGAAGACGGGCAGGTGGACCGCGCCAAGGTCAAGGAGATGTACACCCCTCAGTAAGCCCCTTTTTTTCTTGCCTCCCCCTTGTCGATGTGGTTCTGTACAAAGGGTTTGTCCACCCGTCGTCCTGTAAAACATCTGCCAAAACGATGCCTCGACGGCTGGCTGGTTTTCCCGTCTTTCATAGGGCAGGGCGGACTCCCGCCCGTTGGGGGTATCGGCACGGCGATACGGTAGGGGATCAACCCCTCCCCGGCAATTCGATGGTACCAAATGACGGAAACCGGACGGAATTCTGGTCATCGCCATATCCGTTCATTTCCTGAACAGCTGCACCGAAAAGCGCCTTTCACACCAGGAGGAAAACATGGTTCGGACGGAGATATCGCTGTTTTTGAAGAATCAACCCGGAGAGCTGGGCAAGCTGGCCACCCTGTTCGGGGATGCCGGCATCAACATCGATGCCATCACCATCCAGGACGCATCGGCCTATGTGCAGGAGTTGTTCAAGGCGCGGGGAAAGACCATCAAGCGCGTGGCCTCCGCCGCCTCCTACAATTCCATGAGCAAGGATTCGGCCGAATACGCCTTGATCCGCCTGCTGCCGGCTGACGGTAAAGTCAACAAGGCCATCGACCTGCTATCACAGCAGGATTATATTTTCGATATGCTGCCGGTCATTGCCATCGAGATCGACAACCGGCCGGGGGAACTGGCACGGATCGCCACGCAATTCGGCGAAGAAGGCATCAATATCAACTACGTATACGGCTCCGTCTCCGATCCGGAGGAGAAATGCCTTTTCGTCTTCTGCCCGGAAGACATCGACAAGGCTGCGAAGATCTTTTCTTTTTGACCAACAAAGGGCCGGCTGCGGCGGTTGCCGGAATTCCGTTCCGGTTCTCCGCCATGCGTTGCGATGGAAACGTGGGGCCGGGGCTTATCCCCTCCCGGTGAAAAATGTCGCAAATGCTGACGTGGGCCGGCAACAGCGAGCGCATTCCCCGCAGCTTGCTGCCGCGGGAATTCATACCCGACAGCCTCTTGCCCGCTCGATAGACTGCTTTCCAGGTTTTCTCCTTTCAGACCCGCGTGCCCTCCTCCCAAATTAATGGTTTTTACCTATCACTAACTCCCATAAAGACACTGATTGACGACGTTCTTTCAGACCCTACCTTAAGCTCAGCAGAAACATCCAACTGTGGGAGGACCAATGAATCGTACGTATCTCCATATTCTTCTTTCATTCGCTTTTTCCGTCCTGATGATCGCCTTCGTCTCTGCTGCAGGGGCCTCACCGGCCCTTGGAAAGTTTTCTGGCTCTATACAGGCGGGCGACCGAGAGCTTGTCCTCCGGGGGCAAGGGCTGATGCGGTACCTGATTTTCGACTTGTACAACGCCGCACTGTACCTTCCGGAAAACCTACCTGCGGAGAAAGCCCTGGAAGACGTCCCCAAGCGCCTGGAGGCGGAATATCTTCGTTCTCTGAAGAAGTCCGACTTTAATCGCTCCGTTCACGAATACATCGTTCGCAATGCGGGACAGCAACAGTACGAAAGTCTGCTGCCTGCGATCCGGGAGCACAATGCCCTGTATCGAGACGTGTCTGCGCAGGACCGCTACGCCCTGTCCTACGTGCCGGGTGAGGGGACGACCCTGGAGCTCAACGGCAGACCGCTCGGAACCGTCGGCGGTGCCGCTTTCGCTTCCGCCCTCTTTTCCATCTGGCTGGGTGATGATCCCATCGATGCGGACCTCAAACGGCAGCTGTTGAACACGCAATGATCCTCTCCGACACGCATACGGTAACCAGAGGCCAGATGGCGGCCTATGCGGCGCCCGCACTGGCCATGGCGGTGATCGGCATTCCGATCTATGTATACGTCCCTAAGTTCTACTCCGATGTCGTCGGACTGGATGTGGCGCTGGTCGGCGCTATTCTTTTCGGGGTTCGTATCTTCGACGCCGTGACCGACCCCCTGCTGGGCGTTCTCTCCGATGGTGTACAAAGTACATACGGCCGAAGGCGTCCGTTTGTCCTCATCGGATCTCTATTGCTTTCGATCGCCCTTTTCCTGCTCCTCAATCCTCCGGAGCTGTCCGCCCGCGGCGATCTGCTCTGGTTTGCGACGACGCTGACGGCTGTTTTTCTCTTCTGGACGGTGGTGGTGGTTCCCTACGAGTCTCTGGGGCCGGAGATCGTTTCCGACTATCAGGAGCGCACTACATTGTTTGCCTGGCGCGATGGCGCGCTGATTCTGGGCACACTGGTTGCCGCGGTATCTCCCTTCGTGATCCGTAGCCTGTCGACGGTTCCCGCAGGCCCCGAACAGGAAAAGGCCGTCTTCTTCCACATGTCGGTTCTCTACGCTCCGGCCATCGTGCTGGCGGCCTTGTGGTGCGTGCGGGCCATTGGCGAGCGCAGTCCCGGGGCCGGTCAGCGCCGCAGCCGGGCTCGCTTCACCTTCGACCTGGACGGGCTGCGGAAAAACCGCCCCTTCTGCATCCTGCTGGCCGCCTACACGGTCGCGGCCATCGGAAGCAACCTTCCGGCGACCTTGATCCTGTATTATGTGGAATACGTGCTGGAATCCCAGGCCGCAGACCTTTTTCTCCTGCTTTACTTTTCCGTGGGGATCGCCTGCCTGCCGCTCTGGGTCAAATTGGCTGCCAAAATCGGCAAGAAGGCCGCCTGGATGTTTTCCATGGTCGTCAACACCGGTGCCTTCGCCGGTGTGTTTTTTCTCGGTGCCGGGGATGCGCCCATATACGGGGTCTTGGTGGCCGTGTCCGGCATGGGATTCGGGGCCACCCTGGCGCTGCCTTCTGCCATACAGGCCGACACCATCGATTACGATGAATTGCTCAGCGGCCAGCGCAGGGAGGGGCGGTACGTCGGCATCTGGTCCATCAGCAAGAAGCTTGCCGCCGCCGTTGGAGTGGGGGTGGCGCTCTTCGTGCTGGGGCGGGCGGGCTACGTGCCCAATGCGGAGCAGAGCGAGGCGGTGAAAAACACCCTCCGGGTCTTCTATGCACTGGTGCCGGTGCTGTGCAATCTGGCCGCCATGGGGATCGTATATGCCTATCCCATCGGCAGAGAGGCCCACGCCGCCATCCGAGAGGCCGTTCGCCTGCGGCGAGCGGGATCCGCCGTCCGCGATCCCCTTCAGCCCAACCGCATCCTCCAACCTGCAGCCTCCGAGGGGTAAGCGATGGCAACCGTATCCATATTGTTTTCCAATTTCGCGTTGATCGCCGTGATGATGTGCGCGGGGTGGCTGGCCAGCGTCGCGGCGAGGAATGTCACGCTGGTGGACAGCCTGTGGGGGATCGGGTTTGTTCTCGTCGCCTGGCACACCTTCTTCGTTTCCGACGGAGATCTCGGCCGCGGGCTGTTGCTGCTGGTGATGGTCACCGCATGGGGTCTGCGGCTGTCGGTTCACCTGAGCGTCCGCAACTGGGGACACGGTGAAGATCCCCGCTACCGAAAATGGCGGGAGGCCGCCGGCGAAGGCTTCTGGTGGAAAAGCCTGTTCAAGGTGTTTTTGCTGCAGGCCGTTTTCCTGTGGGTGATTTCCATCGGGGTGCAGGTGGGGCAGATCGCTCCGCAGCCGGAACATCTCACGGTTCTCGATGCGGCGGGCTTTCTGATCTGGCTCGGGGGTTTCGTTTTCGAGTCCGTCGGCGACTGGCAATTGGCCCGGTTCAAAGCCGATCCGAACAACCACGGCAAGGTCATGGACCGAGGGCTGTGGGCGTATACCCGGCACCCCAACTATTTCGGAGAGATGCTGGTCTGGTGGGGCATCTTCCTGGTGGCTCTTTCGGTCCCCGGAGGCCTGTGGACTGTAATCAGTCCGGTGGTCATCACCGCCGTACTGATCAAGATGACCGGGATTCCGCTCACCGAGAGCAGCATTGAGGAGCGTAGGCCGCAGTACGCGGATTACCGCAGGAGAACGAGCGCTTTCTTCCCGTGGTTTCCCAAATCCAAGGAGCGCTGATCATGCCGATTCTACAACCTGTCATCGAAAGTGCCGACCGGGGTCTGCTCCCGGACCCCGTGCTTCGGGCCGGTATCCGCCTGCTGGACTGGGTCCGTCTCAGGGAAGAAGGCCGCGGGGGCGCGGAAGAGCAACGCCGCAGGAAAGAGCACTTTGTTCGCATGCTGGGGGGCAGCCCCATCGCCGTCCGCACGGAAAAAGCCAACGAGCAGCACTACGAGGTTCCCGCGGCTTTCTTCGGTGAAGTCCTCGGCCGCCACCGGAAATACAGCAGCGGGTACTGGCATCCCGGAACGGTTCACCTGGACGCCGCCGAAGCGGCCATGCTCTCCTTGACCTGTAAGCGCGCGGATTTGATGGACGGCCACTCCATCCTCGAGCTGGGCTGCGGATGGGGGTCGCTGTCGCTCTGGATGGCCGAGCGCCTCCCTTCCAGCTCGATCACCGCCGTATCCAATTCCGCATCCCAGCGCCGTTTCATCGAAAAGGAGGCTCAGCGCAGGGGCCTGCGGAACCTGACCGTTCTCACCGCCGACATGAACGAATTTTCCACGGATCGGCGCTTCGATCGAATCGTTTCGGTGGAAATGTTTGAGCACCTGCGCAACTGGCCGCTCATGCTGCAGCGCATCGCAGGCTGGCTGGAAGACGACGGTCGCATGTTTCTGCACGTGTTCAGCCACCGGCGGTTTCCTTACACCTTCGGAACCCAAGGCGCCGCAAACTGGCTGGGCCGGCACTTTTTCACCGGCGGAATGATGCCTTCCGACGACCTGGTGCTTCACTTTCAGAAGGACATGGTCGTGGAGCGGCACTGGCAAGTCAACGGCCTCCATTATGCCCGAACGGCGGAGGCCTGGCTGGACAACCTGGACCGTCGGCGAGAAACAATCCTACCGATCCTGGCCGAAACTTACGGGGAGGACGATGCAGAGCGCTGGTTCCAGCGCTGGCGCATCTTCTTCATGGCCTGCGCGGAACTGTGGGCCTTCGGCGGCGGCAGTGAGTGGATGGTCTCCCATTACCGGCTGCAAAAAAGGCTTAGCAAGAACCCGCCCTCCCGCCGAGGAAAAAACGGGGCGGATCACTCCTTTTCTTCAACCCCTGCCCGAGCGTCCGCAGCGGACCGGAGACCTGTATAGCGATGGTCGGAATTCGGTTCCGTTTCGATTGTTCTATTGGCATGGGCCGACGCGTCGACCGGAGTATTTGTAGTTCATCTCCATGGCCTGGGGGCTCAGCATCTGCATCTTCATAAAACCGGACATGGTCGATCCCGTGTAGGTCGCCTCGCCATGGCCTTTCATGCGGTTTTGGGGCCCGGTGCACTCCATGTCGTAAGAGACCGTGTTGCCGGCCGTTTTCACGTTGGACACCGAGCACTGCTGGTCGGAGCCCTGCTGATCCTGGGCCTTGGGAACCATGTCGGACTTCCGGATGCACTGGGTGTGGGTCATGGGGGGCATTTTCATGGGCATGCCCGTCATTTCGAACTCCGTGGTGATCTCCCACATTCCCTCCTGCATGTCCATTCCGGCGGCGGAGCCGACGGCGGCGAGAACGAAAAGAACAACAACTGCAGCGATACGTAGCGGTGCCTTCATTGTGTCTCCTTCTTCAACACAAGAATTGTGGAGATGGTCGGGGGCGTTCACACGTCCAAATACTTTCCTCCATTTTGATTGGAAATGCAAGGGTGCGCTTATAAAGCAATTGTCAGAATTCGGTTCCGTTATCGCTATGCGTTGTTTTGGAAATGTAGGGGCGGGTTTTATCCCCTCCCACTGGTGGGATTACCTACCCCGAACGGGCGGGCATAAACCCCGCCTCTACGAAAGACAAAAAAAGGCCGTTTCTATTTTCCTGTAATCTGTGGGACAGAACACTATGGAAGTTCCGGCAGCAGGGGCTGTCGCCGGTTCAGGGGTTTGGCCAGCAGCATTTGAACGTCCCCCAGGTAGCGTTCGGCGAAGCCGGCCTCGCAATAGCAGAAATAGTATTCCCACATGCGGATGAAGGGTTCCGGGAACCCCATGGACCGGACCGCTTCAATCCGGGCCAGGAAGTTCTCCCGCCAGGTTCGCAAAGTGGTGGCGTAATGCGGGGTGATGTCCTCCAGATGCACGAGCCGTAGATCCGTTTTCCTGGACATGGCGCGGCACATGGCCGTTACCGATGGGATGCAGCTGCCCGGAAAGATGTAGCGCTTGATGAAATCCACGGCGCTTTTGTGCTGCTCGAAGGTGTGGTCGGCCATGGTGATGGCTTGCAGCAGCATTGTTCCATCCGGTTTCAGGCGGTCCGAGCAGACCCCGAAGAAGACCTCCAGATAATGGTGCCCTACGGCTTCGATCATCTCGATGGATACCACCTTGTCGAAAGTGCCCCGCAAGGAGCGGTAGTCCTTTTTGAGGAGTGTGATCCGTTGGTCGAGCCTCGCATCTCGGATTCTCTCGGAGGCCAGTGCGTGCTGTCGGTCCGAAATCGTTGTGGTGGTGACCCGGCAACCGTACCGGCTGGCGGCGTGCAGGGCAAATCCACCCCATCCGGTTCCGATTTCGAGCACATCGTCATCCGGCCCCAGGCGCAACTTGCGGCAGATCCGGTCGTATTTCGCCCGTGAAGCCTCAACCAGCGTGCTGGCGTCGGTTTCGAAAATGCCGCAGGAATAGGTGAGGGTTTCATCCAAAAAGAGACGGTAGAAATCGTTTCCGAGATCGTAGTGCGCCACGATGTTTTCCCTGCTCCTGCCCGGGGTGTTCTTTCGGAGGATGTGAAACAGCAGGTGTGCCGGGGCCGCCCAGCGTGCAAGCCGCCCCTGTACCGCGCCGGAGGCGATCTGGTTGTGCAGGACGATTCGGATGGCCGCCGTCAGGTCGTCGGTGGTCCAGTATCCCGCCATGTAGGCCTCCGCCGCGCCCAGATCGCCTCCGAATGCGGTCTTGGAGAAGAAGCCCGGGTCGCGTACGTCGATGACGGCCTCCAGCGGGAAGTCTTCCGTGGGCCGGCCGAACGTCTGGCGGCGGCCTCCCTCCTGCAGCGAGAGCCGCCCGGTGCGGATCGTTCGCAACTGGGCCCGAACCAGTTTTCTTGCCAGAGAACTGGCAGCGCGGCCTCCCGTCTTGCGGCTGTCGGCCGTGGACGCTGGAACGATGGTAGTGGGCATGGGGTCTTTTCCTCGTCGTGCGCATCGCGCCGGAGCGCCGGCTATTCGAGACGCTTCTTGGGGTGTACGTAGAAGGGCGCCTTCTTCAGCACAAGCCGCAGGGCCTGCCAGTGGATCATGGTGGCGACCTTGGTGGTCATGAGCGGGTATGCCAGCAGCGCCCGGGTGAGATTGGCGCGATGAATTTCCCGCCGCCGGAGCTGCAAACTGGCGTCGAACAGCCGCCGTCCCTTGTGCAGCGCGATCATATGGACCGAGAGCCGGTCGCCGGGAACGCGGAACCGCCAGTCGTAGTCGTTGTCCATGTCCATAAAAGGGGACACATGGAACGATTTGGGGAATCGATACCGCCGCCACGCATCGATCGGGTGCTCGTTGAGTGCGGCGGAGAGCACATAGGGGTGCTCTTCCTTCCAGGGCGTGTTGTGCACCTCGGCAACGATGGTATCCACGCGGTGTCCCGGCGCATCGTAGCAGTAGTAGAAACTCACTGGGTTGAAGCAGTAGCCGTAGTAGCGGAGATGCGTGAGCATCCGGATGGGTCCTGTGGGGCGCTCTCCGGTGTGGCGCTCCACGTAATCCCTGACGGCGCGATCCAGCGGGATGTCGCGCGGCCCCATGTGGTCCCTGCGCAGGAAGCAGGCCACGTTCAGGGTGCCCACCGACCACAGCGGGTGGTCGTCGAACACGCGGGACAGCTCCCCCAGGTCGAGATACATCATGAACAACCGGTAGCGAAACCGGTTGTCGACCGGGTGAAATCGCCGGTGGCGCACGGTGCCTTCGAAGATACAGCTGTGCATGGCACTCCAAGAGAGTTACAGGTTCAATCCGCCAGAGGCGGACAAGAGGTCATTTTCCGTCGCTTATGGCGCCACAAAAAAGATCATCGCAGTCCGCGACGAGGATTTTCTACAACTCCGGACCTCCCGGCAGGGTCTTGCCGAAATGCCGGCAGACGGCCAGGGCGCTGTTGACGCCGTCTTCGTGGAAACCGAAACCCCAGTATGCGCCCGCATAGTAGGTGTTGTTTTTTCCGCTGATTTCCTCCCGGCGCCGACGGGCGACCAGGCTGTCCGGGCAGTACACCGGATGATGGTAGGTCATACGGGCGATGACGGCGTCCGGTTCGATGGTCCGCCGGCGGTTGAGGGTGACGCAGAAGGTCTCCGGGGTTCGCAGAGTCTGCAGCTTGTTCATGTTGTAGGTCAACGCCACGCGTCCCATGGACTGTCGGGGGACGTAGTAGTTCCAGCTTGCCCATGCGGAGGGGTGATCGGGTAGCAGCCGAGTGTCGGTGTGCAGTACGACGTCGTTCTCCTGGTAGGCGATGTTGCCGAGGATATCCCGTTCGGCGTCTGTCGGATCCTTGAGCAAAGCCAGGGCCTGATCCGAATGAGCGGCGATCACCACCTGGTCGAACCGCTCGGCGGCCGTCCCTCTGGGGGTGATCTCCACACCGTCGGGGAGGCGTCGAATCCCTTCCACCGGGCAGTTCACCCGGATCCGTTCCCGAAAACGGCGAGTCAGGGGCTCGATGTACTGGCTGGAGCCGCCGCGGACCACTCGCCACTGGGGCTGGCGGAAGTGGAGGAAACCGTGGTTTTCGAAGAATTCGGCAAAAAACCGAACGGGGAAGTCCTGGAAACGCTCCGGATCCGCGGACCAGATGGCGTCCCCCATGGGCAGGATGAAATGCTCCCGAAACATTTTCGAGTAGCGTTTTCTGCGAAGATACCCGTACAGCGTTTCCCGGTCGTCCCCGCGCTGCAGCAGTTCCCGACAGCGGTGGCGGAAACGGACCGCATCCACCAGCATCCATAAAAAAAAGGGGTTCAAAAGGTTCTTCCGCTGGGCGAAGATGCCGTCGAGGCTGCTGGGGCAGAATTCGACTCCTGTCTTGCCGCACTGGACGGAAAAGCTCATGTCCGACGGCTGCCACGGTACACCGAGAAGATCCAGCAAGGCGATGAAGTTGGGATAGGTCCGCTCGTTGAATACGATGAATCCGGTGTCCACGGCGGTGGTTCCCGCATTGGAGGGAACGTCCAGCGTGCGCGTATGCCCGCCGACGTAGTCGTTGGCCTCGAAAATCGTGACGTCGTGATCCTCGCTGAGCAGGTACGCCGTGAGCAGGCCGGAGATGCCGCTTCCGATAATGGCGATGTTCATATGAGCTCCTTTATTTCAGGCGGATCCGGATATTCGCCCCTCCTGCAGGATATGTTGCGGTACGGGCCGCAGATCGCGGATGATACCCATTTTTTCCAATCCCCGCAGGAGTAGATAAGTGATGTCGAACTCCCACCAGAAAAAGCCCTGCCGTGCCGCGACGGCGTAATGGTGGTGGTTGTTGTGCCAGCCCTCCCCCAGCGTGACCAGGGCCAACAGCGGATTGTTCCGGCTGGTGTCCGGGGTGTCGTATCTTCGGGTGCCGAACATGTGATCCAGGGAATTGATGGTGACGGTGGCGTGCAGGAGCACCGTCGAAGAAATGAAAAACCCCCAGACGAGCATCTGGGCGCCGCTGGTCCCCAGCACCGGTGCCGTGCGCTGCAGAAGGGCCCCCAGCCCATAGAGGAACGCGGCCAGCAGTATCGGAACGACGACGTCGAAACGGTTCAGCCATCGGAGCTCCGGATAGCGGGCCCAATCTCTGACATACCGCAATTGCGTTGGGAAATTCGCCCTGGAGGTCATCCAGCCGATGTGACTCCACCAGAATCCATGCTGACGCGGAGAGTGTACGTCCTCCGGGCGGTCTGCGTACTGGTGGTGATGACGGTGGTGGGCAGCCCACCACAGCGGACCCCGTTGGACCGAGGTGTTGCCCAGCACCGCAAAGACGAACTGCCAGTGCCGATCGGCCTTGAAGGCGTTATGGGAGAAATACCGGTGGTAGAAGCCGGTGATGGCGAACATGCGGACGAGGTACAGCAGGACGGCGACCGAAACCGCAACCCAGCTCCAGCCGACCCAAAACACGCCCAGGCACATCAGGTGCATGAACAGCAGCGGCTGGATGCGCACCCAATCCACCTTTTTCACATGGCCCGCGCCTTCTTCCACCGGCACCGCTTCCGTGTCGAACCAGCGCACGATGGATGCCCACACGGAGGGTCGGCGTGAGATGTCGTTCGTCATTGCCAGGATCGCCCTGATAGCGGTTTGGACCTTTGCTCCGATCTGCGCAGAATATCGCAGCCCCGGTCCCTTTCTCTACCATAGCAAACTGCTGCAGCGGGAGACAAGCCCAAGAGGGGGAACGAGGATCGGTAGACGGGGGAGGTCCGATTTTAAAAATGAGATGTCGCATGGCGGGAAAAACAGTAAGCAGTAATCAGAAAGGTCAAGAAGTTGAGAAGCTGAGAAGTTCAGAAGGTTGGAAGGACGGCAAACCGTAAGCCGTGAGCAGGAACAGCCCGATGGCAGCGTTCGAATGCCGGAGACAGCCGGTAACCTGCTTTCTGCTTGCTGTTAACTGCTTAGAAGCTATCTCAAAATTAGGATTTTCGTTCAAGGTCAAGAAGGATCCGAGTTTTCAGCCGCAGGAATACTGCCGTATTTCGAGGACTGGAAACGAGG
>JAJDOA010000006.1 GCA_022340405.1 Desulfobacteraceae bacterium | reverse complement strand
CATATACCCATGGGCCAAGTAATGGTCGATGGCGGCGGCGTAGTTCTTGGCGCCCACCGCCTTGACCACGTCCGGATTTTTCTGCAGGTAGATTTTCACATCGAAGTCGGGGTGGCTGGCCCGACCCTCCTTGCGGCCATGGTTGTACCAGTGCTTCGCCGCCTCCAGGTAGTTTTTCTGGCCGAACTGCCTGGCGAGGTCCGGGTTCATCTGAAGGTAGTATTTCACGTCGAAAACCGGGGAGCTTCTGCGGCCCTCGTTGATACCGAACTTCTTCCAGTGTTCGAGCAGCTTGGCTTGGTCGTAGCCGTCCACGTTCTCGACGTCCGGATTCTGGTCGGCGTAGTAGGTCGACTGGAAAACCACGGGCTCGGCCATCCAATCCGCAAGGGCTGTCTGAGCGGAAAGAAACAGCAGGACTGCGGCGAAGACCATTATCTTTTTCATGCTTCTTCTCCTTTTCTTCTCGATTCCATACCGGCTGGAACGGCCGCCATCCGGCCCGCGCTCCGCTGCTCCGTGCTTTTCGCCTCGGAATGGAGAAGGGGAGGGAATGAAGCCCTCCCCTATGTTGCAAAACGAAAGATCTGTTGTAATTGGGATGGAATTCTGGCAACCGCCAGGGCTACGGAACCGTGTCGATGTTGAGCAGGTGGCCCATCTTGAGCTTTTTACATTCCAGGTAGCACTTGTTGTGAGGGTTGGGCTCCACTTCGATGGGAACCTGCTCGGTGACGGTGAGGCCGTAGCCCTCCAGACCGACGATCTTCTTCGGGTTGTTGGTCATCAGACGCATCTTGCGCACCCCCAGGTCCACGAGAATCTGGGCCCCCATACCGTAGTCGCGCAGGTCGGGCTTGAAACCCAGCTTTACGTTGGCCTCCACGGTGTCGTATCCCTTGTCCTGCAGGGCGTAGGCCTTGAGCTTGTTGACCAGGCCGATGCCGCGGCCTTCCTGTCGAACGTACAGCAGCACCCCCGCCCCTTCTCGGTCGATCATCTCCATGGCCTTGTGCAGCTGCTCCCGGCAGTCGCAGCGCTGGGAACGGAAGATGTCCCCTGTGAGACACTCCGAATGCACCCGCACCAGGATCGGCTCCTCCGGGTGGATCTCGCCCTTGACCAGCGCGATATGCTGGTAGTTTTCCATTTCGTTTTCGTAGACCACGATCCGGAATTCCCCGGCATGGGCCGTGGGAATCACCGTTTCGGCGGCCCGGTGGACAAAGCTTTCGTTTCGCATGCGAAAGGCGATGAGATCCGCAATGGTACAGATGCCCACTCCATGCTCCCGGCTGAAGCGCTCCAGGGCGGGCATGCGTGCCATGGTGCCGTCCTCGTCCATGATCTCACAGATCACGCCGGCGGGCTTCAAGCCTGCCAACCGCGCCAGGTCCACCGATCCTTCGGTCTGACCGGCCCGAACGATCACCCCCCCACTTCGGGCACGCAGGGGGAAGATGTGACCAGGGCGGACCAGATCGCCGGGCTGGGCGTCGTCGGCCACCGCCGTCCGAATCGTGGTGGCGCGGTCGGCCGCGGAGATTCCCGTGGTGACGCCCTGCCGGGCCTCGATGGAGACGGTGAATCCCGTTTGAAACCGGGAAGTGTTGGCGTCCACCATCATGGGCAGTTCCAGCCGGTCGCACATCTCTCTGCTCATGGCCAGGCAAATCAGTCCCCTGCCGAAACGGGCCATGAAATTGACGGCTTCCGGAGAGATCTTCTCCGCGGCCATGCAGAGGTCTCCTTCGTTTTCCCGATCCTCGTCGTCCACCAGGATCACCATTTTGCCCTCTGCGATGTCTTGGATCGCCTGCTCGATCGATAAAAGCGCCATACCTTGCGTACCTCGTGCGGTGTGGGTTGTACGTTCGGGGTTCCGTCATGGGGCCGGGCCCGTTATCCGGCGGCGACGGCATGTGTAGCCCGATCCGATGGCCGTGTCAAACCAGCCGGCCTGCGACGGTTCCAATTTTTCGTGCATCGCAGGTCATCCCCCGATGGCGGAGATGTTTTCGTGTACAGACCTAAAGTAAACTCTGGCACTTCCCAGTCAATCTTTTTCGGGAAAAACACGAGCCGGCGGGACCCGACGGCGGTGCTGGAAGAGGACGGTACGCCGGTAGCCCCCGATGGAAGTCCACAACCTCCACCTTGCTCCACTTTCACTGGCCTCCCCAATTTACAGGTCTAAAGACAACGAATTATTCAAATTTTTTTCATACTTGCGGCATTTTTTCCTTGACATCCCACTCAAGATAAGGTTTTTTGGGTATCAAAGTGGATTAAAGTGGAGTTATGGGGAGTTCAATCATGTTCCGGGGCAGCTCCTTTCACACCATCGATGCAAAAGGCCGCATCATCGTGCCTTCCCGGTTTCGCGACGGCATCCGGGAAGGCGGGGGAGACGGCATCATGGTTTCCCGCATGGACAGCTGTCTGGTGGCCTACCCGTATGACGAGTGGAACAAGATCGAAACCCGCATCCTCTCCCTGGCCGAAAAGAGCGAAAATATGCGCCGCTTCCGGAGGGTATTCATCGGCGGCGCTTTCGAATGCACCATCGACAAACAGGAACGAACGCTCATTCCCCAGCCGCTGCGGCAGTACGCGGACCTGGAAAAGGACATCGTTCTGGTCGGCGTTCTCGACCACTTCGAAATCTGGTCCAGGAGCAAATGGGAGAAGGAGAACATGGAACTCGAAGACGACCTCAAGAAGGAGGAAGTAAGAAACGAAATCGCCAGACTAGGGCTGTAATCGTATGTCGTTTCACCACATTCCCGTGATGCTGAACGAGGTGGTCGAGCATCTCGTCTGTCGACCGGGAAAGGTGATTGCGGATGGTACGGTGGGGGGCGCAGGACATGCGGAAGCCATTTGCCGAAACATTATGCCGGGCGGAATCCTGGTCGGGGTGGATCAGGACAAGGATGCCATACGCCATGCCCAACAGCGGCTGGCGGTCTTCGGCAGCGGTGTTCGGCTGTTCCACGACAACTTCGCTCACCTTGCGGACATTCTCCAGCGGATCGGCATCGAAGGCCTGGACGGTATCTGTCTCGATCTCGGTCTGTCCCTCCACCAACTCACTTCCAGCGGGCGGGGTTTCAGTTTTCAACAAGACGAGCCCCTCGATATGCGCATGAACGTCGACACGGAAATCACGGCAGCGGACCTGGTCGCTCGGCTTTCCGCCGAGGAACTGGCCCGAGTATTCCGAACATATGGAGAAGAGCGTCTGGCCAAGCCCATTGCCCGCGAGCTGGTGCGTCACCGGCAAAAGGAACCCATCCGCACTACGGGGCAACTGACGCGCATCGTTTCGGGTGTCGTGCTCGGCAGGCAAAAAAAGCGGCCCCCGATCCATCCAGCCACCCGTGTATTCCAAGCGCTGCGAATTGCAGTGAACCGGGAGCTGGAGCGTCTGGAGACCTTCATGAACACCGCGGCGGACCTGCTCCGCCCGGGCGGCCGTTTGTGCGTAATTTCTTTCCATTCCCTGGAGGACAGGATCGTCAAACAGAGCCTGAAATCCCTGTCGGCAGCTTGTACATGCCCTCCCCGTGCTCCGATTTGCACCTGCGGCGGGACGCCGAAGCTGCGGCTTCCGGTCCGAAAGGGGCTCCAGGCGACGAAAACCGAAATCGAAGCCAACCCGATGGCCCGGAGTGCGAGGCTCCGGGTGGCGGAGCGGAACTAGCCGGACCGGTTAGGCGCCGCGCAGCGCGGCGCCGCCTGGATCGGAAACCACCCATACGCGTGTGACGCAGATGAACCGGAAACGCCCCCGACAACCCACCAACACGCGACTTGCCGCCATGTGGGGCCTGCTGATGGCCGTATTCATCATCGAACTGTTTTTCTACACCTGGTGCCGGGTCCAGAACGTCAACCAGGGCTACGCCATCAATCAGGCGAACGACCGCGGGCGCGAACTCGTCACACTGCAGGACGACCTGAAAATCGAGCTGGAGCGGCTCAAGTCGCCCGAGCGCATCGCCCGGATCGCCGAAACCAATATCGGTCTGGTCAAGCCGAGTCCGGAGCAGATGGTGATCATCCGATGAAGAAGGACGAGGACCGGAACATACGCCTTCGGGCGACGGGAGTCGGCATCCTGATCGGGCTGGCACTTGCGGCGATGGCCGGCCGGGCCGTCCAGCTGCAGATCGTCCGGTACGACTGGCTCTCGGAAAAGGCCAGCGCCCAGGTGGAAAGTTCTCAGACATATCGCGGCAAACGAGGGAACATCTATGATGCCAAGCACCGGGAGCTGGCGGTGAGCGTGGATGCGACCTCCATCGCTGCCTACCCTCCGGCCGTGCCGGCAGACCAGCTGAAACGGACGGCCCTGTCCCTGGGAAAGGTCCTGCACATGGATCCCACCGAGACGGCAACCCGGCTCGCCGCCGACACCACCTTTGTCTGGATCAAACGCCATGTCGTACCCAAGGAAGTCCAGGCCGCGCGGGCACTGGACCTGCCGGGTATCGACTTTCTGACCGAGCACAGCCGGTTTTATCCCCACCGGACGCTGGCGGCCCAAGTCATCGGCTTTTCGGGAATGGATGGAAACGGTCTGGAGGGGATCGAATTCTACTACGACAATCAACTGCGCGGCAAAGAAGTACAGATTCGCATGCTGCGCGACGCCTTGGGGCGGGGTTTCGACGGTGAACGGCAGCGTATCGGAAACGACAAGGGAAACGACATCGTCCTGACCATTGACAGCACCATTCAGTTCATCACCGAAAAGGCGCTGGAAGAGGCAGTTGTCGAAAACGCCGGTCGGTCGGGCATCGCGGTGGTGATGGCCCCCTCCACCGGGGCCGTTCTGGCCATTGCCCACTATCCGTTTTTCAATCCCAACGCTTTCGGCGAATACGACCGGAAAGTCTGGCGCAACCGGGCCATCACCGACCCGTTCGAGCCCGGCTCCACCATGAAAATCTTCAGCGCCGCCGCTGCGCTGGAGCATGGCGGATATACGAAAAACAGCATTTTTTTCTGTGAAAACGGATCGTACCGGGTGGGCGGCAATACCGTTCACGATACGAAAAAGCACGGATGGCTTTCGCTGCAGCAGATCGTCAAGTTCTCCAGCAACATCGGCGCCGTGAAAGTGGGGGAAATGATCGGGCCGGTAGCCTTGTACCGTACCCTGCTGGACTTTGGCTTCGGCCGGAAGACCCGTATCGACTGTCCGGGGGAGACGTCCGGGAGCCTGGCCGACTATCGAAGTTGGACGAAAATCGACGCCGGCACCATTGCCTTCGGTCAGGGTATTGCGGTGTCCGCCCTCCAGCTCACAGCCGCAGTGGCCGCTTTGGCCAACGAAGGCCTGCTGATGCGGCCGTTTCTCGTGCAGGCGGTCACGGACCCCAACGGGAGACTGCTGCACCGGTATGCCCCGCGGCCGGTGCGGCAGGCGGTGTCGGTGCAGACGGCCAACACCGTCGCTCGAATGATGCACACCGTCACCACCGAGGGCGGCACAGGGACCCGCGCCGCCCTGGACGGATTCAGCGCCGCCGGGAAAACCGGCACGGCCCAAAAGATCGACCGGGAAACCGGCCGTTACTCCAACCGGAAGTACGTCTCCTCCTTCGTGGGGTTTGCCCCGATGGAGAAACCGGCCGTGGTGATCCTGGTGGTGGTGGACGAGCCGAAAAAGCACCACTATGGGGGTTCGGTGGCGGCACCGGCATTCAAAAAGATCGCCCACCAAACCCTGGATTACTTGAACATCGCGCCGGGCCGGATCGGTGAACGCCTGATGGCCCGGAACACTACCGGAGACCAACGCTGATGCGGTTGTCGGAACTGATCCAGATGCTGGAGGCGCGAGTCCCTGAAGCGCAGGGGGCGGATCCGGAGATCTCCGGGCTGCACTACCGTGCCCAAAGCGTCGGCGAGAAAGGCGTGTTCTTCGCCATCCCCGGCTTCCGGTCCGACGGGCATCGATTCATCGACGAAGCCGTTTCCCGCGGCGCGGCGGCGGTCGTCACGGAGCGCGCCGGGAGCGCGCCGGTGCCGGTCATCCGTGTGGACAGCAGCCGGAAGGCGCTGGGACGGGCTGCGGCCGCCTACTACGGCCGACCGGCGGACGCGATGATCATGATCGGCATCACCGGAACCAACGGGAAAACCACCACGGCCTATCTGCTGGAGAGCGTGCTGCTGGCCGCGGGGCACCGGCCCGGGGTCATCGGCACCATCGACTACCGGTATGCCGGAAACAGTTATCCGAACCCGGTGACCACCCCCGAATCGCTGGACCTGCAGCGGATCCTGGCCGAAATGCGGGACGCAGGCGTCTCCCACGTGGTCATGGAGGCCTCCTCCCACGGACTGGCGCTGGAGCGCCTGGCCGGCTGCCGGTTCGATGTGGGGATCTTCACCAATCTCACGCAGGACCATCTGGATTTCCACGAAACCATGGATGCCTACTGGACCAGCAAACGGCGCCTGTTCGATCACCTGCTCCGCACAAAAGGCGGCCGCAGAACGGGATGGGCGGTGGTCAACGTCGACGATCCCAAAGGGGTCGAACTCAAAAACAGCCTGCCGGGCGCGACGATCGGCGTGGGCGTTTCGGAGTACGCAGACATCAGCGCGGAGGGTGTTGCCTGCGATCGAAGAGGGGTCCGGGGAACCCTTTCCCTTCGGAAGGAGAAGGTCCCCTTCGCATCGCCGCTGGTGGGCCGTCATAATCTGGAGAACATTCTCTGTGCCGCTGGCGCGTCGGCGGCCCTGGACATCTCCGCCGACGCCGTGCGAAAGGGCGTTGCATCGTTGACGGCCGTGCCGGGTCGACTCGAGCCGGTACCGAACGAGACCGGTCGCTTCGTCTATGTGGACTACGCCCACACACCCGATGCCCTGGACAACGTCCTGCGAGCGCTGCGAGAGCTAGGCGGCGGCCGTATCATCAGCGTGTTCGGCTGCGGGGGTGACCGGGACCGCTCCAAGAGACCCCTGATGGGGCGCATCGCCGCGGCCGGATCGGACCTTTCCGTGGTGACCTCCGACAATCCCCGCAGCGAAGACCCGGACGCCATCATCGCGGACATCCTGGACGGAGTGCGCGATGCAGAAACCCGATATTGCGAGCCCGCGGACCTGACCAGAGGCTTCGAAGCCCCCGGCTGGACCGTGATGCCGGACCGAGCCAGTGCCATTCGCCTGGCGGTGGAAGCCTCCCGGCCTGGGGACACCCTGCTCATCGCGGGCAAAGGGCACGAAACCTATCAAATATTGAAAGACCGCACCATCGACTTCGACGACCGCAGCGTGGCCGCCGAAGCGCTGGGAATGCGGCCCAAAAAGGTGGCAGCCACATGAGGTGGAATACGCCGCAGGGGCCTCGGAAACCGCTACAGCTGACGATCGCGCGCGGACACGTGTACCGTTGCTCATCTTCCCGACGGTACACGGTTGACCCGGACCTCCCCTGCCCGAAGCCCCTGCGGCGATTCCCGATGAACCGGAGGACCCGATGAACGCGACGCACCCGTGGACCGCAGGGCAGATCGCGGAGGCCGTCCGCGGCCGCCTGTGCTGCGGAGATCCGGCCCTGCCTTTTGCCGGCGTCGCCATCGACTCGCGCACGGTGGAGCCGGGCCGCTTCTTCGTGGCGCTTGTGGGCGAGGTGCACGATGGGCACCGGTTCGTTGCCGAGGTGGCCGAAAAGGGAATCCGCGGTTTCGTCGTATCGGAAGACCGCCTCTCCGACCTGCCGCTGTCCTCCTTGCGGGAAACGGGAGCGGCCTGCGTGGCGGTGCCGAACACCACACGCGCGCTCGGAGACCTGGCGGCATACCACCGAGGGCGCTCTGCCGCATCCGTGGTGGCCATCACGGGCTCCAACGGGAAGACCAGCACGCGGCGCATGACCGCCGCGGTGGTCGCCACCCGATTCGAGACGCTGTCCACCCGCGGCAACTACAACAATGAGATCGGCCTGCCCCTAACCCTGCTCTCATTGCGGCCGGAACACCGGTGGGCGGTGCTGGAGCTGGGCATGAACCACTTCGGAGAAATCCGCCGTTTGGGCACCATCTGTATGCCGGACGTGGGCGTGATCACCAACATCGGCCCCGCCCACCTGGAGGGAGTCGGCTCCATCGAAGGTGTTGCCGAGGCCAAGGCCGAACTGCTCGAAACCGTCCGCACCGGCGGCACCGTGGTCCTCAACGCAGACGATTCCCGGGTGATGGCGCTCGCAGACCGGAGCGACCACGCGACCCTTACCTTCGGTCTTGACGAGAGCGCCGCGGTGCGCGCCGCCGAAGTGGATGTCTTACCGGCGGAAATCGGCTTCGAGCTGATCATCGGCGGTAAACGGCAGCGGGTCCGGCTGCGCACCGGAGCCCCGTTCATGGTGTCCAATGCACTGGCTGCAGCCGCCGTCGGTCGGGTCCTGGGAATCGGCCTTTCCGACATCGCACGGGGCCTGAGCCGCTACCATGCGGTGGACAACCGGATGCGCCGGCTGGCACTGGCCGGAGACATCGTCGTGCTGGACGACACCTACAACGCCAACCCGGCATCCATGGCGGCGGCAGTGCAAACCCTGGTGGAGGCAACGGGTCCCGGCCGGAAAATGGCCGTTTTCGGGGACATGCTGGAGCTCGGAGACAGCGCCGAGCGGCTGCACGAGGAGCTCGGTGTGCTGGCGGCGCAATCAGGGCTCGACCGACTGTACGCCACCGGCGACCATGCCGTCGCCGTGGCCGAAGGAGCCGCAAGGGCAGGCCTGGCGGCCGGGAGCATCCATACCGGCACCAAGGAGGAAATCGTCCGGGATCTTCTCCGTCAGGTCCGCGATGGGGACCGCATCCTTGTGAAAGGTTCCCGAGGCATGAAGATGGAAACGGTGGTGGCCGCCGTGTGCGACCGCCTGCAGGAATCGAACGCATCGGCGCCGGGAAACGGCGACGACATGGACACGAAACGGTAGCCATGCTCTATCACCTCCTCTATCCGCTGCGGGACGTCATTTCGGCCTTCAACGTGTTCCGCTACATCACGTTCCGCATGATCTACGCGAGCCTGACGGCTTTTCTCATCTGCTTTCTGGTCGGGCCGTGGATGATCCGCAGACTCCAGCGGATGCAGGTGGGACAGTACATACGGGAGGACGGCCCCGAAAGCCACCGGGGCAAGGCGGGTACGCCGACCATGGGCGGCGCCCTGATGCTGCTGGCCATCACGCTCTCCACTCTTCTGTGGACGGACCTGACGAATGCCTATGTCTGGACGGCACTGATGACCACAATCGCGTTGGGGGTCATCGGTTTTGCGGACGACTGGCTGATGCAGATCAAAAAGCACAGCAAGGGCCTGGGGGTGGTCGCCAAGTTTTCCCTGCAGGCCGCCGTTGCGCTTGCCACGGGGTGCTTCGTCTTCGCCCTGCCGGGATTCTCCACGGAGGTGACCGTCCCGTTTTTCAAAAACATCCACCCCGACCTGGGCTGGGGGTACATCGTCTTCGCTGCTCTGGTGATCATCGGCTCCTCCAACGCGGTGAACCTGACGGACGGTTTGGACGGGCTGGCCGTGGGCCCGTTCATCATCGCGGCATCCACCTACATGGTGTTCGCCTATGTGACGGGTCACGTGAAATTCGCCGAATACCTGCAAATCAAATACGTTGCGGGCAGCGGCGAGATCGCCATTTTCTGCGGCGCCATGGCCGGGGCAGGCATGGGCTTTCTCTGGTTCAACGCCTACCCGGCACAGGTCTTCATGGGTGATGTGGGATCCCTCTCCCTGGGAGGGGCACTGGGGACCGTGGCCGTCATCACCAAACAGGAAATCCTGCTGGTGCTGGTGGGCGGGCTTTTCGTCATCGAGACGCTGTCGGTCATCGCCCAGGTGGGCTACTTCAAGATGACCCACGGCCGGCGGATCTTCCGAATGGCGCCGCTGCACCATCATTTCGAACTGAAAGGCTGGCCCGAACCGAAGGTGATCGTCCGCTTCTGGCTCATCGCCATCGCCCTGGCGCTGGTGGCCATGAGTACGTTGAAGCTTCGCTGACGGCATCGGCAAACGGATCGCATGGAAGGACCGGAACACATGAACGCCTCGACACTCCCGCCGCCCCTGGACCTCACCGGCAAGCGGGTCACCGTGGTGGGCCTGGCCCGCTCCGGTGCGGCGGCGGCGCGCCTGCTGCTGCAGCTGGGGGCCAAGGTTTCGGTCACGGACGCGGCCGACAGCCCGGACCTGCGGCAGGCTGCGGCAGGCCTGCGAAAGCAGGGGGTGACCGTCGAGGTCGGCGGACATGGGCAACGAAGCTTCGCGGATGCGGAGCTGATCGTTCTCAGCCCGGGGGTTCCTCACACCCTGGCGCCGGTGTCTACGGCCCGAAAAGCGGGCATCCCGGTGTGGGGGGAGCTGGAGCTGGCCGCACGCCGGGTGGACCGCCCGATGGTGGCCGTCAGCGGGACCAACGGAAAGACCACCGTCACCTCCATGATCGGAAAGATGCTGGAGCGTTCCGGAAAATCGGTGTTCGTCGGCGGCAACATCGGAAATCCCCTTTCGGAGTATGTGATGTCTGGGAAATTCGTGGACGTGGTGGTGGTGGAGGTGAGCAGCTTCCAGCTCGACACCATTGAAACCTTCCGGCCAACGGTGGGGGTGCTGCTGAACATCACGGCGGACCACCTGGACCGCTACGACGACTTTGCCGACTACGCCGCCTCCAAGGCGCGCCTTTTCTCCGGACAGCGGGCAGAGGACACGGCCGTACTGAATGCCGACGACTCCGCCGTCCGCCGTCTGGCCGGAAGGATCCGTGCGACGGTTCGCTTCTACGGCAGAAAGGCTGCGCACGGGGACGAATCCCGGCCTTCGGCGGAACTGGACGGCCGAAAAATATCGCTGCAGGCACCGGACGGCGGTTGGGAGACATACGACCTGTCGCAGGTGGGATTTGCCGGCGAGCACAACATGGAAAACGCCTGCGCAGCCGTTCTGGCGGCCCGGTGTGCAGGCGGCATTGCCGAAGGGATTCAGGAAGCTCTAATCCGATTTGCGACACCGGACCATCGCATGCAGCTGGTCGCCGAGATTCGCGGCATCCGCTGCTACAACGACTCCAAGGCCACCAACGTGGACGCCGTGCAAAGAGCCTTGGACTCCTTCACGGCTCCCCTGGTGCTGCTGATGGGCGGCCGGGACAAGGGCGGCGACTTCCACCGACTGCGAAATCGTGTGGGAATGGTCGTGAAACGCCTGATTCTCTTCGGCGAGGCGGCCGGCACCCTTGCCGCCGCGCTGGGCGACATGGTCGAGAGCGAAACGGTGAACACCCTGGCCGAGGCCGTCCACCGCGCGATGGCAACTGCCGAGCCTGGAGACGTGGTGTTGATGTCCCCGGGCTGTGCCAGCTTCGACGCCTTCTCCAGCTATGCCGAGCGGGGGGAGGCCTTCTGCGAAGAACTTCGGCGCTTCCAGACGTCGGAAGGGCGGGCCGATGCATGAAACCCCAGACCGCCACCAGCGTGTACGACGTGCGCCTGCTCTTTCCGGTGCTCTTTTTGGTGGGCATCGGCATCGTCATGGTTTACAGCGCCAGTTCGGCTCTGGCCCTGAAACAGTACGGCTCCGGTTATTACTTTCTCAAAAGGCAGGGCATTTTCGCCCTTCTGGGCATCGCGGCACTGGTCATTGGGCGGCACTTTCCCTACCGCTATCTGCAGGTGTTGGCCTATCCGCTGCTGTTGGCCAGCTTGGGCTTTCTGATGGCCATCTACGTCACCGATTTCGGCTACGCAGCGGGCGGGTCGGCGCGCTGGTTGCGCTTGGGGGGCATCAGTTTCCAGCCGTCGGAATTTGCACGGTTCGCCCTGGTGATCTACCTGGCCGATTCCCTGAACCGCAAGTCCGACCGGGTACAGGATTTTTCGGTGGGTTTCCTGCCGCACCTGGTGGTGCTGGGGATCTTCTGTGCGCTGATCCTGTTGGAGCCGGACTTCGGCTCGGCCGTGCTGCTCTGCGCTGTTGCCTGGATCGTGCTGTTCGTGGGCGGTGTGCGGTTTTGGCACCTGTTGGCGGTCATGCTGGTCCTGTTGCCGCCGGCCTATTACCTGATGGTCCAGGAGCTGTATCGCATGCGCCGCCTGTTGAGCTTTCTCGACCCCTGGAAGTATTCGGCCGACGCCGGATACCAGATCATCCACTCCCTCATGGCGTTCGGCTCCGGCGGCCTCTGGGGAGCGGGTATCGGCAAAGGGTATCAGAAACTGTTCTACCTGCCCGAGCCCCATACGGACTTCATCTTCTCCGTCATCGGAGAGGAGCTCGGCCTGGTGGGCGTTTTGTTCATTATCGCCATGTACGCCCTGATCATTTGGCGCGGGGTGGCCATCGCCCGAAGCAGCCTGGACCGCTTCGGGACGCTGGTGGCCATGGGCCTCACCGCGACCTTGGGGCTTCAAGTCTGCATCAACATGGGGGTCACCATGGGCATGCTGCCGCCCAAGGGTCTGACCCTCCCGTTCATCAGCTACGGAGGGACATCGCTGTTGATCAGCATGGCATCGGTCGGGGTGCTCATGAACATCGGGGCTCCCCAGACGGCGAAAGCGAAGCCTCGCGAACCCAGGCGCCGGGAAAGGAGAACCCGCCCATGATGGAGCGGAAGACGGTCCAGGCAAACGACCAAGCGTCGCCCCCCACCGACACGGTCCGGGGCGGCTTGCGCATGGCCGTGGCCGGCGGCGGCACCGGCGGGCATTTGTTTCCAGGCATCGCCGTGGCCGAGGCGTTTCGGGACCGGAACCCGCGCAACGCCGTCTGTTTCGTCAGCAGGGGAAACGCCCTGGAACGCTCGGTTCTCGGCAAAGCCGGGTTTCCGTTGTTTTGCGTATCGGCCGGGCCCATCAAGGGGCGCAGTCTACCCCATCGTCTGCGATCTGTCTCCCAACTCGGCGTCGGTGTCTTTCAATCCCTGGGGGTCCTGGCTCGATTCCGGCCGCATCTGGTCCTGGGGGTCGGCGGCTATGCCTCGGCACCGGTGGTTTCAGCGGCCTGGATGATGGGCCTTCCCGTAACCCTTCACGAACAGAACCGTCTGCCCGGCGTCACCAACCGCATGCTGTCCCGATTGGCGTCCCGGGTCTACCTGACTTTCGGGGGGTCCGCCGGGCACTTTCCCGCCGGCAAGTGCCTCGTGACCGGAAACCCCGTGCGCCGATCGCTGCGGACGCGGCCGGCGGCCGGGGCGACCCGGACCGACGACCGGTTCACGGTTCTGGTGGTGGGCGGCAGCCAGGGGGCACACCGCATCAACCTGGCGGTGTTGGAGGCGCTGGAGGCATTGCCCGAGCCGACACGATACCGTTTCGTTCATCAAACCGGGCATTCGGATGCAGCCCACGTGGAGCAGGGCTACCGGCTGCGCCATGTCGAGGCTCAAGTGGCCCCTTTCATCGACGACATGGCGGCCGTCTACGCCGAAGCCGATGTGGTGCTCTGCAGGGCGGGCGCCACGACGGTTGCCGAACTGACGGTAATGGGCAAGCCGGCGGTGTTCGTGCCCTTCCCCTTCGCAGCCGACGATCACCAGGTGCGAAACGCCCAGTCCCTGGCCGAGGAGGGAGCCGCAGAAATGATCTTGGAAAAAGACCTCAGCGGCCCGGTTCTGGCGCGACGGTTGGAGTCGCTTCGCGCACGGCCGGAACGGTTGGCACAGATGGCGGAACGGGCGCAGCGGCTTGGCAGACCGGAAGCGGCGGAGGCGATCGTGGACGACCTGTGCCGCGTGGCGATCCGCATGGGAAGAAGAAGCGGACGGAGGGTGTAGACCATGTACCGGAAGCAATATCATATCCATTTCGTCGGCATCGGGGGCATCGGCATGAGCGGCATCGCCGAACTGCTGCTGAACCTTGGGTATCGGGTTTCCGGCTCCGACCTCAAGTCCTCTGAGATCACTCGTCGCCTGCAGGGTCTGGGTGGAACGGTATACGAGGGTCACCGGGAGCACCACGTGAAAGGCGCCGATGTGGTGGTGATCTCTTCGGCCGTTCGTCGGAGCAACGTCGAGATCCAGGCGGCGCGGTCGGCCAATATTCCGATCATACCGCGTGCGGAAATGCTGGCCGAGCTGATGCGGCTCAAATACAGCATCGCCGTGGCGGGCGCCCACGGGAAAACCTCCACAACCTCGCTGGTGGCTTCCGTTCTGGCCGGCGGAAACCTCGATCCGACGGTGGTCATCGGCGGCAAGCTCAAGGGCCTGGGATCCAACGCCGTTCTCGGATCCGGAGACTACATCGTGGCCGAGGCCGACGAAAGCGACGGCTCCTTTTTGAAATTCTCGCCCACCATCGCAGTGGTCACCAATATCGATCGGGAACATCTGGACTACTACCGGGACATGGATCACATCCAGAAAACCTTTCTGGGCTTTCTGGACCGGATTCCCTTTTACGGACTGGCCGTCCTCTGCCTGGACAACGAACCGGTCCAGGCCCTGATGCCGCAGATCCAAAAACGGTTTGCCACCTACGGTATGACCAGTCAGGCGGATTTCCAGGCAAAGGACGTGCGGTTCGACGGACTGCGGAGCCGGTTTTCCGTCCACGAACGGGACCGACGGCTGGGGGAAATCACCCTGAACCTGCCCGGCCGCCACAACGTCTACAACGCCATGGCCAGCATTGTTGTGGGCCTCGAGCTGGAGATTCCCTTCGATGTGATCAAGAGCTCTCTGGAAACGCTGGAAGGGGTACAACGGCGGCTGGAGATCAAGGGAGAGGCGGCGGGAGTGACCGTCATCGACGACTACGGCCATCACCCCACGGAAATCAAGACCACGCTGGAGGCCCTGCAAACCAGTTGGCCGGACCGACGGCGAGTGGTGGTGTTTCAACCCCACCGCTATTCCCGGACCCGGGCGCTGTTCGACGAATTCACCCGCGCCTTCTACCAGTCGGACGTTTTGATGGTGCTTCCCATCTACTCGGCCGGCGAGGACGAGATCGAAGGCGTCGATGCCCAATCACTGTGCGCCGGCATCGCCGCCCACGGTCACCGTCAAGTGATCCACGTCCCGGACTTTCCCACCGCTGTGGAGCGAGCCGGCGAAGTGCTGACCGCGGGAGACATCCTGTTGACCCTCGGGGCCGGAAACGTGTGGCGGGTGGGTGAAATGCTGCTGGAGCGGCTGGCAGAAACGAAACCCACCGGATCCGCAAATGGACCCGGGGATGACATGGAGGGCGAGAACAGCCCATGGCGCTGAACCCACAGACCCGCAGCTGGCTGCGGACATTGCTCGACGACCGGGTCCTCTTCGACGAGCCCATGTCCCGCCATACCTGGTTCCGGGTGGGCGGACCTGCGGATGCCTACGTGGTCCCTGAGCGCACCGCCGATCTCGTGGAGCTGGTGCGCCGGGCGGCCTCCGAGGGCATCCCCTACCGCATCGTCGGAGACGGAACGAATCTGCTGGTTCGCGACGCCGGGGTGGATGGGCTGGTGATCGTTCTCCGCGCATGCTTGCGGGAAGTGGCGGTCACGGACCGCTCCGGGGAAACGGTTTGGGTCACCGCAATGGCGGGTGCCCGTCTGCAGCGCCTGTGCCGATTTGCCGCCGAACACGGACTGGAGGGTATGCATTTCGCCGTCGGAATACCCGGAACAATCGGCGGTTCCGTGGTCATGAACGCGGGCACATCCGCCGGCTGCATGGCCGATGTGGTGGACACCG
This sequence comes from Desulfobacteraceae bacterium, assembly GCA_022340405.1. GTDB lineage: Bacteria > Desulfobacterota > Desulfobacteria > Desulfobacterales > JAJDOA01 > JAJDOA01. Next base: position 11,965 of record JAJDOA010000006.1, on the reverse strand, counting down.
TCACGATCCTTTTCCCTGACGGCGCCACCAAGGTCCTGCCGAGGGAACAGGTGCGGTTCGGATACCGGAAATTCTCGATCCAGGAGGACCGGTCGGGTTCGGAGGGTTGGGTCGTGCTCGGCGGCGGGTTCCGTCTGCGTCGGGGAGACCCGGACCGTATCCAAAAGCGAGTCATTGCGCTGCTGGAGCGAAGAAAAGCGACCCAGCCGCTGCAGGAACCGTCCGGAGGCTGCTTTTTCAAGAACCCGTCCTCGGGCCCCTCGGCCGGGGAACTCATCGACCGGGCGGGGTTGAAGGGAAGCCGTATCGGCGGAGCCGTCGTCTCTGCGGTTCACGCCAACTTCATCGTCAACAGTGGATCGGCCACGGCCGCGGACATCCTGCGTCTCAGGGACCGCATTCGGGAGGCCGTCTCCAAGCGGTTCGGGGTGGATTTGGAAGAGGAGGTGAAGATCATTGGTCGCTAAGCGGAAACCCAACCGCCACCGGAGGCCCCACAACCGCCGGGGCGGGTCCATGCTGAGGGGGCTGGCGCGGCTGATGCGCACGCTGGCCGCCGGGATGCTTCTGGCGGCCATGGCCTTGTGTTTCATCTTCGGCTACGACGTCGTGACCCAATGCGGCTATTTCCGCCTGCGGCACTTGGAAGTGGAAGGAATCCACGCGCTGCGTCGCTCCGAAGTGCTGGAACGGGCCGGCATACGGGAGGATGCCAACATCCTTTCGGTGAACCTTGTCGTGGCCCGAAAACAGTTGCTGGCCCACCCTCTGGTGGCGGAGGTATCCGTGCGGCGGGAATTTCCCGACACCATCCGGATCGACCTGGAGGAACAGCAGCCCGTGGCCGTGCTCGACCTGGACCGCCGCTTCCTCGTCAACATCCACGGGGAAATCTACAAGGAGATGGACGCGGCCGATCCTTCGGATCTGCCCCTGATCCGCGGCCTGTCCTTTTCGGACATCCGCCTGGGTGATCAGAAAGGCAGCCCGGCTTTCGAAGCCGTATTGGAAATCCTTCGATTGGGATTGAAAAACGGCGGCATCCTGGCCCGCAACCACCTCCGAGCCATAGAGGTGGACCGGGAGATCGGCCTGACCCTGTACACGGACGAATCCGTCGGCGCGGTGAAAATTGGATACGACCAGTATCCAAGAAAACTGGCGAAGCTCGAGAAGATTCTTGCTTACATCCACAGCCGAAAGCGCTTTTCCCGTTTGGAAAGCGTGGACCTGATCAACCTGAACCGGATCGTGGTGACGCCGGCGGTTCTGGAGGCATCCGAAGAAGACTCAAGGGAGGAGGTATGAGCATGCACGGCAAATCCGAGATCATCGTCGGGTTGGATGTCGGCACCACCAAGATCTGCGCCGTGGTGGGAGAGGTGACCGGCCGGGATGTGAATATCATCGGCATCGGGACCCACCCCTCCATCGGACTCCGCAAGGGCGTGGTGGTCAACATCGAAGCCACGGTGGAGTCCATACAAAAGGCGGTGGAGGAGGCGGAACTGATGGCCGGCTGTGAAATCTCCTCGGTGTACGCAGGCATCGCCGGCGGGCACATCATGGGATTCAACAGCCGGGGCATCGTGGCCATCAAAGGACCGGAAGTGATGAAATCCGATGTAGACCGCGTGATCGACGCGGCCCGGGCTGTGGCCATCCCCATGGACCGCGAAGTGATCCACGTACTGCCCCAGGAATTCATCGTGGACGACCAACCCGGCATCCAGAATCCGGTGGGCATGTCCGGGGTCCGGCTGGAGGCCAAGATTCACATCGTCACCGGAGCCGTGGCCTCGGCGCACAACATCGTCAAGTGCGCCAACCGCTCGGGGCTGGATGTATGTGACATCGTGCTGGAACCGCTGGCCTCCAGCGAATCGGTTCTTTCCGCAGAGGAGATGGAGCAGGGTTCGGCCCTCATCGACATGGGCGGAGGAACCACCGATTTGGCCATTTTTTCGGGGAAAAACATCCGGCACACCTTCGTGCTCGCTCTGGGCGGCAACAACCTGACCAACGACATCGCCATCGGACTTCGCACACCGATGGCCGAAGCCGAAAAAATCAAGACGAAGTACGGCACTTGCCTGAGCCGGAACATCGGAAGCGACGAAACCATCGAAGTGCCGGGGATGGGGGGCAGAAACCCGCGGAATCTTCCCCGGCAGATCCTTGGTGAAATCCTGGAACCGCGGGTGGAGGAAATCTTCACCCTCCTGAAACGGGAGGTGTACCGCGCCGGATTGGAAAACACCCTTCACTCCGGCCTGGTCCTCACCGGGGGATCGTGCCTGCTGGACGGCATGGTCGACGTGGCCGAATCCGTTTTCGATCTGCCCACGCGTCAGGGCAAGCCGATGGGTATCAGCGGACTGGTGGATGTGGTCAGCAATCCCATGTACGCCACGGGGGTCGGGCTGGTGCTGTATGGCGCCCGGCGCAGCCCAGAGAAAAAATTCCGCATAAGGGACGACAACATTTTCAACCGTCTTTTCAACCGCATGAAACGCTGGTTCAAGGAAGTCATTTGACCCGGCGCAAACGGACGAAACCGATAGCAAACCCACACAACCCGAGGGGGGGAAACATGACGGCATTCACAATGGTGGACACGGAAAAAGCGGCAAGAATCAAAGTGATCGGCGTGGGCGGCGCCGGCGGCAACGCGATCAACAACATGATCAACTCGAACCTCGAAGGGGTCAAGTTCATCGCCGCCAACACCGACGCGCAGGCGCTGGACCAGTCCAGGGCATCGGTGACCATCCAGATCGGGGAGCAGCTCACCGAAGGTCTGGGCGCAGGATCCAACCCGTCCATCGGGCGGGAGGCGGCGCTGGAAAGCCAGGATCTCCTTCGGGGAACCCTGGCGGAAAGCCACATGGTTTTCATCACGGCCGGGTTCGGAGGCGGCACCGGCACCGGCGCCGCTCCGGTGATCGCCGAAATCTGCAAGGAGTTGGGTGCGCTGACCGTGGCCGTGGTCTCCAAGCCTTTTTCCTTTGAAGGAAAGAAGCGGATGCGTCAGGCCGAAGAGGGGATCGAGGCCCTGAAGGAAGTCGCCGACACGGTCATTACCATTCCCAACGACCGCCTGCGGGGTCTGGCCTCCAAAAACGCACGAATGGTGGACATGTTCCTGAAGGCCGACGAGATTCTGCTGCATTCGGTCAAAGGCATCACGGACCTGATCATGAAGCCGGGGCTGGTCAACCTGGATTTTGCGGATGTACGGACCACCATGTCCAAGGCGGGTATGGCCCTGATGGGCATCGGCATCGCCAGCGGCGAGAGCCGTGCCGTGGAAGCGGCCGAACGGGCCATTTCCCACCCGCTGCTGGAGGACGTGTCCATCACCGGCGCCAAGGGTGTCCTGATGAACATCACCAGCACCAGCGATCTGACCCTGGAAGAGATGACCGAGGCATCCGACCGCATTTTCAAAGAGGTCGGCGAAGACGCCGAAATCATCTGGGGACAGGCCATCGACGAGGACCTCGGAGAGGAGATGCGCGTGACGGTCATCGCCACCGGCATCGGCGGGGACCCGGTTGCCCGCCTGGGCAAGGGCTCCGGAAGAAGAGAACCCGGCCTGCGTGGAAAAGTCCGGGATGTCACGCCCGCGGATCTGGAAATGGGCGTCAACTACGACGAGCCGACCTTCATACGGCAGCAGGAGGCCGTGGGCGAGGGCGGCGGCGCCACCTACCGCGGCTACAAGGGGCTGATCATCGACAGCGATCTGGACGTACCTACCTTTCTTCGCAAGAAGGCGGACTGACCGGATCGCTGCCGCGGCGGCCTTGCACGGCGAGGCATCGTCCATTCCCGCCAGACGGCGCTTGACGGTCGGCGTCCACCGCCCCATGTTCCGAATGAAACGGGACCGAAACGAAGGCGCAAGCCGATCAGGGACAGGACGGAAGCATCGCCCCCATGAGCGTCAGAGGCACACGGAATCGAGAGGAGAATGCGGCATCGGAAATCGGTGCCGTGAAAAAACGATGGAACCAACGCATCCGCATCGCCCTGGTCTATCCCAACCACTACTCGGTGGGTATGGCCAATCTTGGATTCCAGGCCGTGTATCGTCTGTTCAACCAGATGGACGGGGTGGTTTGCGAGCGGGCTTTTCTTCCCGATGCGGCGCATGGCGCTTCGACGTCCATCCGCACCGTGGAATCCGGGAGCGGACTGCGTGCGTTCGACATCGTGGCCTTTTCGGTGTCCTTCGAGAACGACTATTTGAATGTCGTTCACATCCTCCATACGGCAGGACTTCCCCCCCGCGCCGGCGACAGGGTACCCCCCCACCCCCTTGTCGTCGCCGGGGGGGTTGCCTGTTTTCTCAATCCGGAGCCTCTGGCGCCGTTCATCGACGCATTCCTGATCGGCGAGGCCGAAGCGCTGCTGGACGGATTTTTTCGCGGTTACGACCCCTCCCTCGACCGTGAAAAACTCCTGCTTCGACTGGCCGCGGACGTTCCCGGCGTTTACGTTCCGCGTTATTACCGACCGACCTACCATGCCGACGGCACCCTGCGTTCGTTTCGCACCGTCGAGGAGGTGCCGCCGGTGGTGCAGCGGCAGTTCCCCGCCGATCTTTCCAACCTCCCCACCTGCACAGCGGTGATCTCCGGCCGGACCTCCTTCGAGAGCAGTTTTCTCATCGAGGTCGCCCGGGGCTGTCCCCACGGATGCCGGTTCTGCTCCGCGGGTTTCGTTTATCGACCTCCCCGGTTCCGCCCCACCGCTCTGCTGCAGTCTTGCATCGAAGAGGGCGCCGCCCGCACCGACCGCATCGGTCTGGTGGGTACGGCGGTGTCGGACCTCCCGGAGATCGATGCCCTTTGCCGTGTGGCCGAGACAAGGAAGGCACGCGTTTCCTTCAGTTCCCTCCGCACGGACGCCCTGGACGCCGAGATGGTCAACGTGCTGCGGGACAACCGGGTGAAGACGGCCACCATTGCCCCTGACGCCGGCTCCGAACGCATGCGGAGGATCATCAACAAGGGAATTACGGAGGAGCAGGTCTTGCAGGCCGTGGAGCGCCTTGTCGAGGGCGGCATTCCCAATGTGCGGATGTATTTCATGGTGGGACTTCCCGGGGAAAGGGCCGAGGACGTGGAGGCCATCGTGGAGCTGTGCCGCGCCGTGAAGGAACGGTTTCTGTCCCGCAGCCGCCCAAAGGGCCGAATCGGAACCATCCAGGTCAGCCTCAACGCCTTCGTCCCAAAGCCCTTCACACCCTTCCAGTGGGCGGCCATGGATTCGGTACCGATGCTGAAACGGAAAATACAGACCGTTCGGGAGGGTCTGCGTCGGGTCGCCAATCTTCGTGTGAAAAGCGATCCGGTGCGGCGGGACGTCATCCAGGCGCTTCTCTCACGAGGCGACCGCCGTGTGTCCGAGCTGATCGCCGCCGCCCACCATGCCGGCGGCAACTGGACGCCGGTGCTGAAATCGCACCGAGACAGGATTCGGCATGTCGTGAACCGCCGCCGACCGGACCCGGAGCGGTTTCCGTGGGATTTCATCGATCACGGTGTGAGCAAGGCGTTTTTGCTGAAAGAATATCACCGTGCGATGGCCGAAAAAACCAGCCCTCCCTGCCCGATGGACACCGATGGCTGTACGCGCTGCGGCGTATGCCGGAGGGATATAACCGAAGGCAGGCGGACAAAAGGACATGCCAGCAGCTAGCGGTGAGCGAAAACGGCGTCAGGACAATCCGAGCAATTGCGAAAAGGGGGTTCCGAAAAATGCCGTACCCCGCGGCATCTTCGGAACCCGCGGGGTGCGGCGGTGGTCGCTCAGGCGAAGCGGATCACCGGTCGGAGCAGGCCGGAGCCGCCCTTAGTCCTTCGGGTGGCACGCAACGCAGCTGGTGGGCCCTGTGGCCGGAAGCTTGTCGGACAGAACCCGGCCGGAGGCGGCCAGCTTCTGGTTGTTTTGCAGAATGGATTTGTGACAGCCGATGCATGCCGTGTGGAACGCGTTTTTGTAATAATAGACCGCATCCGGGGAGTCCGGAGACTCCGGAGCCTCCTCCAGGTCGTGACAGCCAGAGGTCATGCATCCGGTCAGGCCCGCATCCCCTTCCCAATTGTGGTGACATTCCTGACAGTTGTAGGAAAAATGCAGGGAGTGCGGAAAGTCCACGGGAGCCCGCTGGGGTTCCACCGATTCCGGCGGATGAATCGTAAACGTTCCGGTCGGAATGCACAGCTCTTCTCCGGAAACCATACCCACTGCAGCGACGCTCAGCACCACAATCAGCCCCAAGCATCCAAGAAGCGGCTTCAGCATGCTTTTCCTCCTTCAGGATAGTCGAAAGTTTGGCACGCTATACTATCCTTGCGAAAAACTTTCAACGACAAAATCCGAATTGGGCGGCGAGAGTGCGGGAAAAACCGGATGCATCACACTGGAACAATGCACTTGAAAGGTCCATCGCATTGTGGTAAGCGGGGCATGTCTTTTTGCGGCCATCCCGCCAACCGTCCGAGCCTGGAAAGGATTCAAAAATCATATGACAGCACAGAAGGAATGGAAGCCGGTTTTTACCGCTGCCGTCGTGTTGCTTGTGGTCGGCATATTCTGCTATGCGGCCTTTTCCGCTCCAAGTCCGGAACGACCCGTCCGACTGATGTACCAGGTCGCCGCCGGCAACGTGTTGTTCGATCACAACACCCACGCCGCACCTTCCGGTTACGCCCTGGCGTGCCGAGACTGCCATCACAACCTGGAAGAGGGCGAAACCGAGGGGGTGGTATCCTGCAGCGAATGCCATCCAAACGAATCCGAGGACAACGATATTCCCAAACGCTCCGACGCCTTCCACCAGCAATGCATCGGCTGCCACGAACAATTCGGAGCGGGCCCCGGTGAGGGCCCCGAGGGCTGTTCGATCTGCCATGTTCGGTAGAAACGGCCTTTCCTGAATGTTGTGACGATACGGCTCCCACGAGACAGCGACAAGGAACATCCACGATGAAGCAATCATTTATCCGTTTTTCCCGCCCTTGGATGCACTACGACCGAGTCCGTGAACTGCCCAAGCCCCCCGAAACCATACCGATGGGAGCGGAGGCCGTCTTCTGGATTCCGGGGGATTTGAGCGATCTGGATGCCGACTGGCTGAAGGTCGGCGACAAGGTCCGGACCGGACAGAAACTGACCCTGCATCCCGACGCGGGCGGCTACGCTCTAAGCTCGGTCACCGGCAGGGTCCAACGGATCGAAAAACGGATGGGGGATTACGGCCGCAGCTATGTGCAGGTCACCGTAGCCGTCGAGCCCGTGGACCGTTGGGACGAAGCCTTCAGCGCCGCGGCGGATACGCCCGATCTGGCAACCATCGCCGAATGGCTTGCCTGCGCTCCCGGAGCGCCGGATGTTTCGGTTTTCATGAATGCGGAGCAGCCGATCCAGCGGCTCGTGGTCAACGGAGTGGACCAGGATCTGATGATCCGCACCCGGAATTATACGCTGCAAACGGAAATGGCCTCCATCACCGAAGGCATCCGAATCCTCAAGGAGGCCGCCGGACTGGAGGAGGTGGTTCTGGTGGTCCCCCGTGATTCGCTCCAGAATTTCGGCCACATCGGTGCAAAGCCCGCCGCGGTGGCCTCCCACTACCCGGCAGGCCATCCGCACCTGATCATGAAAAGCGTCCTGGGACGCGTGGTGCCCGAAGGGACGACACCGGAGCAGTTCGGAGTCGCCTTCATGGGCGTGGAAGCGGTGGCCTCCGTGGGAAAGGCTTTTCGCAAGCGGCGGCCTCCCCTGCAAAAAACGCTGACCTTGGTTCGCAAAGACGAGGCCCGTTTGCTGGTATCCACCCGCCTCGGAACGCCGATCCGGCATGTGTTTGCCGCCGCGGGCATAACGGTGGCCGATCGCGACCGCATCATTTTCGGCGGTCCGCTGACGGGAAGCGCCATGTACTCCGAGGATCAACCGGTGCTACCGGACACCGACGCCATCATCGTGCAGGACAGCGCAGGCGTGTACCGGCCCTCGGACAACCCCTGCATCAACTGCGGTGAATGCGTGCGCATCTGCCCGGTGAACGTTCCCGTGAACATGCTCGTCCGGTTTCTGGAAGCGGGCCAGTACGAGGAGGCCGCCGAGCAATACGATCTGCTCTCCTGCATCGACTGCGGGCTGTGCAGTTTCGTCTGTGCTTCCCGGATCCCCATCGGACAGTTCATTCGCCTGGGCAAGCACGAACTCGAGCTTATTCACTCCGCGGAGGAAGAGGTACATGACTGAAGCCAAGAAGCTCATCGTCTCTCATGCCCCGTTCTGGCATGACGGCAGCAGCATCGCCCAAAGAAGCTACAGCACCATGCTCGCCGCGGTGCCGGCACTGTTGCTGGGCTTTTCCCAGTACGGTATGCCGGCCGTCGGTGTGGCGGCGATTGCGGTCTCGACGGCGGTTCTCTGGGAACTGGCCATGAACCGCATCATGCGCCGTCCGGAAACCATCGGCGACGGAAACGCCGCGCTCATCGGCCTGGTGTTCGCCATGCTGCTGCCGGCCACGACCCCGTGGTGGGCCGTTGTGGTCGGCACCTTCACGGCCGTAGTGATCGGCAAACAGATCTTCGGGGGGACGGGTGCCAGCCCTTTCAACCCCCCGGCGCTGGCTCTGGCCATCCTCACGGTCTCCTGGGCGAATCTTTTCGATTTCAACCAGGCGCTGCTGACCTACGACCCGGGTTTTCCCATGGTCTATCCCCTGTTCGCCGCAAAAAAATTCGGCGCCTCCGCCGTGGAATCCATCACCACCCTGGACCTGCTGCTGGGAAGGCAGTCCGGCGGTATCGGCGCCACCTTCGGCATCGGCCTGCTGGCAGGCGGCGCCTTTCTGATGGTGCGCGGCATCGTGCGATGGGAAATCTCCCTCTCCTTCCTCGCCGGTGTTTTCATCACGGCCCTGGCATTCCACATGGCCGACGCCACACGGTTCGCGGGCCCTCTTTTCCACCTGTGCACCGGCTACACCCTGATCGGAGCCTTTTTTCTCGCCCCGGACGACTCCTCCTCTCCGGTGAATTTCTACCCGATGCTCATCTATGGCGCGGCAGGAGGGATCATGACGGTCCTGATCCGCAACATCGGCGTCTACGTCGATGGGGTGATTCTGGCGATTCTGGTCATCAACCTGATCAATCCATTGCTGGACAAAATCCGGCCCAAAGCGATAGGAAAGGTAGCCTAGCATGCGCGAGATGATCCAAATGGTTGTCGTCCTGGTGGTTCTCGGATCGGTATCGGGCGGGTTGCTGGCCGCCGTCCGCAACGGCACCCAGGACAAGATCGAAAACCAGCAACTGAAGTTCGTCAAAGGGCCCGCCATCGCTTCCATAATGGAGGGCGCCTCCAACGACCCCATCACCGACCGCTTCAAAATAACCGTCGGCGATGAGGAAAAAAGCGTTTTCGTCGGTAAGTTCGACGGAAAACCCAATGCCATCGCCCTGGAAACCTATGGCAAGGGGTACGGAGGGGACGTCGGTCTGATGGTGGGCATCGACATGGACACGGACAAGCTCTTGGGTGTGGGCGTGACCACCCATTCCGAAACCCCCGGCATGGGGGCCAAAGCCAAAAGCGACCCCAGCTTCGTCTCCCAGTTCCGCGGTCTTGCGGTGCAGGACGCTTACAAGGTGGGCGCCGATGGCGGACAAATCAACGCCATGAGCGGCGCCACCATCACTTCCAGAGCCGTGTGCAGCGCCACCACCGATGCGGTGAAGATTTTCAAGGAAAAAAAGTCCGAGATCGAAGCCAAGATGCAGGAATTCAAATAGGAGATCATAATGGCGAAAACACTTGCTCAGGAATTCGTAAAGGGATTGTGGGAGGAGGTTCCGCCGTTTCGCCTCGTACTCGGACTGTGCCCGACGCTGGCCGTTACCAAGACGGTGGAGAACGGACTGGGCATGGGGGTCGCCACAACCTTTGTCCTGGTATGCGCGAACATGCTGGTGTCCATGCTACGAAAAGTAATCCCCGGCAAGGTTCGCATCGCCTGCTTCATCATCATCATTGCCGCGTTCGTAACGCTGGTAGAGTTATTGATGCAGGCCTACACCTATCCCCTCTTTCTTAAGCTGGGCATCTTCATTCCCCTGATCGTGGTCAACTGCATCGTCCTCGGCCGAGCGGAGGCCTTTGCTTCAAAAAATAACGTGATTCGCTCTGTGGCCGACGGTCTCGGCATCGGCATCGGTTTTACGCTGGCCCTGGGTTCTCTGGGAGCCGTCCGGGAAATTTTCGGGGCAGGCACCATCACTTTTTGGGAAACCCCTATCCAATTGATGCCCGCATCCTATCAGCCGTTTGCCTTTATGGTTCAAGCCCCGGGGGCATTCGTCTGCCTGGGTTTAATGCTGGCGGTTATGAACCTCATCGGAAGCAAGTAGGAGACCTAGCATGGGCGACTACATCATCCTGGCCATCAGCTGCATTCTGATCAACAATATCTTGTTGGCCCAGTATCTGGGCAACTGCCCCTTTCTCGGCACATCCAAGAAAATGGAAACGGCCGTCGGCATGGCCATGGCGGTTGTCTTCGTGCTTGTGATGGCCGGTGTGCTCACCTGGGCGGTGAACACCTTTATCCTGCTCAAATTCAATCTGGTGTACCTGCGGACCATCTCCTTTATTCTCGTCATCGCTTCGCTGGTCCAGTTCGTGGAAATGTTCTTGAAGAAAAGTATTCCCGCACTCTACGCGGGCCTTGGAATCTTCTTGCCTCTCATCACCACCAACTGTGCCGTGATGGGTGTCTGCCTGATCAACGTCAGCGAAGAATACACGTTTTTGCAGGCCACGGTGGCCTCGTTTGCCTACGCCGTTGGATTCGGTCTGGCCCTGGTTCTCTTCGCCGGAGTGCGCGAGCGCATTCTTCTGGCAAGAGTACCCCGCCCTCTGCAGGACACCTCCATCGCCTTGGTGACGGCTGGGATTCTTTCCCTAACTTTTTACGCATTCAAGGGGATGGTATGATGCTTCCGGAAGCCGAAATCCAGCCGCATATACAGATATCCGGCAGACGGACCGGGGTGGACCGGCGCCGCCAAACCGCCCACTACCGGGGCGTTGAAAGGCGTCTGCGGGAGCGCAGGAACTCACCGGATCAACGCAGGCATCGACGCTACCGTGTCAAGGAACTTTTTTTCGTACGGCTCCGCTCGGAGAGATCGGAGGATGTCGGCCAGCTCCTCGACATCGGTTGGGGAGGCTTGGCCCTGCGCAGCTTTTCCGACGCACAGCCGCCATCGCGCTACCGGGACCTGGACGTTTTTCTTTCCGGCGGCGGGTTTTTCCTCCGAAACGTGCCGTTTCGAAAGACCTCGGAAACCCTTAGGACCGGCCGGTCTCCGCTCAGCACCGTGATGTTGAGGCATATGGGGCTGGCGTTCACACGATTGACCCTTGAACAGCAACAAAAGCTGGACCATCTCCTGAAGGACTATACCCTCGCCGTCACGTGAACGCTGCCTCGGGCATACACCGCCACGCCCCATTTCGCCGCGCCTGACCGTCCCGGTTTGACGATTCTTCCGCATTTTATGAAAGAGCTCTCTCGATACGAAATCAACCAGGAGGTACGCCGAGCGCTGCTTCGGCACGCCGTCGACCTGTCCCAACTCCAGTACTCATCGACGGGAACGACGGTGTATCTCTTCGGTCAGCTTCGGAAAGAAACCAAGGGGGATTTCACCGACCGGGAGGTGGAAGGCATGGTCCGCGAATTAAGCCGCCTTCCCGGGGTTCGGGAAATCCGCTTCGAGTTGAGCAACTGGATGCTTATGATGGAGCCGGGATCCTTCGAGCTGCACAAGAAAAGCTGAACCGCCGAGAACGGGCGGATTGCCCCAGCTCGTTGGAACGAGGCGGAGATCCCAGGAACCGGGGCTGCGGGAACTCTCACATCATCCAA
>JAJDOA010000088.1 GCA_022340405.1 Desulfobacteraceae bacterium | reverse complement strand
CGCCGCATCTCCACAACGATGTCCGACTCCCGCACGCCGATGCGCTCGGCAAGCTCCTTGGTATAAAGGGAACGCTCCACACGGTCTTGAACGGAGGCGAGGACGGACTGTACTTCTCTCACGATGCGGGCTTTTCCCTTTGGCGTCGCCCCGTGCCGTTCAACCGCACTGTCAATGACGAACGAAATCATCGGTTGGGCCTTTTCCACCTGCTTTTCAAACGCTTGCCGGCCCTCGCGGTTTAAAAAGGTATCCGGATCGTGACCGGGCGGCAAAACGAGAATATGCGCATCCACGAAACCCCTGTCAAACACGGCAATACTTCTTCTGGCCGCCTTTATTCCTGCATCGTCGGAATCGTAAACAAGGGTTACTTGTCCCTCTTCCCCGACCAGCCCCCGAAGGATCCGCACGTGATCGGGGGTAAGGGCCGTACCCAGTGTGGCCACCGCATTTTCAAAGCCGAACTGGTGAAGGGTCATCAGGTCGAGATACCCTTCCACGACGAAAACGGAACCAGAGGCCCGGCTGGCCGTCCTGGCAAGATGAGCGCCGTACAGCACCTTTCGTTTGCGGTAGATGGGCGTCTCCGGCGAGTTCAGGTACTTGGGCATCGTATCGTCCAAGACGCGTCCACCGAAAGCCACGACCTGACCTACGGTGTCGTGAATGGGAAATATCACCCGGTCCCGGAAACGATCGTATACGCCGCTTCCGCTCTTTCGCGGAATCACGAGCCCGGCTTTTTCCATCCGATTCCTCGGGATTCTTCGCCGCTGCAGGTGCCGGATCAGATGGTCCCAACCGGCAGGGGCGTATCCAAGCGAAAACCGGTCGATGATGATGTCGGAATACCCTCGTTGCCGCAGGTAGGCCATCGCCCGATCGCCGACGGCCGGGCGACGCAGTCGCTCGCGGTAGAAAGCGGCCGCTTCCTTGTTAACCTGAAGCAGCGCCTCTCTTTCCGTCCTTTGGCGCTTCTCTTCCGGCGAGAGGTCACGATCGGGAAGCGGCACCCCGTATCGGACCGCCAGTTTGCGAACCGCTTCCGGAAAAGAGAGGCCCTCGTGCTCCATGAGAAAACGGAAGACGTTGCCCCCATTTTGGCATCCAAAGCAATAGTACATTTGCTTTTCCGGGCTGACCGTAAAGGATGGGGTCTTTTCGGAGTGGAAAGGGCACAGCCCCTGATAGTTTTTCCCCGAACGCTTGAGGGCGACCACATCGGACACGACCGAAACGATATCGGCAGCTTGCTTGACCTGCGCTATGCTGTCTTCCGGAATTGGTTTCGCCAACCGGCCGATCCTCCACGTTGGAGATGGTCTCGTCCGATACGGGTTCGGGCACGAGGGGCGGATCGAGATTCCCGAGCGGGAAAAGGGCACGGCTCCAGGGGCACATCCGGATATTCCCGCAATCCCTGCCAGGACTTATTGCTACGAACTACCAACCTGTTATTATAGCATAAAAAGCTAATTTTATGGAAACATTTTTTTTCGACTACCAGCATGGCCCATACAATACGGTGAATTCTGTTTCATTCGGCGGGCTGCGTCGGCGATAATCGCCCCCGCCGCCCCGGTATCTGAGGCTCTCGCTTCGCTAGAAGCGATCTCAAAATTGTCTTTTCGCCCCATCTCGGCGTCGGGTCCTCGTTTCCAGTCCTCGAAATACGGCGGTATTCCTGCGGCTGAAAACTCGCATCCTCCTTGACCTTGAACGAAAATCCTAATTTTGAGATGGCTTCTACAACAAACAGTGGGGTTATCGCTCGCTGGTGCCGGTTGAGGGGGCAGGGAAATCTTCGAGCACCTCTTTCATCCCGTATGTTGCGAGCTCTTCGGCCGTGAGCCACCGGGCTCCACGCTGAAGGAAGGAACCGATCTTGTAAAGGTTGTCGAACAGGGCCTTCTGGGTTTCGGTGAACTCGCGCTCCCACAGCACCTGTCCCTTTCGTGTTCCGATCAGAATCATGTCCATGGAAACGGATGCCGGAGATCGGGCTGCGTATCGCGTACCGTCGCGCTCCTTGAACCGATAAACCCGTCCGACCAGGACGGCATCCGCTTTCAGAACGCGGCCCGTTTCGATGATGCGGTCCAGATCGGACCAGTCTTCGGGGCTGTTGAAAGTGATCGTCGACCAGACGCCCTGTGCCTGTTCGGGACTAACGACGGTGAGGTTTTCGCGTTGGAGGAGCATGTTGTTGAGCAGATCGGTGAGAAAGACATCGGCTCCGCTCTTTACGTCTCCGATGATGAAGGATTTGGAACAAAGCGGACAACGGAAGCTGACTCCCTCACCATAGAGGCTCCGCATGTCCTGGAAAGGCATGACCGCCACCCGCTGAATGGGCTGCGTGTCCGGTTCAGGCATTTGGGGCATCGTCGCAACCTTGGACTGACAGGCGGCCGTCAACCACATGGCGGCTGCCACTGCAGTCCAAACCCACGGTCTACGTCGTGCGGTCGAAAAAATCAGCATGGATTCTGTCTCCTTGGATACCAGGGATCCCTGGCAAAGGGCATTGACTCCGATTCTGGTCGATGCTTGCGGCTCACTTTTCTCTGCGGCCCTTCGTTAGGCCCAGCCCTACCGCCGGCTAAAGGCTGCCCTTGGTGGATCGAACGCCGACGATACGTTCATCGACGGAAACAGCCTGTTGGAGGGACCTGCCAAAGGCCTTGAAGACCGCCTCCAGGATGTGGTGCTCGTTCTCTCCGTAACGGAGCTGGATATGGAGCGTCATGCCCGCCCGTGTGGCCAAGGCCCGGAAAAACTCTTTGCCGAGATGGGCATCGAACCCGGTCCCGGGAACCACGAAGCTGGGAATACCGTAAACCAGAAAGGGCCGATTGGACAAATCCATGCTGACCTCGGCCAGGGATTCATCCATTGGGGTTACGGCGTGACCATACCGCCGGATTCCCTTGCGGTCTCCGAGGGCCTGGCCGAGGGCATCGCCCAAAACGATCCCCACGTCTTCAACGGTGTGGTGGTAATCGACCTCCAGATCCCCTGTTGCGGTGACGTTCAGGTCGAGAAAACCATGGGCGCCCAGCAGGGAAAGCATGTGGTCGAAAAAGCCGATTCCCGTTGAAACTTCGACGTCTCCGGCCCCGTCCAGATTCAACTCGACCCGGATGTCGGTCTCTGCGGTGGTTCGTTCGGCGAAGGCAGTTCGTTGCATAGGCACGCTCGGTTCGGGGAGAATGGATCGGGTGTCGAGCTCTTGTGGCGTTGGGCTTCCATGGGTGGTGGAGATGAGGGGGATCGAACCCCTGACCTCGGCATTGCGAACGCCGCGCTCTCCCAGCTGAGCTACATCCCCACGTCGGAAGTCGCTGGATCTATAGCAGATACACCGAAACAGGTCAAACGGAAAAAAATCGTTTCGGAGCGGTTGGAAAACCCGAAATCGCTGTTATATGATTTGGGAGTTGATAAGACCGCAAACTGTGACTCCAGAGAGGACAAACGATCATGCGAAAAACCACCGTAGCCCTGCGGGATGCGTTCAAGACGTTCACGGCCGACCAGGACAAAATCCGCCCGCCGGAGGAAACCGTCCGGCGACTGAAGGAACGACTCTCCAGACTGGACCTGGACATTCTGAGAGAGACCCGCCGCATCGACAACGGGCGACTGGGGATTCCGGTGTACTTCAGCCGCTGCGGCAAAGATGCGGCAGCCGCCACCGGTACCCGAAAACAGATGGGCAAGGGCGCCACACCGGCGCAGTCCGAGGCCAGCGCCGTTATGGAACTGTCCGAACGGTTTAGCTTTTTCAGCTTCTGCAACAACCCCGACCATTTCCTCTTCTCCCCCCGCAGCCGAATCGCGGAGGCGGCGATGGACTTCGATGACATCGCCCGATCCGTGCACGACGATTCCAGCGAACTGACGGTCACAAAAGAGATTTTCGACGAGCTACCCATGCGTTGGGCATGGGCGCACGATCTGAGCCGTGACCGGCAAACACTGGTCCCTTTCGACTGGTTCTACATGATCAACGAATTCAACGGACCGTCGGCCGGCAACTGTGTGGAAGAGGCCCTGGTGCAGGGGATTTGCGAAATCGTGGAGCGGCACGTGTCGTCCCTCATCAGCCTTGAAAAAAGGACGGTCCCAGGCGTGGACCCGGACTCGGCTTCCGACCCGGCTGTGGTGGACATGGTGGGGAAATACCGGTCGGCCGGAATTCGATTTCATCTCTCCGACTTCACTTTGGATATGGGAATCCCGTCCGTGGGCATGCTGGCTTGGGATCCCGCAACCTTTCCCCAGCGCAGTGAAATCGTCTGGACCGCTGGAACGACACCGGACCCAGAAAAGGCGATGAGCAGGGCTCTGACCGAGGTCGCCCAGCTGGCGGGAGACTTCAACACGGGTTCGAACTACGTGGCCAGCGGGCTGCCCAAATTTCGAACCCTCGAGGAGGCCGGGTACGTGCATCAGGCACCGAAAACCATCCGGATTTCGGACTTGCCCGACCTCTCCGACGACAACATCCGGGTGGAAGTCGAAAGACTCGTTGAAAAGCTGACCCGGCGAAATATGCCGGTGGTGGTCATCGACACGTCCCATCCGCAGCTTCAGGTGCCGGCATTCTACACCATCGTGCCCGGAGCCCACTTCCGCGAGAGAGCGCTGGGAACCAGTGTGGGCATGTTCTCCGCCAAGCTGATGGCCGAATCTTTCGAGCCCGAAGCGGCCGTCCAGGCCCTGCATCGAATGGACGGGTCTTTACCCGGAAAGTATTATGTACAATTTTACCTCGGTTTGGTTCACCTTCGCCGCGAACGACCGGATGCTGCGCTGCCGTATTTCCGGAAAGCCCTAACGCTGGATCCCAACCCGCAGGACATCCCCTCCATTCATTCGTACACCGCCGTGTGCCTCAAAGAGATGGAGCGCTTCCGAGAAGCGCTTGCGGTTCTCCAGGAAGCGGAAACCTTGGATGCGGAGCGAACGGATATCTACAACCTCATGGGATTCTGCCATTTCCGATTGGGGGAGCACGAGCGGGCTATCGCCGCTTTTGAAAAACTGCTCCGGCTGGACCCCTCTTCGGCCATCGACTACGCCAACATCGCATCCAATTACCGGGACATGGGCAACGCCGCCAAGGCCATCGAATATTATGAAACCGCCCTGGCCATTGATCCGGGAATCCATTTCGCTGCGGAAAACCTGCGACGCCTCAAGGGCGGCACCTGATCCTTCCTCCGCCCGGACTGGCTTGCCAATACATCAACAGGTATTACGTTGTTACCACGAAAAGCAGCGCGTTGTGCTGCAGCCGGTGCCCGGCCCAGACAGCCGTCTGCATACAGGGTTTCCGGCACCAAGGCGGGGTTCGGAATGACGTCGCGTCTCCACCATGCGTTTCGATCGATATGCAGCGGAGCCGCATTTGGGAAGATAGGATGTGGGTTGAAAATGGTTCCCAGCCGTATCACTTTGAAAATGGGTACTGCGAATACGGCAAAATGAATCGGACCCGGCAAACCAGAATCGGACGGCAACGAGGAGTTTCGTCATGGAAAAATCGGTTTTGAACGTTCCCAATATATCCTGCGGGCATTGCGTGATGTCCATCCAAAACGAACTGAGCGAGATGGAGGGTGTCAGCCAGGTCTCCGGCGATCCCGACAGCAAGACCATCACGGTGGCGTGGGAGGCTCCTGCAAACATCGAAAAGATCCGCAAAACACTGGCGGAAATCAACTATCCAGCCGAGGGGTGATCGTGGCCACCATCGCCGCCACGGCCGAAAAGACGGATGCTGCGACAACAGCGGTATTGCCCGTCACCGGTATGACCTGTGCCAATTGCGCCGCCAACATCGAGCGGGCACTCCGCAAGAGCGAAGGGGTGGAAGGGGCCGATGTCAACTTTGCCTCCGAACGGGTTACGGTCCACTACCACCCCGACCGGTTGAGGGTGGCAGACATCGTCTCAGCTATCCAAAAGGCCGGCTACGGAGTGGCCACGGAACGGATCGAGTTCCCCGTCACCGGAATGACTTGTGCCAACTGCGCCGCCAACATCGAGCGCACGCTGAAAAAAAAGGTTTCCGGAATCGTGGACGCCTCCGTGAATTTCGCCTCCGAAAGAGCCTCGGCGGAATACATCACCACCCTGACCGACAGGGACGACATCGTAGAGGCCATCCGCAAAGCGGGATATGACGCCGTCTTGTCGGAGGAGGGCGAAAGCGGAGAGGACGCAGAGGCGGCGGCGCGCCGCAGGGAAATCCGGGATCAGACGCAAAAGTTCTTGGTGGGAGTGGTGTTCGCCCTGCCGCTGTTTGTGTTGAGCATGGCTCGGGATTTCCATCTGGTGGGCGATTGGAGCCGCCAACCATGGGTCGACTGGTTTTTTCTGGCACTGGCGACGCCGGTGCAGTTCTACACCGGATGGGATTACTACGTCGGCACCTACAAGAGCCTTCGCAACCGAACCGCCAACATGGACGTCCTGGTCGCCATGGGCTCCTCGACGGCCTATGCCTACTCCCTTGCGGTGCTGTTGTTTCCGGCACTGGGAAGCCACGTGTACTTCGAGACATCCGCCGTCATCATCACGCTCATCAAGCTTGGCAAGCTGCTGGAGGCGAGGACCAAGGGCCGGACCGGGAGCGCCATCCGAAAACTGCTCGGATTGCGGCCGACCACAGCCACGGTGGTACGGGACGGAACCGAAGCGGAGGTGGATCTGCGAAGGGTTAGAGAAGGAGATGTCGTCCTGGTCCGCCCTGGGGAGCGGATCCCAGTAGACGGCCGGGTTCTGGAAGGCCGATCGACCGTCGACGAGTCCATGCTGACCGGAGAACCTCTTCCCGTTGAAAAGGAGCAAGGCTGCGAAGTGGTGGGCGGTACGGTCAACGGCGAAGGTCTCCTTCGCTTCGAGGCCACACGGGTGGGCAAGGACACCGCCCTGGCACAGATCATCCGTCTCGTCCAGGAGGCCCAGGGCAGCAAGGCTCCCATCCAGGCTCTGGCGGACCGGGTGGCAGCCGTTTTCGTACCCGCCATCATCGCACTGGCCCTGGTGACATTCGGTATGTGGTGGATGGCCACCGGCGATTTTGTGACTTCCATGATCCGTATGGTCGCCGTTCTGGTCATCGCTTGCCCTTGTGCCCTGGGGCTCGCCACTCCCACCGCCATCATGGCCGGAACGGGCAAGGGCGCCGAAATGGGAATCCTGTTCAAGAACAGCGTGGCCCTGGAGACGGCGGCCCAGTTGGACACTGTCGTGCTGGACAAGACCGGAACCATCACCGAGGGAAAGCCGCGCCTGGTCGAGGTCGCGGCCGTCGATGCCGCGGCGGGACTCTCCGAGGAGGAGGTGCTCGCCCTGAGCGCATCGGTGGAGAAGGGCTCCGAACATCCGCTGGGAAGGGCCGTCGTCGCGGAGGCGGAGCATCGGGGTCTTGCACTGGCCGACGTGAAGGAATTCCGGGCGGTCAGCGGCATGGGTGTCGAGGCGCAGCTTGACGGGAAAACCGTACACATCGGCAAACCACGCTGGTTTGCCAAGCTGGACATTCCCCTGCCCGAATCCGTGCAGGTACGCATCGCTCAGCTTCAGGCCCAGGGGCACACCGTCATGGTGGCCGCGCGCAGCCGCGCGGTGTGCGGACTGCTGTCCGTTTCCGACACGCTCAAGCCGGATTCAAAATCCGCCGTGGAGCAACTGCACCGCCAGGGGTTGAACGTGGTGATGATCACAGGAGACAACCGGCATACCGCCGAGAGCATCGCTTCGGAGGTCGGTATCGATGCCGTGCATGCCGAGGTGCGGCCGGAGGAAAAGTCCTCCACCGTGCAGCGGTTGCAGGCCGAAGGCAGGCGCGTGGCCATGGTGGGCGACGGCATCAACGATGCCCCGGCCCTGGCCCAGGCCGATGTCGGTATCGCCATCGGCACCGGGACCGACGTCGCCGTGGAAACGGCCGACGTGATCCTTTCCAGCGGCAGCTTGGAGGGGGTGCCCCGGTCCATTCGCTTGAGCCGGGCGACACTGCGTACGATCCGACAGAACCTCGGATGGGCTTTCGGATACAACGTGATATTGGTGCCCGTGGCGGCGGGGGTGCTCTACCCCTTCGCGTTCGCACCGGACTTTCTCCGCCATCTGCATCCGATCCTTGCGGCACTGGCCATGGCGATGAGCAGCATCTCCGTGGTGACCAACAGCCTGCGTCTGCAGGGGACCCGGCTGGAGTGACGGGTTTTTGGGGTTCGTGGGTTTAATGAGTTTGCTGGGTTGGTTGGATCGACGGGATCTGCGAGGTAGGCTGCTCCGTTCCAACCCAAAGGACCCGAGGAACCTTTCCAACCGGGAAAACCCATCGACCGGAAGACCCTACGATCCCGTGATTTCCTCCGCCAGTGCTCTGTAATCCTGCGCCCCCGTGCTGCCGGAGCGGTAGAAAACCACCGGTTTTCCGACATCGGCGCTCTCGGCGATGGTCGTGTTGATGCGGATCACTGTTCTCATCAGCATAGGGGCATAACGCTCGTCTTCTCTTAGCGCCTGGAGGATCCGGTGGCTCACACGGGTGCGCTGGTCAAACAGGGTGGCGAGAATGCCCATGACCGAAAGGTCCGGCTGAATTTCCTCCCGCACGGCCTCGATGGTGTCGAACAGTTCCGAGAGCGCGGCGTAGGCATACGGGTGCGTCTGGCAGGGAACGAGCACCTCGTCCGCGTAGGTGAATACGTTGACCGTCAATAGGGAAAGACTCGGCGGCGTGTCCAGCAGGACGATGTCATACTGCCCGGAAAGGGTTTTCAGCCCCCGCTTCAGGCGGTTCTCCCTGCCGTAGACGTTGACCAGTTCGATGTCCGCCCCGGAAAGGTCGGGATGGGCCGGCAGGAGGTCCAATCCGTCCCAGGGCGTCCGCACGACCACCTTTTCCGCATCAACGGGTTTGGCGTTGCGGATCAGATCGTACGTGCTCAAAGCGGTGTTCTCCGGCCGCGTGCCCAGGCCGCTGGAAGCGCTTCCCTGAGGGTCCATGTCCACGACGAGGACCCGCATGTTCTTTTCGACCATTGCCGCTGCCAGGTTGATGACGGTCACGGTCTTTCCGACACCGCCTTTTTCGTTGGCGACGGCGATCTTCCTGGGCTTCTCCCCCTTCATGGGTTCCCTCCTTGCGCGATGAGCATTTGCCAAAAGCAGGTCCCGGTTGCAATGGCTTTCTTTTGGCCTTTCGTAGAGTCGGGGTTGATCCCCGCCCGGCCGGGGTAGCAGGTACCACCAGCGGGAGGGGATAAACCCCTCCCCTACTGTCCGATTGGAAACCATCTCGAAAACGGAACCGAATTCTGAAAATCGCTAAAATCCGGCAATGCGGGAGCCACAGCCGACGGGCGACCGCAAGTGAAGTCGAACTGCGTAAAGGATCGGCCGAACCGAGGCCTCAACCGTTGCGGAGGGCCTCGCGGAGGTCGTTCAGCGACTGCACGAGCGCTTCGCTACGGACCGAAAGGGTCTCCAGCTGCCGCTGTGCTTCGCGCTTTTCCTTTCCTTCTCGATCGAATAGGCGGGCCAGAGAGGAAACATCCGCCGCGTATCCCTGCAACCGCGCCGTCAACGCCTCGAAAACCGCTCGCGAGACGGCGTCCACCAGCTGACTGATGTCTTGAAATTTCAGGTTTTCCCGGTAGTTTTTGAAGTGAAACCGGACGGCCCCCTCGGTTTCCCGCTGCATGCGGATTACGCCGTCCCGAAGCGCCAGGATACGTCCCCTCTCGCTGTCGTCGGCATTTTTTCGGAACAGCCGGCGCAGCCAACTGGACAGGGTGTACACTCCCAGGCGGAAAGCGGCGTCGGTCTTGATGCGCGCCGAGTAGCGAATCTCCGCGACAGCGGGCGGCACGGCCAGACCTGCATCATGCTTCACCGCCTCCAGGCTGGGCAGCACCATCTTCTCGGACCGCATTTCTTCGGCGCGGCCGAAACGATCCCCCCCGGCGGCGTCGTAGTCGATCATCACATCCTGCACCGCCAGATCATGGGGTGCCGCAACCTCGGCGAGCCGCTGCAGAACAACCGCTTCCTGATCCCGGACGAAACGATGGATGGCCGGGTTGATTTCTTCGGCGAGATAGGCGTCCAGGGACCTTCGAAATTCCTGAAAAACCGCGTGCAGGGCATGGTTGAAGCCTGCGTCCTTTAAGTGGCGCCTGGCACTTTCCGCAGAAAGGCTATAGGCTCGAATGAAATCCACGGTGTCCTTCACCACTCCCTGCGCATCGCTGAAAAACCGGTCCGTCGATCGCTTCACCTCCTTCTGCAGATCCAATGCCGCTCCGGTCAGCGTGTTCTGGACAATGGCGGCGGTCTGGTCGATGCGCTCCCGTTGCAAATGGATCCGCTGCATCACGCGCTCGGCGTTTTCGCGGTCGCTGGAAAGAAGTTCCCGGTGGACACCGATCCAGCGTTGCATCCCGGAAGCCATGACCCGAAGCCGCTGCAAGTGGTTGTTCAGCAGCAGCTGTGCCCTTTCCGTGTCGAGTTTTCCCTGCAGGGCGCTCATGAATCGACGGGACTCCCGGTTGGAAAAAGCGGTGAGGTCCTTGTCGACCTCCCATTGCTTCATCCGCAGTTTCTCTTTCTCGGGCAGTGGATCGGACTGCTTTTGAAACAGTTCGAAAAGGGCGGAGAAGCAGTACAGGTCCGGAGAGGGAACGATGCGCCGCAGCCCCACCGCCACGGAGTCCAAAACCCGCTGCAGGTCGCTGAGGCTATCGTGTTCGCTGAAGTCGCAGTTGACCACGAAAAGCATGTTCTGCGATATGCCCATTTTTCGAATGATCGACAGGAATTTCACATCGGCTTCCCGAAGGCCGGTGCGGCTGCTGATCACGTAGACGATCAGGTGGGTGGTCATCAGATAGTCTTGGATCATGGCCAGGTGAAGCGGGTTGGCCGAATCGCTGCCCTGACAATCGGCGATTTCAAGGTTTTCGTCCAGCACGCCCGTATCGATGTCCAGCCGGATGTCCCTGAGGTAGACGGAAAGGGCGTCGCTGCCCACGAACTCGGCGTGCTCGAAAAACCGATCGTCGACAAAGTGCACGAGGCGGTCTTCGCCCCGAATGCGCCCGGACACCCGATCGTATCCGTCCAGATAGCTGTACAGAAGTGTGATTTCCGCACTTTGTCGTCCCTCGTCCTGGACCCATTCGGCTTCCAGTCGATCGAGAGCGTTCTGTAGCCACCGCCGATCTTCTTCGTCGCGAAGGTCGAAATCGGCATGCTCTCGCTGCGGCAGCAGATCCTCCAGGAGGGACAAAGCGTGTTGGATGTCTCCGTTGATGTCGGCCCAGGTCTTAAAAAACAGCGTCGCCCGCAATTGTTTGCCGGACCGAATGCGGGTGACGATGGAGGTGATGACACCGGCACCGCGTCGAAGATAATCCGCCTTGAGCAGCGCGTTGGTAAAGGTGCTCTTTCCGGATTTGATCGTTCCGACCACCGCGATCCGTAGCACTTCCTCTTGCAGGCGTTCCCGGATGGCCGCGCATCCTTTGACCCACTGCTGCTGCACCTCTCCATCCGTTACGGCGATATCCGGGAGGCTTGCGAGCAGCTCTTCCAGCTCCTGAACGGCGGACAACAGCGTATCTTTTTGGTTGCGGTAGGTTCCGTTGGTGA
Source organism: Desulfobacteraceae bacterium (assembly GCA_022340405.1). Lineage (GTDB taxonomy): Bacteria > Desulfobacterota > Desulfobacteria > Desulfobacterales > JAJDOA01 > JAJDOA01. Next base: position 20,107 of record JAJDOA010000088.1, on the reverse strand, counting down.
GAGGGTGTGGGCGTGGATCGGTCATCGGCTCGTTTGGCTTCGGGGTCGGTGCAGATGTTCCGCCCTTTGCAGGGGGCGGACGCGCACACCCGGCACTCGGCTATAACCCCATGTGCAATTTGAATTTTCGTTCCCCGGGAAGGACCCGGATCTTCGACGTTGAGATGGGTTCTATTACAATGGGGGCGATCAATTGTCAAAACGATATTGGCGGCAAAAGGGATCGACCGTGGAGGCCCCCATTGCAGGGTTCGGCTTGTAACATAGGGAGATATATGATAAATCGTGACCAAAGAGCAAAGGCTGTCCATCCATCCAGCGCGACAGACGAATATCCCCAAAGGAACCCTTGCCGATGTCCGAAAAACACCCCGAGTGTCCCCTCTACAATCCCCTCAACTGCAAGGAGTACCACAACCCGAAGCTTTGTGCCTTCGCGAGGAAGGACAGGGTCTGCCGCAAGAAGAGAAAGTCGACCACCCGGGAGATGGTCAAGGGATAGGCGGACATCCGGCGCCTATGCGTTGCCGGCGGCTCCGGACAGCAGCTCCGGACGGATGCCCAGACGTTCCATGGAGGCCATCCATCGCTTTTCAACGGAGGAGGAGAACAGGAGGGTTTCGTCGGAGGGACCGGTCAGCCAGGCGTTTTGTTTGATTTCGGCTTCGAGTTGGCCGGGAGCCCAGCCGGCGCAACCCATTGCGATGAGAAAAGCCTTGGGCCCGCGCACCTGGGCAATGGCCTCCAGCAGATCGATCGTATTGCTCATGGCCAACTGCTCTGTGACGGAAAGGGTTCCCTGCCACTCAAACGGCGGGCCGTGGAGAATGAAAATCTCGCCGGTGTGAACCGGTCCGCCCAGGTAGATGGGAATTCCGGCCGCATCGGGATGGTAATCGATGTCCAGTTCCTTGAAGATGTCTTCGGCGGAAACCAGCTGGTGTATCCGGTTGATCACGATTCCCACGGCGCCGTCTGCGTTGTGCTCCACGATGCACGTCACGGTCTGATGGAAATTCGGATCCTCCAAGCCGGGCATGGCGATGAGAAACTGACCTTTGAGGTAAACGGAGTCGTCGGGTTCCATCATGATCCTCCTGCAGGGAAACGGTACTGGGATCGGACGGGGTTGTCAAGAAAACCGAGAGCGAACAGGGAAGTTGACCGGGTTTGTCTGGTTTGTTCGGTTTATTGGGTTGAAACGGTTATTTGCTGCCGTGGATGTCCGCCGAAGGTGGGCTTCAATATTCGGACGCATCCTCATCGGCCGACCGGTGGCAACTCGATCGCTTCCGGCGCTCCCTCTCGCCGCAACGGGAGGGGATCAACCCCTCCCCTACGGCCCATGACCAAAACGCTCAGCTTCATTTACCGTCCCACCGGCACTCCGGCCGTTCCTGCTTTCTGCTTACTGCTCACTGTTTACTGTCTTTTTCATCTTCTCAACTTTTTGCACGAACAGTCCTCCGACATCGGGCCCTCGCTGTCCCACCGTCCGACTGTCCGACCGTCCGGCGCCGCCTTGCCAACCCCTGCGTCTTCCCGTATGGTACAGGCGTTGAGAGTTGCACGGGGAGGATGGACCCATGCCTTCGGATCCTTTGCTGCTGGAGAGGATGAGAGAGCACGCCGCGAAAATATTCCAGGCCGCTCTCGATGCCGTGGAACCCGGCGCTGCGTTGTCGCGCGCCTGCCGGTACGAAGACCCCGTGTGGCGGGTGGGCGATGAGGAATACGACCTGACCGAGGTGGAAAAGATTGTGGTGGTCGGAGCCGGGAAGGCGTGTGCCCCCATGGCCGTGGCCATAGAGCGGATGCTGGGCGCCCGCATCACCGATGGTCTGGTGAACGTGAAATACGGGCATACGGACACACTGGCACGCATCCGGCTGGTGGAAGCCGGTCATCCCGTACCGGATGAAAACGGAAGAAAGGGAGCGGAGGAAATTCTCAATATCGTAAGGGATTGCGGTGATCGCGACCTGATCATTTGCCTGATATCCGGCGGTGGATCGGCCTTGCTTCCGCTTCCGGCCCAAAACATGTCGCTGTCCGACAAGCAAAGAACCATCGAGGTCCTCATGGCCTGTGGGGCGACCATTCACGAAATCAACGCAATCCGCAAACACACCTCCGCCATCAAGGGAGGGAGGCTCGCCGAGGCCGCCCACCCGGCGCGCCTGGTGACCCTCATACTCTCCGATGTCGTCGGTGATGACCTGGATGTGATCGCCTCCGGCCCCACCGTCGGCGACAGCAGTTCCTTTTCGGACTGCCTGGCGGTGGTCCAGCGGTACGGCATACGCGATCGACTGCCCAGCGCCGTCTGGGTTCACCTGACGGAGGGCGCCGCGGGTCGCAGGAAAGAAACCCCGACGGTGGATGAAGACCTGTTCCGTAACACCCACAACCTGCTGATCGGCACCAACATGGATGCCCTGCTGGCGGCTTCCCGGGCATCAGAGGAACTGGGGTATCGGACCCTGATCCTGTCATCCATGGTCGAAGGGGAAACCCGGCACGTGGCTGCAGTGCACGCCGCCATCGCCTGCGAGATCCGCAAAAGCGGCCATCCGATATCGGCACCGGCCTGCATTCTGTCCGGGGGTGAAACCACGGTAACCCTTACCGGGAAGGGCCGAGGCGGGAGAAACCAGGAATTCTCCCTTGCAGCGGCCATCGGCATTGCCGGGATCCGGAATGTTGTCACCGCCTCGGTCGGTACGGACGGAACCGATGGTCCGACGGATGCCGCAGGGGCCATCGCCGATTCCGAAACGGTGGAACGGGCGTGCCACCTGGGGCTGTCGGCCTTGGACCATCTGACCGACAACAACGCCTACCCCTATTTCGAAACCCTGGGGGACCTGTGGATCACCGGCCCGACCCGCACCAACGTGATGGACCTGCGCATCGTGCTGGTGGGATGAAATCCGCACGAGGTCGGCCGGTGGGACGGTCGGGCGGTCGGACGGTAAGGGCTCGATGTCGGAGATCGGACGATGGGACCACCGCAACAATATTGAATTTTGAATATGGAATCCCGCCTTCGGCGGGTATCCGCGGCAAAGGAAACCAAAACGGTTCGCCCCCGTCAACCAGACAAACCAAATCGATCACACAAACCACAAGTTCAGGATGTGCCATGCCCCTCTCCTTTTCTGAAATCAACCTGGAACAACAGCATGCGTACCGAACCCGACTGGCGTCGTGCGAGCAAAAGGCTTCGGATTACAGCTTCGTGAATCTGTGGTCCTGGTCGGGCGTACACGAACTTTCATGGGCATGGGAGGAGGATCTGGTCTGGGTGCGCCAGCGCTCCCCCCGCGAGCAGCTGTGGGCCCCGGTGGGCCGCTGGGAAGGCGTGGACTGGCACAGTCGGCTGTCCGGATTCGAACCCGGCACCACTTTCGCTCGGGTGCCGCTCCGGCTCCTGCAACGCTGGGAGGCGGAGTTGGGGGATCGTCTGTCGGTGGAAGAAAGCCGGGGGCAGTGGGACTACCTGTACACCGTGGACGATCTCGTCCGTCTGTCCGGAAACCGACTCCACAAGAAGAAGAATCTGGTCCGCCAATTTCTCCGAAACTACGCGTACACCTACCGGCCAATGAGCGGGGGCATCGTGGAAAGGGCCCGTGAGCTGCAGGAGGACTGGTGTACATGGCGCGACTGCGAATCCCACGAGGCGCTCACGGCCGAAAACAAGGCCATCGAAAGGGTGCTGGCTTCATGGGACAGCATCCATGGTTTGCTCGGCGGCGCTTTGATCGTGGAGGAAAAAATGGTGGCCTACACGGTGGCCGAGCGTCTGAATGCAGCAACCATGCTCATCCACTTCGAAAAGGCCGACCCCGAATACAAAGGGGCCTACCAGGCCATCAACCAGATGTTTCTCGAGGCGGAGGCCGAGGGGGTGGATCGGGTCAACAGGGAACAGGATTTGGACGACCCCGGGCTGAGAAAGGCCAAGACCTCCTATCAACCCGTGGACTTTCTGAAAAAATACGCCGTGACGCTGCTTTAGGCGTTTGCGGTGTTTGGGATTTGAGGTTCCGATGGGATTTGGATCCCTTCGTCCACCTGAAACCCGACACCGTCTGGACCGAGTCAGCCGCTCCGCCCCCCCCTTCGGCCGTTCTTGAAGCCGCCGTTGCCATTGCCGTTGCCTGCTGCGGCCGGCATACAGACCGTCTCCACCGCTGGGTAGCCCAACAGCTGTTGCGCGTCGCGGCGCAAGGCTCGACTCATCCGCATGCGAAGCGCGTCCGGCAGCTCGACAACGGTCTCGATGCCTTCGGCATCGACCAGGTGGACAAAGCCGGAGCAACTTCCCGGGTGGCGCTCCATGAGGGCACGAAGCTCTTCCAGGGTTCGGCGCTCCAAGCCGGCTGTGTTCAGGCGGATCCGGATGGCGGCCGTCCACTTCTCTTCCGCTTTTTCCATGTCCACAACGGTCTCCGCGATGATCTTCACCACGTTTTCCTCCCGCTGGACCTGGCCTTCCACGAACACCGCGCTGTCGTCGAAAAGCAGCTCGTAGGCCGTGGCATATAGGGAGGAAAATACCGTGACCTCCACCGATCCGTTTTGATCCTCCAGGGTGACAAAAGCCATCAAGTCGCCTTTGCGCGTGCGGATGACCTTCGTGCTTCGCACCGTACCGCCGATTCGGACCATTTCCGCATCGTTTTTTTCACGGAGGGTGAGGGTGTCGGCGTTGGTGAACTTCTCCATGAGCGCCTCGTAGCGATGCAGGGGATGACCGGTGACGTAAAAGCCGAGGGACTCCTTTTCGTAGGCCAGCCTCTGGCGTTCATCCCACTCCTCTATCTCCGGGAGCATGGGCGCATTCAATGCAACCGGGTCGTCCCCACCCACACTGAACAGCCCCATCTGCGGGTCGTCCCTTTCCTTCTGCACCCGTTGTCCGTAGTCCAGAGCGTCTTCCAAAGCGGCCATCATCCGCGATCGATAATCCCCCGTGGAATCGAAGGCACCGCACCGGATCAGGTTTTCCACCACCCGCTTGTTGACTTTTTTCAGCGACACCCGCTCGCAGAACGCGAAAAGGGAATCGAAGGGACCGTCCTCCCGCGCCTCGAGAATGGCATCGATGGCTCCCTCTCCGACGTTCTTGACCGCCACCATACCGAAGCGGATTCTGTCCCCGGCCACAGTGAAGGCCTTGCCGCTCTCGTTGATGTCGGGAGGAAGCACTTCGATACCGTGGCTGCGGCACTCGGCGATGAATTTCACCACCCCGTCCGTAGAGTGCATCTCGCTGGTGAGCAGCGCAGCCATGAAGGACACTGGGAAGTGGGTCTTCAGGTAGGCCGTCTGATAGGCAATCAGGGCATAGGCGGCGCTGTGGGACTTGTTGAAGCCGTAACCACCGAATTTTTCGATGAGCTCGAACAAACGCTCGGCACTCTCGGTCGGAATGCCGTTGTCGACGCTGCCGGTGATGAATCGCTCCCGGTGCTTGGCGAGGATTTCGAAAATTTTCTTCCCCATGGCCTTGCGCAGGTCGTCGGCTTCGGCCATGGAATAGGAGGCCACCGTACCGGCGATCTTCATGACCTGTTCCTGGTATACGATGACCCCGTAGGTCTCCTTGAGGATCGGCTCCAGTTGGGGAAGAAAATACGCAACGGCCTTTTGCCCGTGTTTGCGGGCCACGTAATCGTCGATCATCCCGCTTTCCATGGGGCCGGGACGGTACAGGGCCACCAGGGCGATGACGTCGTCGAAGCACTCCGGCTTCAGTCGCACCAGAAGGTCCTTCATCCCCGTGCTTTCCAGCTGAAAGACGCCCGTGGTGTCGCCGGCGGAAAGCAGCCGGTAGGTGGCCGCGTCTGCCAGATCGAGGTTTTCCAGATCCGGAGGCTGCTCGCCCTGGGACCGGATCAGGTCCAGAGTGTTCGCAATCACCGTCAGGTTGCGCAGCCCCAAGAAATCGAACTTCACCAGACCGATCTTCTCCACAACCTTCATGTCGTACTGGGTGACCACTTCACCGCGTTTGCCTCGGTAAAGGGGGAGGTACTCCACCAGCGGCTTGTCTGCGATCACAACGCCGGCGGCGTGGGTGGAAGCATGCCGAGGCAGCCCTTCGAGAACGCGGCAAATGTTGATGAGGTTGGCCACTTCGGGTTTGGACGCCGCCATTTCCGCCAGCCGGGGCTCCTGGGACAGCGCATCGTCGAGACTGATGTTGAGAACGTCAGGAACCAGTTTGGCGATGGCGTCCACTTCGTGCAGGGGAATGTTCAAGGCACGGCCCACATCCCGAATCACGGCACGGGTCTTGAGCTTGCCGTAGGTGATGATCTGGGCGACGAAATCGCCCCCACCGTATTTATCCACGACATACTTGTAGACGTCCTCGCGGCCCGTGATGCAGAAATCCACGTCGATATCGGGCATGCTCTTGCGGGCCGGGTTGAGGAAACGCTCGAAAATCAGGCCATGGGCGATGGGGTCCAGGGCCGTGATGCCCAAAGAGTAGGCCACCAGGCTGCCGGCCGCGGAGCCGCGTCCCGGGCCAACCGGAATCCCGTTCTTTTTGGCATATTGGATAAAGTCGGCCACGATGAGAAAGTAGCCGGGAAATCCCATGTCTTTGATCACCGAGATCTCATAATCCAACCGCTTGCGGTACTGCCCCTCTTCGAGGTCGGGATTTTTCCTTTTCAAGCGGTCCAGCACCTTTGCAAAACCCTCCCGCACCTTTTTATCGAACAGGGCTTCTTCGCTGTCCTCTTCGCCGATATCGAAGTGAGGAAAGTGATAGGTGCCGAACTCCAAATCCACCTGGCACCGTTCGGCGATCCGCACGGTGTTTTCCAGGGCCTCGGGATAGGACCCCAGTTTGGCGGCCATCTCTTCAGTGGGCTTGAAGTAGAGCTGATCGGTGCGGAAGGCGAGGCGATCGGTGTCTTCTACGGTCTTGCCCGTCTGGATGCACAGCAGGACGTCATGCGCCTGTACGTCCTCCTTGGCCAGATAGTGACAGTCGTTGGTGGCCACCAGAGGAATGGACAAGCGACGGCTCATGTCCAGCAGCGCCTGGTTGACGGGTTCCTGGATATCGATGCCGTTGTGCTGGACCTCGAGAAAAAAACTGTCTTCACCGAAGAGCTTCTGGTAAAAACGTGCGGCCTGGTCGGCACCGTCCTTGTCTCCGGCAAGAATGCGTCGGGGTATCTCTCCGTGAAGGCACGCCGAAAGGCCGATCAGGCCGTCGGAATGCGCCTTCAGGATCTCTTTGTCGATGCGGGGTTTGTAGTAAAAGCCCTCCAACTGTGCTGCGCTGACCAGCTTGCACAAGTTTCGGTACCCTTCCACATTCTCCGCCAGCAGCAGGATGTGGCTCAGGCCCTTGTGGTCTTCAGGCGTCTTGTCGCTCATTCGGCGGGGAGCGATGTAGCACTCACACCCGATGATGGGCCGTATGCCGGCCTTGACGGCCTGCTGGTGGAAATCGATGGCCCCGAACATGGTGCCGTGGTCGGTGACGGCCACGGCGTCCATGCCGTAGGCCTTGCACCGCTCCAGCAGTCCGTCCAGGCGGATGGCCCCGTCCAGCAGGCTGTATTGGCTGTGGACGTGGAGGTGGATGAAGGGCGATTGAATGTCGGACATAGGGGTTTGTCTGGTTCGTTGGTTTGTTGGGTTTATCTGGTTTATTCGATTAACGGGCCGGCGGGCCGCCGTTGTTTCCTTTGCCGGGGATTCCCGCCGAAGGCGGGATTCCATATTCAAATTTCAACATTCAATATTGTTGCGGTGGTCCCGTCGTCCGCCCTCCAACATCCGGGCTACAGCAGCAGCGGGAGGGGATAAACCCCTCCCCTACGGTCCGTGCCCAGAACGCTCAGCTTCATTTACCGTACCACCGTCTGTTCCTGATAACAGCGTACTCCTTACTCCTAACTTTTTCCTGATTTTTCTGCTTACTGCTCACTGCTTACTGTTTACTGCATTTTCTGACATCTGACATCGGGGTTCTAGTTCTCCTGCCGATAATTGGGTGCCTCCTTGGTGATGATCACGTCGTGGACGTGGCTCTCCCGAAGACCGGCAGCGGTGATGCGGCGGAATCGCGCTTTTTCGCGAAGTTCTTCCAGGTTCCGGGACCCCACATACCCCATGCCGGCCTGGAGGCCCCCGACCAGCTGGTAGATGGTCTCCGAGATCGGCCCCCGATAGGGCACACGACCGACGATCCCCTCCGGTACCAGCTTCTCCGCTTCGGAGACCTCGCCTTGATAGTAGCGGTCGCGGCTTCCTTTCCGCATAGCCTCTACCGATCCCATACCGCGGTATACCTTGTACGATCGTCCCTGAAAGAGGATCAACTCGCCGGGGCTTTCCTGGGTGCCGGCCAGCAGGCTTCCGATCATGACGGCGTGGGCCCCGGCTCCGATGGCCTTGGTGATGTCACCGGAAAACTTGATGCCTCCGTCGGCGATCATGGGAACGCCGGTCTTTCCGGTGATGGACCGACAATTCATGATGGCGGTCACCTGGGGGATGCCGATCCCGGCCACGATTCGCGTCGTGCAAATGGAGCCCGGGCCGATACCGACCTTGACGCCGTCCACACCGGCCTCGATCAAGTCCTCCGCCCCCTTGGCCGTGGCCACGTTGCCGGCGATCAGCTCGACATTCGCAAACGTCTTCTTGATGTCGGTGACGGCGTCCATCACGTTCTTGGTATGGCCGTGGGAGGTGTCGATGAGGATGACGTCCGCGCCGGCCTTCAACAATGCCTCCGTGCGTTCCATCATGTCCTCCCCGACGCCTACGGCGGCCCCGACACGCAATCGTCCCATACTGTCCTTGCAGGCATTGGGATATTTTTTGATTTTTTCGATGTCCTTTATGGTGATCATTCCCTTGAGCCTGCCGTTGGAGTCCACCACAAGCAGCTTTTCGATGCGATGCCTGTGCAGGAGTTTTTTGGACTCCTCCAGCGAGATGCCCTCGGAGACCGTTACGAGGTTGTCTTTGGTCATCACCTCGGAAACTTTCCTGTCCAGCTCGGACTCGAACCGAAGGTCGCGGTTGGTGACGATGCCAACCAACTGGTCCCCCTTGACCACCGGCACACCCGAAATCCGGTATTTTTCCATCAGGGTGAGAACCTCGCTCACCTTCTGGTCTGGGTGGATGATCACCGGGTCGATGATCATTCCGCTTTCGGACTTTTTGACCTTGTCCACCTCCATGGCCTGAAGGTCGATGTCCATGTTGCGATGCACGAACCCCATCCCGCCTTCTCTGGCCATGCTGATGGCCGTCCGTGCCTCGGTTACCGTGTCCATGGCCGCGCTCACGATGGGAATGTTCAGTCGAACGTTGCGGGTCAGACGAGTGCTGATGTTGACATCTTTTGGAAGCACATCGGAGTAGTTGGGTACCAGCAGCACGTCGTCAAAGGAAAATGCTTCCTCAGGGGGTATCTTGATCATGAACGCCTCCAGAAATCGGAAAGAGGTAACGGCCTACCGAAGGTTCAGCTTCGATCCACCGGATGGATGTTGTGGGCAAGAGTGGCGACCTTCGTCTACCACGCCGACTCGAATACCAAAAGCGCCTGGTTTCGTCAAGAATCGCAGCCGGTGTTCCGAGTCTGCAATATCGCGGGAAAGCCCACAATCCGCCGCCGGAGGAGGAAAGGAAACCGACAGCATCGCCCCGTTTGGTCCGCAACTAAAGCTTGCCCTCGAAGGGCTTATGGTATACACGATAGCCCCGTATGCCAACCCTCACCGCCAAACGGCCCGATGCCCATGATGCTGAATATCAACCCCCAAAATCCACAACCCCGCCTGATCGATCAGGTCGTCGAAGCCCTTCGAAAAGGGGGGATCATCGCCTATCCCACCGACACCGTCTACGGTATCGGATGCGATATCATGAACAAACGCGCCATAGAAAAAATCTATCTGCTTCGCCAGCGGGACAAAAAAAAGCCTTTCAGCTTCATCTGCTCGGATCTCAAGCACATCAGCCGCTATGCGAAGGTCACCAACTACGCATACAAGACCATGAAGCGCCTGCTGCCGGGTCCCTACACTTTCGTGCTGGAGGGGTCGAAACTGGTGCCCAAAATCATGCTGACCCGACGCAAAACCGCCGGTATCCGAGTGCCGGATCATCCCATCTGCATGGCCCTGGTGGAAAAGCTGGGCAATCCGGTCCTTTCCACCAGCGCGAAGATGCCCGACGGGACCACCCTCAACGCACCCTGGCTGATCGAGGAGGAATTCGGATCGCGCATCGATGTGATCATCGACGGCGGGCCGTCACCGGGAACGCCGTCCAGCGTGATCTCCCTCATCGACGACATGCCCGAGGTCATCCGCGCCGGGTCGGGGGATGTGGACATTTTCGTGTAACGGTCGGACGGTGATGGCCCGATGTCAGGGGACGAGAAAAACAGTAAGCAGTGAGCCGTAAGCAGGAACGGCAGGATGTCGGATGTCCGGGAACTGCTGGATAGACGGCGGGTCGGTCAGACGGTAAGCGAACCGACGCGTATCGGTCTTGGCCCGCAGGGGATGGGTTTATCCCCTCCCGCTGCTGCCCTTGATACCATCCACAACAAACATCCCACAAACTCCGACAGACGACATACAACGGTAATCCAAAACCCACCGATGGAAAAACCGCGAAATTGGCGGAATCTGCGGTAAAAATTGATGGACGTGCTCAGCGTGCTCCGCAGCCCTCTTGCAATACCGCCGAAACAAGCCGGGAATTCCGTCCCCGTCTACGGAGCGGCCGGCCGGTAGCGAAATTCCGAGCGTAAACCCGGCTCGAACCATCCATTCAGGGACCGCAGCAGCAGGGCCGTTTCCGAGCGCAAAAACTGCAGCAGGGAGAGCCTGTTCTCTCTGGCGTAGACGGTGGTAATTTCTCCCGTGATACCAGCGAGGCGGCCGGCCCATTCCACTGCATCGTCCAGGTTGCCGAGACGGTCCACCAGGCCCAACTCCTTGGACTCTTCGCCGGTGAAGATGCGTCCGTCGGCCAGTTCTTCCACCGCCGCGATCTCCATATTGCGGCCCTCGGCCACATCCCGAATGAACTGCCGGTGGATTTTTCCCACCAACTCTTCCAGAAAAGCTCGTTCGTCTTCCTTCATGGGGCGGACCGGGGATCCGACGTCCTTGTATTCTCCGCTTTTGACCACGATGGGCACCAGGCCGATCTTCTCCATCAGTTGCTGATAGTTGGCAAACCCCATGATGACCCCGATGCTGCCGGTAATGGTCCCGGGATTGGCGACAATCAACGGAGCGCCGGCCGCCACGTAATAACCGCCCGAGGCGGCCACCGTGCCCATGGAGGCCGCCACCGGTTTGGTCTGAACGGTCTTGCGCACCTCCCGATAGATTTCCTGGGAGGGCCCCACGCTTCCGCCGGGAGAATCGATCCGCATGACGATCGCCTGGATGCTCTCGTCTTCCCGAAACCGTTTCAAATCCTCCAATACGCTGCGGGATTCGAGGATGGGGCCGGTGATTTCGATCACGCCGACCTTGTTGTCACCCTCGGTGTCGGCAAAATCCTCGCCGACAACGCTGCGAACGGTCCACACCACCGCCAGCGTGATCACAGTGGCGGAGGTGGCGGTGATTGCGGCAAAGAAGAGAAGAAAAAACAGGTATGGGTGACGGCGGGAGAACATTGCTTCGTTCCGTCCCGATCGGGTTAACGGAAAATCGGGCGCTGCTGGCGGCAGCGCCCGAAAGGTTCAGCAGGGTCGCGACGAAGGCGTCTCGGATCGCCGCGGTATTCCATCAGGCAGAGGGCTTGTCCTCGTCCGGCGACGAATCTTCCTCCTGTGCGGGCTCTTCTTCGGATCCGACTTCTTCGGATCCGACTTCTTCGACGGTAGCCTCCGACTCACCTTCCTTGGCTTCGTTGAGCTTTTCCTGAAGGTTCTCACGGAGGATTTCGCCGAAGGTCGACGTCGGTGAGGACTTCATACTGTTGACGTATTCGCTGAGCAGGCTCTGATCGTCTTCCATGTCCAGGCGCTTGATGGACAGGCCGATACGCCGTTCTTCGCTGTTGATGTTCATCACCTTTGCGGTGAGGACATCGCCCACGTTGAATAGGCCCACCGGCGTTTTGATCTTCTCCTTGCTGATCTCGGAGACATGCACCAATCCCTCGATCCCCTCTTCCAGTTCCACGAAAATGCCGAAATCGGTGAGGTTGGTCACCGTGCCGGTGATCTCTTTGCCGACGTCATAGCGCTCGTGCACCGTTTTCCAAGGATCATCCTGCAACTGTTTGATACCGAGGGAAAAACGCTCCTGGTCTTTTTCGATATCCAGCACCACCGCCTGCACCGTGTCGCCCTTTTTGTAGATTTCGGAAGGGTGCTTGATGCGCTTGGTCCAAGAGATGTCGGAAATGTGGACCAGTCCGTCGATGCCCTCGTCGATACCGATAAACAGGCCGAAATCGGTGATGTTTTTGATCTTCCCTTCGATGGTGGTTCCCACCGGGTATTTTTCGGCGATGACATCCCACGGATTGGGCACCACCTGCTTCATGCCCAGGGAAATGCGCCGCGCGTCGGGTTTGATGTCCAGCACGACGGTTTCCACCTCCTCGTTGACGGATACCACTTTGGAGGGATGCCGGATCTTGCGTGTCCAAGACATTTCCGAAACGTGGATCAGGCCCTCGATGCCCTCTTCCAGTTCCACGAACGCGCCGTAGTCGGTGAGGCTTACGACACGGCCTTCCACGCGGGAACCGACTGGATATTTCTCGGCCGCGGTGGACCACGGGTCCGGAGTGAGCTGCTTCATTCCGAGGGATACACGCTCTTTTTCCAAATCCAGGTTGAGAATTTTCACCGTGATTTCGTCACCGATGGAGAACATTTCCGATGGATGCTTGACCCGTCCCCAGGAGATATCGGTGATGTGCAGGAGACCGTCCACACCCCCCAGATCGACGAAGACCCCGTATTCGGTGATGTTTTTAACCACACCCGGCACCACCTTGCCCTCGTATATGGAGGCAAGCGTAGCAGCGCGCTTGGCCTCCCGCTCTTCTTCCAGGATCACACGGCGGGACAGCACGATATTGCTGCGTTTGCGATTGTATTTCAGGATCTTGAAGTTGAAGGTCTTGCCGACCATGTCGTCCAGGTTCCGGACCGGGCGAAGGTCCGCCTGGGATCCGGGAAGGAATGCCGGCACGCCGATATCCACCGAAAAGCCGCCTTTGACCCGGCTGACGATGGTACCTTCGAGGATAGCATCGTTTTCATGGGCTTCCTTGATTTCTTCCCAGACTTTGACTTTTTCGGCTTTTTCCTTGGAAAGGACGACAACTTCGTTTTCGTCGTCCCACCACTCGACCATGACTTCCACGGCATCCCCGACCTCGGCCTGCACCTGACCGCTTTCGTCCAGGAACTCGTGAATTGAAATCTGGCCTTCGGACTTGTAGCCGATGTCGACGAGGACGTGGTCTTTGTCAACGGAGATGATCTTGCCGGTGACAACCTCCCCTTCTTCAAATCGCTTGAAGCTCTCCTCGTACATCTCCATGAGGTCTTCCATGCTCTGGAATTCCTCACCCTCACCCCCGGCAGAGGTCTCGGCAGCGCCCTCTTCGACGGCTTCCTCTGCGGGCTGCTGTTCTTCTTCCGGGTGGTTCGGATTTACATCTTCGGTTGAATGTTCATTTTTTGCATTTTCCATGAAACGAGCTACCCCCTTGACGATTTTTTTCTACAACAACAACCTGAAAAATGATTTTTGTACAACTTAAGAAAGATATCACACTGCGGTAAAAACACAAGCGCAAAATTAAAGATTCCCCGCCGGTTTATTGCACCGTCTCCAACCGAGACCGGATCGCGGAGAGCATGCGTTCGACAACCGCTTCCGCGCTCATATCGGTGGAATCGAGAAGAACGGCGTCCGGCGCCGGCTTGAGCGGTGCCAGGGCCCGGCTGCTGTCGTTGGCATCCCGCCGCGCCATCTCGGATTCGACCTCCTCCAGAGGCTGCCCGCCGCTTCCGCCCATCTCCAAAAACCGCCTCTTGGCGCGCTCGGGCAGCGAGGCATCCAGGAAAAACTTCACGTCCGCATCGGGAAAAACGACCGTGCCCATGTCCCGCCCTTCAAAAACGGCGCATTTGTCTTCACCGAGCCGACGCTGCAAATCCAGCAGAAAACGGCGCACCACGGGGCGGGCGGAAGCTGCCGAGGCAAACATGGTGACATCCGGTGTCCGGATCCGGTCTCTGACATCGCTGCCGTTGACCAGCAGGCAAGCCCCGCTGCTCTGCTCCCACCGGTAGTCCAGCTGCAGATGGTCGAGAAGGGAATTCAGCCCGTCATCGTCGTCGGCCTGCAGACCGGCTTCCAGGGCAGCCAGGGCAATCCCGCGATAGAGGGATCCGGTGTCCACGTATCGAAACCGCAGCCGTTCAGCAAGCATCCGGCTCACTGTGGTCTTTCCGGCACCGGCCGGACCGTCGATGGTGATCAGCAGGGGTGGAAACGTTCCGGCGCCTGCCGGTTCCGAAGAGGCGGAAACGTCCGCGGCGGCAGGCCGTTCGGCCGCCCCACCGCCGGAGAGGACCGCCTCCAGCGCCTGTACGAACCGTTCGTTTTCTTCGGGCAGTCCGACGTTGACACGGATGAAGGTATCGTAGCCGTATGCCGCCATAGACCGGACAATGACACCCTTGCGCAGCATTCGCTCGAAGACGTCGTCGGCGTCTGCTTCCACGTCGATGAGGAAGAAGTTGGCCTGACTGGTCACATACCGGAGTCCGAGCCGATCCATCTCGGCGTACAAACGGTCCAGGCCGGTATGAACCAGTGCGATGGTGCGGTGAAGGAACGCTTGGTCCTCCAGAGCGGCCGCGGCGCCGGCCTGGGCCGGCACGCTGGCATTGAAGGGTTGTCGGACACGGTGCAGAAGGTCGGCCACCGCTTCGGGCATGACGCCGTAGCCGATCCGCAGTCCGGCCAGGCCGTAGGCTTTGGAAAAGGTGCGCAGCACCACCAAAGGGGTATCTTCGCCGACATCGTGCAGCCGGCTGGAACAATCCGCTTGGCGCACGAATTCAATGTAGGCTTCGTCAGCGACCACCAGGATTTCCGGGGGCAGCGATTTCAGCATCTCCCGAAAGCGAGCATCGCTCAAGACGGATCCTGTGGGATTGTTGGGATTGCACACGAAGAGCATACGGGTCCGGGAATCCACACGCTCCAGAATCCCGTCGGGGTCCACGCCGAAATCGCGCAATGGAATCCGGACCGGTGATGCGCCGGCCGAGCGGGCGGCGATCTCGTACATGAGAAAGGAGGGGCTGGGTATCAGTACACGATCGCCCGGGCGCAGCAGGGCGCGGGTGAGCATCCCAATGACGTCGTCGGAGCCGCCGCCCAATACAATGCGTCCCCGGGGCAGGGAAAACCGCTCGGCGAGTTTGGACACCAGCTCGTACCCTCCTCCGTCCGGATAGCGGTGAAGGCTTCCGGCCGCCTTTCGAACCGCTTCCATCGCCGCCGGCGAGGGGCCCAGCGGGTTTTCGTTGGAGGCCAGCTTTACCGAATTGCGGATGCCGTACTCCCGCTCCAGGGCTTCCAGGGGTTTGCCCGGCTTATAGGGATGGATGTCGGCAATGTATTCCGGTACGTGCAGTTTCATGTCGATTTCGCGTTCTGGATGAAGGGGGCGGCCGGTCAGCGCGGGCTGTCGATCTGCGGCACGGGACGAGTGCCCTTTTACCCAGGGTTCCATGCAGGCGGCAAAGGAGAAGGTCTCCCCCGCCCTTCTTTGGCAAAAGTCTTTTCAACGCCTCCGCCCCGAGGCAACGGCGCACTCCCCACTAAGCGGTTTCCCGCTCGGCCACGGCGGCCTCGCCCCGCTGGAGCGCTTTCATGTTCAGCGGTATCAATTGGGGTTTGGCGCTGAATTCCTCCTCGACGCAGCTTCGGATCCGCTCCAAGGGAACCAGACCGGTTTTGGCGACGAACGCCGCGAGGGCGACAATGTTGGCCGCCCTCACATTGCCCACCTCCTTTGCGATGTCCACGGCGGGCACCTTGATCGTGGTGACATCCTCCCGCTCTACATCCACGGGAATCAGAGAAGTGTTGATCAGGATGGCGCCACCGGGTTTGACCGTCGGCGCGAACTTCTCCAGGGAGGGGAGGTTCATGGCCACCAGGTACTTCGGGTTCCGTATGATGGGGGAACCGATGGGCCGGTCACCGATGACCACCGTACAGTATGCGGTGCCACCGCGCATCTCGGGACCGTAGGAGGGGACCCACGCTACCTCGAACCCCTCCTCCATTGCGGCATGGGCCAGGATTTTTCCCATCAACAAAATTCCTTGCCCGCCAAAACCGGCGAACTGCGTCTCGCTTTGCATGATGCCTCCCGGGTTAAAAGGCAATCCTTTTGTCTGGTTTGGTTGGTTCGACCGTTCCTGCTTACTGCTTACTGCTCACTGCTTACTGCTTTTCCTGCACCCCTCGCCGCTTGCCATCAGTTGGACGCCGGCGTGGCCTCCGGTGTTTTCAGCTCCCCAATCGGATAGTAGGGCAGCATGGTCTCCTCGGCCCATTTCAAGGCCTGCAGCGGCGTCATGCCCCAGTTGGTGGGGCAGGTGCTGATCATCTCCACGAAGCTGAAGCAGCGGTTCTCCAGCTGGTAGGTGAACGCCGCTTTGAGGCACCGTTTGGCCTTCTTGATGAACTTGGGGTGAATCACCGCCTGACGGGCGATATAGGCCGGGGTCTGCAGCGCCGCCAGAAGTTCGGCGACCCGGATCGGCATCCCCACTTCCTCCACATTCCTGCCGAACGGGGAGGTGGTGGTACGTTGATCGGGCATGGTGGTGGGGGCCATCTGCCCTCCGGTCATCCCATAGACGGCGTTGTTAACGAAAACGGTGGTGAACTTTTCTCCTCGGTTGGCCGCGTGGATGATCTCCCCCATGCCGATGCTGGCCAAGTCCCCGTCACCCTGGTAGGTGAAAACCATTAGGTCGGGGCGCACGCGTTTGATGCCTGTGGCCATGGCCGGGGCCCGCCCATGGGCCGCCTCCTGGAAATCGAAGGTGAAGTAGTTGTAGGCGAGAACGGCGCACCCCACCGGGGCGATGCCGACGGTGCGGCCGCGGATGCCCAGTTCGTCAATCACCTCGGCTACCAGCCGGTGGATGACCCCGTGCGTGCATCCAGGGCAATAGTGGGTATTGGCATCGGACAAGGCTTCGGGTTTGGCGAAGGTTTTTCCCATGGCTATGACTCCTCGTTGCACAATCGCATCGGTTCGGTGACGATGAAGGGTCTTCCTCTTCTGGACCTTCGGGGCGGCAAACACGCTTGGAGGTTCGGCATTCGACCGCCCGGCCCCGAAAGCCCGTTTCTTTTCCATTGCGGCGGGGTTCATCCCGCCCTTTGCACGGATCCAAACCGCCCCATGGACCCGGGCACGACAGCGGTCGTCAATCGATCAGGGACCGCACGAACGCAATGACCTCTTCCGGGGTGGGGACATCACCGCCGCACTTGCCGTACCACCGGACCGGCCGCTTGCCCTGCACGGAACGCTCCACGTCCTCCAGCATCTGTCCCATGCTCATCTCGATGCTGGCAACGGCCCGGCAGGATTTGCCGGCCGCCGCCTCCCGTACCGCATCCTCCGGGAAAGGGAAAAGGGTCTGGGGGCGGATCATGGCCACCGGCAGCCCTTCTTCCGCGAGCAGGTCAATGGCCGTACGACATACCCGGCTCATGGTGCCGTAGCTGACGATCAGCACCCGGTAATCGGTTTCCGTTCGGTAGGCCTCGTAACGGACCTCCTCCCGTTTCATCCGTTCGTACTTTTCCTTCAGTCGCAGGTTGTGGTTGTTGAGCTCATCGGGATCGAGATAGAGAGACTTTACCAGGTTGCGTCGGTTGTCGCCCCGGGTGTCCATGCCGTTTGTGGCCCACTCGTCCTTGTTGGTGGGTTCGATGCGAAGATCGTCGCGGAACTCAACCGGCTCCATCATCTGCCCGATCAAGCCATCCCCGAGAATCATCACGGGATTGCGGTATTTTTCCGCCAGCGGAAAGGCACGCATCATCATTTCCACCGCCTCCTGGACACCGGCCGGTGCCATGACCAGGAGCCGGAAGTCACCATGGCCGATGCTCTTGGTGGCCTGCAGGTAGTCGGCCTGAGAGGGAAGAATGCCGCCCAATCCAGGCCCGCCCCGCATGATGTTGACGAACACGGCCGGGCACTGGGCGCCGGCGATGTAACTGATCCCCTCGCTCATCAGACTGATCCCCGGGCTGGAGGAGGTGGTGAACACCCGTTCGCCGGCGGCCGCGGCTCCGAAAATCATATAGGAGACGGCCACTTCGCTCTCCCCCTGGAGGAAGACGCCGCCGACCTCCGGCAGGCGCCGGGAAAGATACTCCGCCACCTCGGACTGGGGTGTGATGGGATAGGCGAAATAATTCAGACATCCGGCGCGGATGGCCGCCTCACCGATCGCCTCGTTACCTTTCATCAAGACCTTGCCCATGATCTCCTCCGTCAGGATTTGGGGGTCGCGTCCTCTGCGATCTCGCGAATGGTGATGGCCACATCCGGGCACATGACGCCGCACATGGCGCAGAAGATACAGTCTTCCGGCCGAGCTTGATAGGCCGGGAAATAACCTTTGCTGTTGACTTCCTCGGAGATTTCCAGAACGTTTTTGGGACAAATCTCCACACAGAGGCCACAGCCTTTGCATCGATCCTTGTCGATGCTGTGTTCGTAGGCCATCGTTTTCACTCCTTTGGGCCCCAGGTTTGCCGCCGCCGCAGTTTCTATGCGGATAGAGAGCGGCCGAAATTGGCGGGCTTTTTCCAAGGCGGCACCATCTGCCGCGAAATAGGGAGCACCGGGCAGGGCGGATTCTCCGCCTCCAGTGATCCCGCCAGATGCTCGGGCGCGGTCACGCAAACCAGAGGAAGCGAGGATGCGGCTGACAGCTCCCGAACGAAAGCAAGGCCATCGCGGAGGACTTCCTCCGTTGTCTCATCGATGAGGTTGGCGTTGCCCACCCATCCGGACACCGATAACCGAGAGGCAGCTTCGATGATGCCGCGTATCCGGAGGCAACCCTCGATGCTGTCGGTAAAGGGGCGGTGGGGATTGACGACCTGCAGCATTTGGACCGGGCGGTCTGCAAGCACGTCGGCCAGCGCGGCCAGCACCGTGGCCCCGACGCCGTCCCCTCCCACGTCCAGGAGGGTCAGCGGGCCCGGCTTGCGGATCGCTCCCGCGACGGCTGGACTGAGGATCGGCAGGTCCGCCGACAGATACGACTCCGCCGGAAGAACGACCTCCACGCCCATGCGAGACAACGGCTTTCTGGCCTCGCGACTGCGAAAATAAGGGTTGACCAGATCCAGATCGACCAGGCGCACGGGAACCCCGCTCTCACAGTAATGCGCCGCAAGATTGACCGCGACTTCGGTTTTACCGCTGCCGTAGTTTCCTGCGATAATGACAATGCCTTCCAGGGCGATGTCCATCGTCAACCATTCCGGGCGGGCGACACGAAATATGCGGCGCCAACCACCAGCTCGATGTTTCGAAAAGTATTTAATTTATGGGGAAAGCCCTGTTTTGTCAACCACAGGATTTGCGCCTTTCGCGATTTTCCCGTCTGCCCGAGCCGGCATCCGAAACCGACCGCCGGCGGACGTTTGTTTTTTGCCGTGGGATTCGCTATAAGGACCGCTGTTTGTGAACCTCGGGCGTGTCGTGGGCGGCACGCGGATAGGGTTTCTCCCATTTTGGCGCAGGGACGGGTTTTCTCCCATCCTGCGGCGGCTTCTCCATTACGCAGACAGGTAGCCCTCTATCATGCCAGCGGTTCGAATCTGACTGGAAAACCTGATCGATACGCCTCCCTCGTGGATACGGGGAAAGCGGCTGGGCCTGCTCTGCCACCCGGCCTCGGTGGACAGCGCCCTTGGCCATGCGCGCGCTCGTATCCAGGAGGCGCTGCCGGGGGCCTTGCGGTCGCTTTTTTCCCCTCAGCACGGCT
>JAJDOA010000068.1 GCA_022340405.1 Desulfobacteraceae bacterium | reverse complement strand
GAGATCGCTTCTGAGACGAGACGCCGGAACGGCGGGAAGGAGGCCAGCAAATGTTGAAAATCCGCTACGCCGATCTGCGAAAAGCCCGCCCGGAGGTGTTGATCCTTCCGGTATGCCGGGAGGCGACTCTCCATACCGACGGCTTCCTGGCCGGACTGGTGGAAAAGGCCCTCCGCTACGAGTCGTTCCAGGGCAAGTCCGGAGAGCACTTCGTCTTTTTCGAGACGCCGGGGTTGACCGCCACGACCACCTTGCTGTTCGGAATGGGAAAGCGCAGCAAGCTGAATCCCGAATCCTTCCGGGCCATCGCCGGCAAAGCGATCCAGCAGTGCATGAAAATGCGGTCTTCCCAGGCGGCGTTCGCCGTGCCCGATGACCCGGACATGCCGCTGGAAACCGGAGATGCACTCCGGGCCTTAATGGAAGGCGCCTGTCTGGGCAACCATGTTTTCAACCGCTACAAGGAGAAGAAAAAACACACGGCCCTCCGGTCCATCGCCTTTTTCACTTCCCGTGAAGTGGCGGGCCGGCATGTGGCTCTGGCCGGAGAAATCGCCTCGGTGTGCGAGAGTGTAAAACGGGCGCGGGAATGGGTGAGCATGCCCGCCAACGAAAAGCGCCCCGAGATGCTGGCCAAAACCTTCGCGGCTGCGGCTCGAAAGGCCGGCGTCCGGGTGGAAATCCTGGATGAAAAAGCACTGAAGCGAAAGAAATTCGGAGCCCTTCTTGCGGTTTCCGCCGGCAGCGGGAGCCGGCCCCGAGTGGTGGTGATGGACCACCGCCCCAAGGGTGCACGCCGGACGATTTTGCTGGTGGGAAAGGGAGTCACCTTCGACTCGGGAGGCATCAATCTCAAGCCGGGCAACTCCCTGGACGGCATGAAGGCGGATATGTCCGGGGCAGCGGCCGTGGCCGGAGCCGTGACGGCCGCTGCAGCGCATAAAACGAAACATCGGGTGATCGGCGTGCTTCCCCTGGTGGAGAACATGATTTCCGGGGATGCCACGCGGCCCGGAGACATCGTCACCACCTATTCCGGAAAAACCGTGGAAATTGGAAACACCGACGCCGAAGGCCGTCTGATTCTTGCCGACGCCCTGGCGTGGGCCATCGACCGGTATAACCCCCAGATCACCATCGACCTGGCGACACTCACCGGTGCCTGCCTCGTAGCCCTGGGGACGAAATTCGCGGCAGTCTTTTCCGAGGACGACGCGCTGGCCGCGGCTGTGGTGGCGGCGGGAGCCCGCACCCACGAGCGCTGCTGGCGCATGCCCCTTCCCGAAGACTACCGGGAACTGCTCAAGAGCGATTTCGCCGACATCTCCAACATGCCCTCCAGTCGATGGGGTGGGGCCATCACGGCGGCGCTGTTTCTTTCCGAATTCGCAAAGAATACCCGCTGGGCCCATATCGACATCGCCGGGCCGGCGTACGCCAAAAAAGCCTCGGCCTACTGCGGCCCGGGCGGCACGGGATTCGGGGTCCGGCTGCTGTGCGATCTGTTGGAAAGAGAACTGCCGGAATGAGGCAAGCCCGCGCTGCCGGCCGAAGCGCAATAGCGAAAGGCAACCCATGGCGCACGGATGGATCGTCGGGGTCGCGCTGCCCCTGATGGCAGGACTGCTGTATGCCGAAAAGCGCGATAGCCTCGTCGGCAGGCTCTGTACCAAAACGCCGCTCTCCCTTCTTTTCGTCGCCGCGGTTTTTCTCCAGCCGGACAGCGATGCGGGCTACTTCCAATGGTTGGCGGCGGGCCTGGTGCTGTGTGCCATCGGGGACGTGCTGCTGGCCGTGGGGGATCTGCGCACCTTCCGATGGGGGCTGGGAGCATTCCTGCTGGGCCATCTGTGCTATACGCCGGCTTTCTGGGGCATCGGTGAATTCGGATGGTCCGCCGCGGCGACGGCAGGGGTCGCTTTCGGGATGGGCATTAGCGTATACCGGTGGCTGCTACCGAATCTCGGCTCGATGCGCATCCCGGTGACTGCCTATATCGTGGTCATATCGGCGATGCTCTGCACGGCATCCATGGTGGCCGGTGCGAAGGCGCTTCCCGTCGCTGGGCGGGCGATGGTCGGCGGCGGGGCGCTGCTGTTCTACCTTTCGGACCTGTTCGTCGCCCGGCAGCGGTTCGTCACCCCTTCCTTCGCCAACCGTCTGTTCGGGCTTCCCCTGTACTACACGGGACAGTTTTTGCTGGCCTACTCGGTGGGCTTCTTTTAGATCGTTTACCAAGAGTATGTTCCGTTTCCGAGATGCCTTTACATCGGAATCGGGCCCGAAATCGGTATCGCTTATCGATCGTTGCCGTTTAGAGCGATTGCCAGAATTCTGTTCCGTTTCCACCGTGCGTTGCTATGGAAATGTAGGGGAGGGGTTTATCCCCTCCCGCTTGCGGCGTTGCGGTACGCTGAGACGGGCGGGGATAAACCCCGCCCCTGCGAAAGGCAAGAAAAAGGCCGTTCCAATCGAAGCATAGTTTTGGTAATTCTTTCATTCGGCTTTATTCGGCGCAAGCAATGTGTCTAGGGGGTTTCGGATGACCCATCCTCCCCGGTCTTTCCTTTCGATTCGCAAAGCCTGGGAATTCGCACCGTGAAAACGGACCCCTTGCCCGGGGCGGAGTCCACCGTGATGGACCCGCCGTGGTCGTGGACGATTTTCTGACATAGAAACAGGCCGAATCCCGTTCCTTTGTCCGCCTTGGAGGAGTAGAAAAGGTCGAAAATTTTGCCGAGGGTATCGGCGTCCATGCCGAC
This sequence comes from Desulfobacteraceae bacterium, assembly GCA_022340405.1. Classification (GTDB taxonomy): domain Bacteria; phylum Desulfobacterota; class Desulfobacteria; order Desulfobacterales; family JAJDOA01; genus JAJDOA01. The sequence continues at coordinate 3,397 of JAJDOA010000068.1, read as the reverse complement.
GCCGTTGTCCGCAATGGAGAACCGAATGTCCTCATCCTGTCGGTCGACACTGAACGTGATGGTGTGGCCGTTTTTGTCCCCTGCATCCTGCAGGCAGGCGTCCAGGGCGTTTTCCAGCAGGTTGAACAGCGCGCTGTGCACCGCCGCCGGGTCGATCTCACAGGTCCCCGCCGATTCCGAAAAGCGCGTATCGAACCGAATCCCTTGCTCCTTTATTTTGGGCGCCAGCGCCGAGGCCACCTCCCCGGCGAACTGGAGCGCATCCAACCGTTCCCAGTTCAGTTCCCTCTCCTTGGCGTAGTAGAGGATGTCGAGTACCATTTTGCGAATGCGATCGACCATCATCTGAATGATGTCGAAACCCTCGCGGACCTGTTCCTTGTTTTCTTTTCGCAAACCGGAATCCAGAAGGTACATCCCCCCGTCCAGGCCGGTCAGCAGCCCCTTGATCCCGTGGGAGATGGATCCGATCATGAGCCCCAGCGAGGAAAGGTGGTCCTGCAGCTCGGTTTTCTCTTTCACCAGCTGCTCGAGGTGCTGGGTGTACTCGTGCAGCTTTCGGCGCATGGTGAGTCGGTCCCGGGCCCGCTGGATGGCTACCTCCAGCCCTTCGACGTTGATGGGCTTGGTGATGAAGTCCGTGGCTTTGTACTTGAGACTCTTGACCGCCAGATCCATGTCCCCGTGTCCCGTGATCATGATGACTTCGGTCTCGGGATTCTCCCGCTTGAGGTTCCGCAACAGCTCGATCCCGTCCATTCCGGGCATCTTGATGTCGGTCAAAACGATGTCCGGGGGTTGATCGTGAAACCGTCGCAGAGCCTCGGCGGCATTTTCCGCGGTGGTCACCCGGTACCCCATGTCTTCGAGAGAGATTTCCAGCACATCCCGGATATCCGCCTCGTCGTCCACCAGCAGGATGTCCCCCTTGCACTCGTCAGGCGGCATGGTTTTCCTCCTGTACCGGAAAGCTCACAATGAAGGCGGCACCGCCTCCCTCCGAAGAAACGGCTTCGATGGTGCCCCTGCATTCCTTCACGATGCCGTAGCTGATGGAAAGACCCAACCCAGTTCCCTTTCCAACCTCCTTGGTCGTAAAAAAGGGCTCGAAGATCTTCTCCGCGACAGCTTCGGGAATGCCGCCGCCCGTATCCCGAACTTCGCAACAGACCCATCCGTCTTTCCGGTAGCTGCGGATCGTGATGACCTTGCCGTCTTCTCCTGAGACCGTTTGATCCCAGTGCTCCTCGATGGCGTCTCTCGCATTGAGCAGCAGGTTGATGAATACCTGCTCCAGGCGCCCCATGTCGGCTTCTACGGGAGGCAGCGTGCGGTCCAGTTCCCATACCACGTCGATTCCCCGCACCTTCAGCTGCTGGCTGAAGATTTCGAAGGCGCTCAAAAGGACGTCGTTGATCTGCACCTTCTCCAACTCCAGGTCGGATTTGCGAGCGAACTGTCGCATGTGATTGATAATGTTGGCGGCACGATCGATGTTTCGGTCCACTTTGTCCAGCATGGTGTGAAGCACCTTGGGATCAACGGAAAGATCGCCGTTTACTTTTTTGAGCAAAAAGCTGCTGGCCGTCTTGATGACCGAAAGTGGTTGGTTGAGCTCGTGGGCCACTCCGGTGGCCATCTCGCCCAGTGTGGCCATCTTGCTGGCCTGGATGAGCTGCTGCTCGGCCTCCAGACGCTTGGTGATGTCGCTGGTGGTCACCAGGAGGACCTTGCGGTCCGAGTACTCCGACGGCGAAATGCGAATGTTGACGAACAGGTTGCGCCCGCTACGGTGACGGTGCCTGGCCTGGTTGATCTCCGATGCGCTGCGCAGCTGTTTGGCCAGTGCCGCTTCTTCGGAGGCAACAAAAAGCGAGAAAAAGGACTCGCCGATCACCTCCTCCCGATGATGTCCGTAGACGGCTTGCACGCTGTCGTTGCAGTCCAGAATCCGAAAGGTGTCCATGTCCAGGACGAACACCGGATTGGGAATGTTGTTGAAGAAGGCGTGGTATTTTTCTTCCGACTTCTCCAGCTGGACTTCCAGCAGTTTCCGTTCGGTGATATCCAGGGATATCTCCATGGCGGCAACGATTTTGCCATCCGCATCCCGGATGGGGGAGGTGCGCACCAGCCAGTGCGCCGGGGTCCCGTCCTTGTTGACCCCGGTTTCCTCGGCGACGTGGGAAAGGCCGTCAGCAAAGGTCTTTTCCACCGGACAGTTCAAGCACTTTTCCTTTCGGCCTTTGTAAGCGTGGAAACAGTAGTTGCCGGGCTCCGGTTCGAACTTTTCAAAGAATTCACGGTTGAAGCGCAGCAACCGGTAGTTTTGATCCTGCACCGTGATCAGGCAGGGAACCCCTTCAAACAGCTCCTGGTACTCATCCCGCTGCTTGTTCAACTGCTCCTCGTGTTTGCTGATCTCGGAACACATCCGGTTGATGGCGCCTGCCAGCTGCCCCATTTCGTCGTCTTGCTCCACGTTGACCTGAACGTTGTAGTCCCCCTTGGAAATGCTGCGTGTCCCCTCGATGAGCCTCTTGATGGGTCGATTCACGAAGCGAAGAACGAACACACAGATCAACATCGAGGTCACCACAAACACAAAGATCAGCAGACCGTAGCTGCTCTTTTTCGCATTCCCGATTTCCCGATCGACATCGGCCAGGGAGACGACCACGTCCAGTGCGCCAAGCACCTTCTTGTCGGCAGGGTGGAAATGGCATTCCGTGGCGCATCCCGGCTCGTTGAAGATGGGCGTGATGATCCCCAACAAACGGTAGCCCCTGCCCGAGTCGAAAATCCGCGTTCGCTGATCCAGGTTCAGCTCGGTCTGGGGCGGTTCGGTGCGGTGACAGATGTAGCAGGCCTCGTTTTTGATGTTGGTGGTGCTGTCGATTTCCTCGGCGTTGATGGAAAACTTGATCTGGCCTTGTTTGTTGTAGATGCGGATATTTTCGATTTCCGGCTGCCGCCCGATGTTCTGGATGATTTGGCTTATGTCGTCGCGGCTGTTGAGCATCATGGAGTAATGGGTGCCCAGCCGGATGGTATTGGTCAGCCGGTCGGTGCCGTGAACGATGTTCTGCATGACCCGACGCATCTGGTAGTGGACGTTGAAGTAGGACCATGTGGCCATGGAAACCAGCAAAACCGTCCCGACGATCAGGATCAGCTTGGACATCAGACTCTGACGAATCTTCATGAAAACATTCATATAAATACCAATAATTTCAATTTTTTATATGCATGATACGCCCGGCTTCGGTGAACCGGCGCCGATTTCACCGATACGCGCATCCGGCTTCGCCGGAAGGGACGGTGACGGTTGTAGCCAAATGCAACAGTGCTATTGTCAAATGCAACATTATTTTATATATCCGATATCATTAAAGAT
>JAJDOA010000044.1 GCA_022340405.1 Desulfobacteraceae bacterium | reverse complement strand
ATGACTCGTCCTGGGCCATCGCACCATCCTTTTCGGCATTGGTGATTCTCTGGTTCCTTCTCTCTCTGGCCGTCAAGGTTTCCATGTTCATGGACCGGAACATCGAACTGCTGAACCTGCTTGCTTTGCTATCATTCATGTCGTTGGCGTTTCTGTACATTCCGCATCCGGGCCAATTCGGTTCCATTGAAAATTTCTGCTACTATCTGATCTTTACCGGCGGCTCGGCTTGTGACTTTTTTGATTTCTTGTACGAATCCGGTGCAAAGGCTCCGGAAGATACGTGAAGCGATTTCAAAAAGGTGAAAAGGAGTCGAAATCGATGCGCGAGTCGATCCTGCAATACGAAGAAAAAATGTGGGAACTGTTTGATCTATCCAAGGAGCAGATGCCCGATCTTTCCGAGGCGTACTACGGCCCGGTCAAAAGCGCGGTTTACTGCGAAGGCGCCTTGGATCGCAAAACGAAAAGGTTGATGTCACTGGCTGTGGCCGTGCAGGCAGGGTGCAAGGACTGCATGATCTCGCAGACATCCAAGGCATTGGAATTGGGTGCGACGCCAGCCGAAATTTTCGAGGTATGTGCCGTTGCCGTAAGCATGGGAGGCACACTTGCCTGGAGCAAAGCATTGGTCGTCGCGGATTATCTGCAAGAAAAGGGATGGATCCAAACGCAGCCATGACCATCGCTTTAAGGGCGCATCCAGCACGCTTCCCTCGGATTCACCGTTTTCCGATAAAGGGATGGAGGAAAATATGGCCCTCGAGCCCATCAATCTTCAGGAAAAGCTCTCCAAGTTCTCTGAACACTGGGCACCCAAAATCATTGCCCAAATGAACGACTATCATTTCATGATTGCCATACAAAACGACAAGTCCACAAGGAGTCGGTATGCTGCCAATACAAAAAAGCCTCCTCAACAACAGGGCTCGATTTTTCCTGTGGGTTCTGGTCGCCTTTCTGGCGATCGGGTGTCGATCCACCGCTTGGGCGGACATGCCCGTTCCCGAAAGCAAGCAGACCCTTTTGCATCTGTACCTGAGCGCACGTCAGGCGTGGGAGAAATGGTCCGAAAGCCCGGACACGGTCCACATTCTCGACGTGCGGACCCCGGCGGAATACATTTTCGTCGGCCATGCCCCCATGGCCGTCAATATTCCGTTCACATTCCTGAAGAATACAGTGGATCCGGTGACATTGAGGCCGGACATGCCGCTCAACGATAATTTCATCGCGGATGTGAAAGCACGATACAAGGAGTCCGACACCATTCTGGTCATGTGCCGCTCCGGGGGTAGAAGCGCCGCGGCCGTCAACCGGCTGGCCCAGGCGGGATTTCAGAAGGTGTACAACATCATCGACGGGTTCGAGGGTGATTCGCTGAGAGATCCCGCCAGCGACGACAACGGCAAGCGGGTCGTCAACGGCTGGAAGAATTCCGGAGCGCCCTGGACCTACAAATTGGAGCGGGAGCTGGTGTACTTTCCCTGACGGAAGGATGGCCCGTGTTTCGAGGAATAGAAACGAGGACCCGACGCCGAGATTGGGCCAAAAGACAATGTAGAAACAGCCCCTAGTTGAACAATCCCCGGCCGGACCTACGGCGCACCCGTTCCTCCAGCGCCTTCTGCGCCGCGGCGCTCAACCCCAGGCTCCCGATTTCCCGGGCCAGCTGCTCCTCGGTTCCGAACCCTCCGGCATAGCCGTTCAGGCGGGCCACGGCCGTCGAGTCTACGAACTCCTCATGCCGGGGATAGATGCGCTGCATTTCCCGCAGAATGTCCGTCTGGTGCTTGAGCAGGTATTTCTGGTGGTATTCCTCCGCCGCAGTGAAGGATCGAATCGGCAAAATGGGCGTGTGAACGGTCCGACCGAGTTTTTCTTCCAATGCGGCCTTGGACCGGAGAGCGATTTTTTGCTGCTCTTCGTCGTAGTAGAACACGGCCCGCATGTACTGGCCGGAGCGGGCCCGGTCGGTGGGGGTGTGGGCGCTCCAGAACACCTCCAATAGAGCGGCGTAGGATATCCGGGCGGGGTCGAAGTCGACCTGCACCGTTTCGGTGTGGTCGCCGATCCGCCGGTAGGTAGGGTTTTGGGCCCGGCCGCCGGCATACCCCACACGCGTTCGAATCACCCCTTCGATAATCCCGAACCGGGATTCCTCACCCCAGAATCACCCAAGCCCGAAGCTGGCAGTTTCGAAAACGGCCGGTGCGGCCTCGTCGATGGCAGGAACGGTCATGGCTACCTCGCTGGGCCCGGCTTCGTGCGCCTGCCGGGCGGTCGGCTCCCCGACGCAACCGCACAGCCCAATCCACAAGGCGGCGGTCATTGCGAGCGCAGGGGAAACAAGTCGTTTGCATAGAAGCCATCTCAAAATGGTCTTTTCGCCCCGTCTCGGCGTCGGGTTCTCGTTTTCAATCCTCGAAATACAGCAGTATTCTTCCGGTTGAAAACTCGGATCCTCCTTGACCTTGAACGAAAATCCGAATTTTGAGATGGCTTCTGGGCTGTTCATACGGTTCAAGATAGGGCCGATGGTATGGCCGGTCAATGAGGGGACGATTGCAATCCGGTCTTGTTCAATCCGCTGGGGGGCGTTTCCAGGGGCAGTTTGGATGCCAATATCTCCGCTACGGCATCGTCGCCGTTTCCGGGCCCCTTTGCGTCCGGGGACCTTTCCAGAAGCCCCGGCAGAGCCTCCAGCCAGCCTCCGTCTTCCAGTGCGTCGTCGGGGAGACGGATGGCGCCCATTTTTTTCTCGGCAAAGGAGGCCAGGGGGGCGGTCTCCCGGAACCCCTGCCGTGCGAGGAAGGCAAAGGGTACGCCGGCTTGGTAGGTTTCGGCCAGCGTGGAATAGCCGAGCTTTCCCACCACCGCGTCGGCGGCGGCCACGAGGTCGGGGTGATAAAAGCCGGAGCGTTGGGGGATGGCGACGAGGTTGTCTCTGCGCTCGAAGGCCGGGGCGGCGCCCGGCACCACGAAAACAACACCCGACAGCCCTTGCAGGCGGTGCAGCCCCTCCCATCGGTAGGCTACCCCACCCACGGTCAGCAGGACCATCTTGTCGGCCTCCGCGATACCCAACTGGGCCTTCACGATGGCAGCGCTTTGCCTGGGGCGGCGGGACACGGGCTCGGCCACCCTAATGGCGGCGGGTTCGGGGCGGCACACGGGTTCGGTTTGAATGTGGAGATCGGCCGATGAAAACAGCCTCTGCAGGTACCGGGCCGGTTCCCGCAACCCGGCCTCTCTCTGAAAGTAACCCTCGTAGATCCAGTCCCAGGTGAAGTTCTCCACCAGAACCGAGGGCAGGCCGGCGGCCTCGGCCACGGCGATCCCCAACGGAGAGATGTCGCAGAGAACGAGACGGCAGTCGGCGGCGAGAACCTGCCGTGTCAGCGCCTCTACCCGGGCGGTGGAAAAGGGGAGAAAATCCTCCAGCGCCGCAACGGTGCCCGGCAGGTCCTCCTCCAAGGGGGATTTCTGGACGAGTCCGACGTCGGTTCTCACCGCGTGGTGCACGGTGAGGCCTGCACCCACCGACTCTTCAAAAAGCCAGGCAGGGGCTTCCGAGTAGATCTCGAAGCGCACCGCCGGACGCCGGTGGTGCAGGGCCGCCATCACAGCCGCCGTGCGCGTGGCATGGCCGAATCCGTGGGCGCTGACGAAGCAGGCGATGTTCACGAGTGTGTTTTTTTATACAGCGGCGATATATCCCGCAGCGTCTTCACCACCTTGCCCAGCGAGGCCACAAACCGGTCCACGTCCTCCTCTGTGTTGTCGATGCCGTAGGAGATCACCAGCGTTCCCTGTGCATCCGAATGACTCAAACCCAGGGAAAGCAGCACGTGGGAAGCCCGCAGCGATCCTGTGGCACATGCGGACCGTGTGGAGACGGCGATGTTTTCGTCGTCGAGCATGAGCATCACGCTCTCGCCCTCGATGTACTGGACCGAAATGGAAATCAGATTGGGAAGACTGTGTTCCGGGTGGGTGTTGATGATGTACTCGTCGATGTGTTCGGGAAGTCCTGTAAGCAGCCGGTCGCGGAGCCCCTTTAAATGGGTCAGGCGTTGCTCCATGTCGGTGCGGGCCTTTTCCGCGGCCACGCCCATTCCGATGATGCCGATGAGATTTTCCGTTCCCCCTCGTTTGTTGTGCTCCTGGACACCACCGTCCAGCAGCGGCCAGATCATCGTTCCTCGTCGGACGTACAGGCCGCCAACGCCGACGGGACCGTAAAAGGGGTTGGAGGCGAAACTCACCACGTCCGCTTTCATCTCCTTGACGTCGAAAGGAACCACCCCCACCGAATCCACCGCATCGGTGTGAAAGATCACCTTCCGCTCTCTGCAGATTGCGCCGATCTCCTCGACGGGCTGGATGGTTCCGGTCTCGTTGTTGCTGTGCATGACGGAAACGAGGATCGTCTCGTCGGTGATCGCATCGGCCACATCCGAAGGGTTGACCCGACCGGTTTCGTCCACGCCCAGGGAAGTCAGCGTATACCCCTGCCCCTTCAGGCGCCGCAAGCTTCGAATGACGGCATTGTGCTCGATATTGGAGGTGACGATGTGCTTTCCCTTTTTGGCGTTGGCCAGGGCGATGCCCTTGATGGCGTGGTTGTCCGATTCGGTGCCGCCGGATGTGAATATAATTTCCTTGGGCGATTCGGCTCCGATCAGGGCCGCCACCGACGCTCTCGCATCGGCCAAGGCCTGGGCGGCCTCTTCTCCCCGCTGGTGCTGGCTGGAGGGATTGGCGTAGTCTTTTTCGATGGCTTCGATCATCGCCTGCTTCACTTCCGGAAGCAGGGGATTGGAAGAAATGTGGTCCAAATTAACGATGCGCATTCCATTTTCCCTTTCCAACCGGAATCAGTGTTCCTCGTCCAGGTCCCTCTGGCAGGCCTCGCAAAAGGACGCCCCTTCGCTCACCTCCACGTCGCAATACGGGCAGTAGCACGCGTCTCCGTGGTTGTGTTCGTGCTTGTCCTTCCGGACAGGCTCCGGGGTCTCGACGCCGGCTTTGCGGTTTTCATAGTTCTTGATGGCCATCTGAAGGGCATCCGCTCCAAGATTCGAGCAGTGCAGCTTGTTTTTCGGCAGTCCCTCAAGCGCTTCGGCCACGTCCTTGTTGGTGATATTCTTGGCTTCTTCGATGGATTTGCCCTTGGCGATCTCGGTGAGCATGCTGGACACGGCGATGGCCGAACCACAACCGAAGGTCTGGAACTTGATGTCCTCGATGCGGTCGTTATCAATCTTGAGATAGATGGTCATCATGTCACCGCACAGCGGATTGCCCACTTCTCCGACGCCGTTCGCATCCTCGATGACCCCGACGTTCCTTGGGTTTCGAAAGTGGTCCATCACGGTCTTGTTGTACATCATCTTCTTATCCTCCTGTCTTGTCCCGCGCGCGGGTTCATCGGGTTGCCGGGTTTGCGGGAATTCGTCCGGGCCTATTTCTCGGATGCGGGCGTCCGCTCCACCTGTTCGACAATCCAGGCCAGGAATTCAGGGTTCCCCCCCTCGGCCGGCAGCGCCACCACACAGGGGCAATCGTAGCTGTGCAGGGAGCGGACCTTTTCCGTCAGCTCCGGCAACCGTCCGTCGGTGGTCTTGGCGATCATCACCACCTCGTTGTCCTCCTGGATTTTTCCCTCCCATCGGTAGATGGATTTCATGGACTCGACGATGTTGACGCACGCCGCCAGACCGGAGGCCACTAGAGCGCTGCCGATGGCCCGCGCCTCTTCGGCGCTGCCCGCCGTCATGTAAACGAACACGACTTTCATCCGCTCCACCTCCCACCACCCCTCAGCAGCCGCAAAGGGGTTGCTCGAACGTACGTCATTTCCATCCACGCTGCAAACCGGGCGTTTTTCCCTCCGTGCAGGCCGTCCGTAATTTCTCAATATAAGGCATTCTGAGCAAAGTGAAAGCCCCTGCGACGCAAAACCGGCATAGGCACCGCTGCCCCTTGCGGAAAGCCGCGGTCAGGCCGGCAGACGACGGGGTCTGAACAGATAGGCGTCCAACTGGGACAACAGCATTCCCGCCAGCATGAGCCCGCACCCCACCATGCCCCGCAAGGACAGCGTCTCCTCCAGAAGCATCCAACCCCCCAAGGCGGCGAATACCGCTTCCATGCTCAGCAAAATCGCGGCGTGGGCCGGATGGGCGTGCTTTTGCGCCACGACCTGAAGGGTGTAGGCCACGCCCACCGAAAGAACGCCCCCGTAGAAAATCGGAGCGGCCGCTCCGATGAGGCCTTGCATCGTGATGGTTTCAACGGCGGCGGCTGTGAGCAGACTCAGCAGCGAGCAGGCCGCGTACTGAACGAACGCCAGACGCACGGCATCGATACGGGGTGAATAGTGGCCGATGATCAGCACGTGGCCGGCCCAGAAAAAGGCCCCCAACAGCTCCAGCAGGTCTCCGATTTGAATCGTGAAGGATCCGGTGACGCTGAGCAGATAGAGCCCGACGGCGGCCAGCGCGGCTCCGAGCCAGGTGCCGGCGTCCGGCTGCTGGCGCCAAAACAGTCCGAGCAGCGGGACGATGACCACATACAGACCGGTGATGAAGCCCGCCTTGCCCGCCGTGGTGTACACCAACCCCACCTGCTGCAGGGACGCTCCCATGAAGAGTGCCATGCCTGCGGCCGCACCGGCCTTCAGCAGCACCGCGGCATCGGCCGGCAGCCGATGCCCGGGGGGCGTGTTGCGGGAGTTTCCGCGCAGTAGCAGCGGCAGCAGAGACAGGCAGCCCAAGGCAAACCGCACGCCGTTGAAAGTAAACGGCCCCACATGCTCCATGCCGATCCGCTGGGCCACGAACGCAAAGCCCCAAATCATGGCCGTGACCATCAACAAAGCGTCGGCCTTGAGGGTGCGGGTTTTCATCAAGAATGCTCCTGTTTTTCCGTGCCGCCTCGGGCAAAAGCGGACGATACCGGCCTGCCGCGGTTCCGTCAAGGTGGAAAAAATTTGTCAACAGGCCGCCGATACCCTTATACTATCTTTTTGGAGTCATGCCAGATGTTGATCCGAAAAGAAGGGGGAGATCATGATGAAACAGTGGGTGTATCGATTTGCGGACGTCGATAAAGCGCAGGAAGCCGTGGGCGGGCGATGGGAAGACGTCGTGGGGCTTTTCGGAGGCAAGGGGGCCAACCTTGCGGAAATGGTGCGTATTGGTCTTCCGGTTCCGCCGGGGTTCATTGTCACCACCGAAGCGTGCAATGCTTACCTGGCCGGGCGGAATCATTTCCCCGACGGGCTGCGGGAGCAGGTATTCGAGGCGCTCCAGAACCTGGAGGAGAAAACCGGCAAGGTTTTCGGAGGAACGGAGAATCCGCTTCTCGTATCCTGTCGGTCGGGAGCGAAGTTTTCCATGCCGGGTATGATGGACACCGTCCTCAACATCGGACTCAACGACAAAACCGCGGAAGCCATGACCCGGCTCACCGGCGATCCCCGCTTCGTATACGACGCCTACCGTCGACTGATCCAGATGTTCGGCAGCGTGGTCATGGGCATCCCGGACGAACCCTTCGAGGAGGTGCTCGCCGCCGCCCGGAAAAAGGCCGGTGTGGAAAGCGATACCCAACTTTCGGCCGAAGATTGGCAGTCGGTCACCGAAACCTTCAAGCAACTCTTCCGCAGGCATACCCATCGCGCGTTTCCCCAGGACGCCCTCGAGCAGCTGTTCATGGCCACCGAGGCGGTGTTCAAAAGCTGGAACGGAAAGCGGGCGGTGGACTACCGCAATGCCGCCGGCATCGCCCACGACCTTGGCACGGCCGTCAACATCGTCACCATGGTCTTCGGCAACATGGGCGAAGACAGCGCCACCGGCGTGGCCATGACGCGAAACGCTTCGACCGGCGAAAACCGGATCGAAGGCGATTTTCTGACCAATGCCCAGGGAGAAGACGTGGTGGCGGGAATCCGGACCACACGCGATGTCTGGGAAATGAAAGAGGACATGCCCGAGGTCTGGGAGGAGTTCACGCGCATCGCCAGGATCCTGGAAACCCATTACCGCGAGATGCAGGACATGGAGTTCACGGTGGAGAAGGGCAAGTTGTGGATGCTCCAGACCCGCAGCGGCAAGCGAACGGCCCAGGCCGCCGTTCGCATTGCCGTGGAAATGGGCGACGAAGGCCTGATCTCCAAAGAGGAAGCCGTGATGCGGGTCACGCCGGAACAGGTGGATTTTTTCCTGCACCCGCAGTTCGACGGAGAAGCCGTCAAAGCAGTTCGGCAGCGGGGAGACCTGCTGGCCAGAGGCCTCAACGTGTCCCCGGGGGCGGCGGTGGGCGTGGTGGCCTTCGACGCCGATCTGGCCGAAAGCTGGGCGAAAAAGGAGGACAAGGAAGTGATCATGGTCCGCCCGGAGACCAAGCCCGACGACGTGCACGGGATGCTGGCCGCCGAGGGGATTCTCACCAGCCGTGGGGGAAGGACCAGCCACGCGGCCCTGGTGGCGCGCCAGTTTGGAAAACCTGCGGTGGTGGGGGTTTCGGCTCTGCATATCGATATCGGAAGGCGTCAGATGACGGTGGACGACAGGGTCATCCGCGAAGGGGAGTGGATCTCGCTGGACGGTACGACCGGAGAGGTATACGTCGGAAAGATCGACACGATGGTGCCCGACATCCGGGACCCGTGGCTGATGAAGCTGCTGGAGTGGGCCGACACCTTCCGGGTCCTGGGGGTCTGGGCCAACGCCGATTACCCCCGTGACGCGGAGCGGGCCAGGGAGTACGGCGCCCAAGGCATCGGGTTGTGCCGAACCGAGCACATGTTCTTCGAGAGCGAACGACTGCCCATCGTGCAGAAGATGATCATGACGAATCTACCCGTCGAGCGCCGGCAGGCCCTGGACGCCCTGCTGCCCTTTCAGCGAGAGGATTTCATCGGTCTGTTCCAGGCCATGGACGGGCTTCCGGTGATCATCCGGCTCATTGACCCGCCGCTGCACGAGTTTCTTCCCAATCATGTGGACCTGCTGCGGGAGCTGGCCGATCTGAAGATCCGGCTCCAGCATGCCGCCGACCTCGAGGAGGTGGACGCGCTCATCGAACAGGTCAAGGCCAAGGAGCAGATACTCAGCCGCGCCGAAAGTTTGCACGAGCAGAATCCCATGCTGGGTCTTCGGGGCGTTCGGCTGGGCATTCAGGTGCCGGAACTGACCCTGATGCAGGTGCGCGCCATTTTCGAGGCGGCCTGCCTTGTTGCCAAAGACGGGGTGGACGTCCATCCAGAGGTGATGATACCGCTTACCAGCCATGTCAACGAGATGAAGAAACAACGGGAAGTGCTGGAAGCCGAAGCCCGAAAAGTCATGCAGGAGAAGGACATCGAGGTTCCGTACAAGATCGGGACCATGATCGAAATCCCCCGGGCCGCCATCACCGCCGATCAGATTGCGGCCCACGCCGACTTCTTCTCCTTCGGCACGAACGACCTGACCCAGACCACCTTCGGCATTTCCCGGGACGATGCGGAGGCGGGATTTCTTCTCATCTATCTGGAAGAAGAGATTCTGAACGACAACCCCTTCGCCACACTCGACGCCGAGGGCGTGGGAGCTCTGATGGCCATGGCGGTGGAGAAGGGCCGATCCGTAAAGTCCGATCTGGAGTGCGGTATCTGCGGTGAACACGGAGGGGAGCCCCAGTCCATTCAGTTGTGCCACCAGTTGGGTCTCAGCTACGTTTCCTGCTCACCGTTCCGGGTGCCCATCGCCCGGCTGGCGGCGGCTCACGCCGCCATCGAAGAGAAAAGGGGCAACGGGTCCTAGTTGCGCGCCGGAGTGCCCCGAAAGGCGGGACGGCGGTACGGTTGGCCGGAGCCGCTGCATAGCGGGGCTTTCCTACGGCGGCACCGACGGCCAGCCAAGGAGTGTGCTTTGCCGCAAACGGCGGTGCTGATCGTCACATTGACCCTCATGCTGCTGGGGCTTCCCCTGGCGGGGCTGTACAGTGCGGGAATTCCGCCGGGGCCCTATTTGCAGTTTCCACCCCAGACGGAATTTGTCCGTCACACCCCCTTTCGCTGGTCGGTGTTCGCAGCCTACGCCGCCTTCATCGGAGCGGTGGTGACGCCGTTTCTGGTGCGGTGGTTTCGGAGCCGACGTCCGGGGCCAAGCCGCGCCGAGCCCCGGCTGTTCCCCTGGTGGGGATGGGCCGGGGTGGGAAGCGCCGCCGTGGCCTGGGTTTTGGCCTGGAGCCGGTTTCCGTGGTTTTCCGCCCTCCAGCCCCACACCTTCACGGGTCTGTGGCTTTCCTACATCGTTGTGGTGAATGCCCTCGCCCACCGGAGCAGCGGAAAATGTTTGCTCACCCACCGAACGGGGCTACTGGCGGCGCTGTTTCCGGTCAGCGCGGCCTTTTGGTGGTTTTTCGAGTTCCTCAACCGTTTCGTTCAGAACTGGTACTATTCCGGCTCCCGATACGGGCCTTGGATGTACTTCGCCCTGGCGACCCTTTCCTTTTCGACGGTGCTGCCGGCGGTGGCGAGCACATGGGACTGGATCCGGCACCGGCCGCGGCTGGACCGGGCCTTCGGGCACTTTGTGCCCATCGCTATCGCCCGCCCCCGCCTGCTGTGCTGGGCCGTGCTGGCGGCAGCCGGTGCAGGTCTTTGGGGAATCGGCATCTGGCCGGATCTGCTGTTTCCGCTGCTGTGGGTTTCACCGTTGCTGATCGTGGTATCTGTCCAGGCGCTGTTTCGTCAGCGACACGTCTTTTCCGATCTGGCGCGGGGAGATTGGCGCGTGGTGGTGAGTTCCGCCGTTGCGGCCCTTGTCTGCGGCCTGTTCTGGGAGATGTGGAACTACCACAGCCTCGCCCGATGGCAGTACAGCGTTCCCTATGTCGAACGGTTTACCATCTTCGAGATGCCGCTGCTGGGATTCGCCGGCTATCTGCCATTTGGTCTGGAATGCATGGCCGTGGCGGACGCGGTGAGCCGGCGTTTCGCCAAAGGCTCTCTTTTCGACGGATACGCCCATGACCCATCCGAAAGCCACTGAACGGTCCCAACCGCTTCGGGGGGTGATCCTGGTTTCCATGCCGTGGCCGATGGTGACCCGGCCCTCCATTCAACTCGGCACCCTGAAGGCCTATCTGCGGCACCGGCATCCCGGGCTGACGGTGGATGCCGCCCATCTCTACCTGACGGTGGCGCAGTCGGTCGGGTATGACGACTACCGGCAGGTGTCCCGACGCACCTGGCCGGCCGAGAGCGTATACGCGGCGCTGCTGTTTCCGGACAAGGCCGATCGAGCGCAGGCGGTGTTTCGGAAGGAGTCTGCCGGCAGGCGGAAGCTGCAAAGCGTGGATTTCCCCGCGCTGTGCCGGCGGGTGCGCTCGGCCACCGATGCTGCGTTGGAGGCGATCGACTGGTCCGGATACGACCTGGCGGGGTTTTCCGTCTGCCTCTGCCAGCTGACGGCGACGCTGTATGCCGTCCGTTACGTGCGCCGTCGCCATCCGCACTTGAAAATCGTGATCGGGGGATCTTTTCTCAACGAGGCGTTCGTCCGGGACTGGCTCACCGCTTTGCCCGAGGTGGACTTCGCCGTTGTCGGAGAGGGGGAAAGACCCTTGGCACGGCTGGTGGACTGGCTCCGACGGCCCGGGAGAGCGACGGATCCCGAAGAGGTTCCGGGGCTGTTCGCTCGCACCCCCGAGGGGGTTGCCGGCAGGGGAGGCTTCGAACAGATTCGCCGACTGGACGAACTTCCCCCACCGGATTTCGACGATTATTTCCATACCCTGGCCGGTTTGCCGCCCGCCGACCGGTTTTTCCCGACACTGTGCCTTGAAGCCTCCCGCGGCTGCTGGTGGCGAAAAAAGGACGCCGCAGGGACCGGAAGGGGATGCGCTTTCTGCAACCTGAACCTGCAGTGGGAGGGCTACCGGGCAAAAAGCGCAAAACGCGTCCGATCCGAGCTCCGCCACCTCAGTGCACGGCATCGGGTTCTCTCGGCGGCTTTCATGGACAATGCACTTCCGCCCGACGGCATTGTAGAAACCTTCTCTCCGCTGGGTGAGGACGGAAGCGACTACTCCCTGTTTGCCGAAATCCGGCCGTCGGTGAGCCGGCAGGAACTCGCGGCCCTGCGCCGGGCAGGCGTGGAAGAGGTGCAGACCGGGATCGAGGCGCTGAGCACTTCCTTGCTGCACAAGCTCAACAAGGGTACCACGGCGATTCAGAGCCTGCAGATCATGAAAATCTGCGAAGAGCTCGGCATCGCCAACCGTGCCAACCTCATCGTCCACTTTCCTGGAAGCGATGCAGACGACGTGGCCGAAACCCTTCGCGTGCTGCCTTTCGCCCGGGTGTATCGCCCGCTGCACATCGTACCGTTCTGGCTGGGCAGGGGGAGTGCGGTATCCCGACACCCCGAGGCCTACGGCGTCCGCTCCGTGTTCAATCATCCCCACTACCGGCACCTGCTACCGGCCGAGCTTGTGCGCCGGTTACGGTTTCCGCTGTTGTCGTATCGGGGAGACCGCGTGCGGCAGCGGAAGTTGTGGCGGCCGGTCTACCGGGCCGTGCACCGCTGGACCGACCGTTACGAAAGGATGATGCGCCAAGTGCCGGGAGAACCCGTTCTGGGGTTTCGCGACGGCGGCACCTTTCTCCTCCTGCACCGGAGGCATCCGGATGCGCCTGCCGATCAGCACCGTCTGGTGGGTGCCAGCCGGGACATCTATCTGTTCTGCCGGGAGCACCGCTCGCTGGCGGAGATCGAAAAACGGTTTTCCCGGTTGCACAGCGGCAGCATCCGGTCCTACCTGTCCCTGATGGAGGAAAAGAAGCTCATGTTCTCGGAAAACGGCCGACACCTCAGCCTGGCGGTACGGCGCCGTAGCCGCTTGGCGCCGAATCAGGCTTTCTGAAGGATCCGGCCCCAAGTCCTCTGGCACCCAATAAGCCGCCATACCACAGGATATAGAATGGTTTTGGTTGACAG
The DNA here is from genome assembly GCA_022340405.1 of Desulfobacteraceae bacterium. Taxonomy (GTDB): domain Bacteria; phylum Desulfobacterota; class Desulfobacteria; order Desulfobacterales; family JAJDOA01; genus JAJDOA01. The sequence goes on along the minus strand of JAJDOA010000044.1, from coordinate 20,221 downwards.
ACACCAATATCTTGTATTATGGGGGAACCGATTCCGGGCGATCCAGCCTCTTTCCACTCCGATTGCCGGCCGTGCGTCCTCCTTCCGATCCGCAGGAGTCGCGCGGTCCATCAAGGTGACCGGCCATGCCCACGGAAAAAAGGATCGGATTTGTCTCCACGAGATTCGCCGGCACCGACGGGGTTTCCCTGGAGTCCTGTAAATGGGCTTCCGTGTTGGAGGAAAACGGTTACAGCTGCTACTGGTTTGCCGGCGAGCTGGACCGGGATCCGGAACGATCCCACCTCGTCGCCCAAGCCCACTTCCAGCATGAAGACAACCAGTGGATCAATGAGCGCATTTTCGGAAGTTCCCTTCGGCACCCCGCCGTCACCCGGGAAATCCATCGCTTGCGCTCGCTGCTCAAACGGGAGCTTCATCATTTCGTTCGCCGCTTCGACATCCAGCTTCTCATCGCCGAAAACGTGCTCACCATCCCGATGCACGTGCCACTCGGGCTTGCGCTGACCGAGACGGTGGCCGAAACCCAGATCCCCACCATTTCCCACAACCACGATTTTCACTGGGAACGCCTTCGCTATTCGGTGAACGCCGTCAACGACTACTTGCGCATGGCTTTTCCGCCCAACCTTCCCAACCTCCGGCATGTGGTCATCAACTCCGAAGCACGGGAACTCCTGGCCCATCGTGCGGGCATCTCCGCGGTGGTGGTGCCCAACGTGCTGGACTTCGAAAACCCGCCGGAACCCGACAATCGGAGAACCCGTTGCTTCCGTGAGTCCATCGGGCTGAAACCGCACGAGCGCATGATCCTGCAGCCCACTCGAATCGTTCAACGCAAGGGGATCGAGCACGCCGTGGAGCTGCTCCATGCCCTCGGGGATCCGGCCAACAAACTGGTGGTCTCCCACCCGGCCGGCGACGAGGGAATGGAATATGCCGAATGGCTGATGGACTTCGCCGCCGAGCACGGGGTGGATCTTCGGCTGGTCCCGGCGCCGGTGGCGGGCCCCTGGACCTCCCTGTCCCGCTGCTCCCGCTATTCCCTCTGGGACGTGTATCCCCATGCCGATTTCATCACCTACCCCAGCCTTTGCGAAGGCTTTGGCAACGCGTTTCTGGAGGCGATCTACTTCCGGAAACCGATGCTCATCAACCGCTACACCACCTTCGTCCGGGACATCGAACCGCTGGGATTCGATCTGGCCGTCATGGACGGCTTCTTGAACAGGCACACCGTTGCCCTCGTACGGGAACTGTTGTCGTCTCGGGATCGCCGGGAGCAGATGGTGGAAACCAACTACAGCGTTGCCCGTCGTCATTTCTCCTACACCACGTTTCGCCGGCAGATGAACGGACTGCTAACGGAATTGCTCGGCGACGGGGAAGTGCCCCTTCTGTCGCCCCTGCCGCCGAAAAGCCAAGGGACAGCCTCCTGCACGGAAACAGCGGACGCCGCAGGCTACCGCATGCAGGTATCGGCGGTCTGAACGCACGGCTTGCCCCATTACTTGCCTCCTTGCCATTCCGTCGCTATCTTATAAATCTCTAGCGATTGCCAGAATTCCGTTCCGTCTCCGGAATGCCCTTCGTTTGAACCCATCTCCTGCGAAGGGCAAAAAAGTCCATTCCAATCGGAACATGCTTTTGGCAAATGTGTCAGGGAAGGCGCTTTGCGCCGGAGATTCGATTCCGGTGCCTCTTGGAATTGCGGACTGCGATGGAAAAGGGAGACGATCCAAGATGCCGTTTGTGAGAATTTCCGGTCTTTGTGGAAAAGTATACGTACCGGAAGACGCTTCGGCACAAACGAAGAAGCATCCATGCCGGGACTGCTTTTCCTGCCAGAACTGCGCGGACGACCGCTGCAGTGTATGCCGTTCGCATGCGGCAGGAGGCGACACAGGAGTGGACTCATCCGGGCTTTGGCCCTCTGGCCGGACGCCGCTTCGGTCTCCTTCGTCCGGCTGCTTCTGCCGAACCCGTCGCTAATCGTTATCAACACCGGCGCCCGCCGTGAACCGGATGGACGCCGAAACCACAGGAAACGGAACATCCCAATGGCAACGGCGCTGAAACGACCCTTCGGCGATTCGGGTGTGAAAGAAAAATTCGACGCCATCGTCGAACAGATCGGTGGAATCGTCCTGGGTAAAGAGCGCCAGATCCGTCTGGCGCTGACATGCCTTTTCTCGGAGGGGCATCTTCTTATCGAAGATCTTCCGGGAATCGGCAAGACAACCCTCGCCAAGGTGCTGTCGCGCTGTCTCGGCCTGCAGTTTCGACGCGTCCAGTTCACCAGCGATATGCTTCCCGGCGACATTCTCGGAACGTCGGTGTTCGAACAAAAAACGGGCCGCTTCGTATTCCACCCCGGGCCGATTTTCACCCAGGTCCTCCTGGCCGACGAGATCAACCGGGCCACCCCAAAGACCCAGAGCGCGCTGCTGGAAGCCATGGAGGAGCGTCAGGTGACGACAGAGGGCAGCACGCGTCCGCTGGAACCCCCTTTTTTCGTGATCGCCACCCAGAATCCGCTGGAGCAGTCCGGAACCTTTCCGCTGCCCGAATCCCAGCTCGACCGCTTTCTCATGCGGATCACGCTGGGATATCCGGACCGTGCATCGGAAAAATTGCTGTTGCAGCAAGGCGATGCCAAGACGATCTTCGATGACACAGCCTCCTGCCTCGAACCCCCGGACGTGCTCAACATCCAGCGGCGGGCCGCCGGCGTGCACCTGTCGGACGCCCTTCTGGATTATGCTCAGGATTTATTGGACTTCACGCGGCGCTCGGAGCATTTTGCGGTGGGGCTCTCGCCCAGGGCCGGTCTGGCGCTGCTGCGGGCCACCCGTACATGGGCGTATCTCAACGGCCGTAAATTCGGGCTGCCCGAAGATTTGCAGACCGTTTTTCCATGGGTTGTCGGTCACCGGCTGCGCTCTGCGGAGCATTTCGCCGAGATACCAGCGGAACGGCTGGCCGCCATCTTCCGCTCCGTTCCGGTTCCCTGATCCGGCGCCAGCGAGCGCATTCCCCGCCGCTTGTTGGAGCGAAGCGGAAATCCCGGGAACCGCAACGGCGGGGAGTCTTCAAACGAGCAGAGGTCATCGGCGAATGGACGAACTTCTGAAAATGCCGGGAATTCCGCTTCCGGCTAGCTTCCGATTCGGCAGCCGAAACCGTGCCAGACGCATTTACGTTTTCCCCACGCGCTACGGAGCCATTTTTCTCGTCGTCCTGCTGACCATGCTGATGGGCTCCGCCAACTACGGAAACAACATGGGATTTCTTTTGACCTTCCTGCTGGGGAGCCTAGTGCTGGTCTCCGCGGTGCACACCCACCACAATCTTGCCGGTGTGCGCGTCGACGGCGTCCGCTGTGCTCCCGTTTTTGCCGGCCAGCCGGCCCTGTTCGAGTGCCGGCTCCGCGCATCGCGCTGCGCCGAAGCGGTGCACCTGGCCGTTTCATCCGGCAGGGCCCGGGATCTGCGTGTTTGCCCGGACAACAGCGCCTCCGCCTCGCTGCCGGTCCCCACACGGCATCGGGGTAGGAAGCCGCTGGAGACGGTGGTCCTGTCCAGCGTTTATCCCTTCGGTCTGTTCCGCGCCTGGACGCATTACCGGAGCGACGCCGCGTGTCTGGTGTATCCGAAACCCCTTCCGGGGCCGCTGGTTACGGCCGGTGACGCACGGGATCCCGGGGCCGGGGGAAAGCCTTCCGGCACCGGCGCTGAGGATTTCACCGGCATGCGCGGATACCAGCCGGGTGACAGCCTGCATCGGGTCTCCTGGAAAGCCTTTTCACGGGGCCGGGGCCTGATGGTCAAGCAATTTGCGGGCGAAGAGGGCATCTCACCGCTTTTCGACTGGTACGCCCTTCCCGAACCCGACGTGGAAACGAAGTTGTCCAGGCTTTGCGACATGGTGCAGCAGGGCCATCGAAGTCGAATGAAATACGGCCTGCGGCTTCCGTCCGGCATCGTTGAGCCCGGTCGCGGAGAACGGCATCGCCGGCGCTGCCTGGAAACGCTCGCCCTCTATGGACTGGATTCCGCTTCCGCGCAGCCAAAGAACGCCGGTCGACAAAGCGCAGGGGAGTTTTCGGGACGGAAATGAACGCATCGCTCACCGATCCCTTCGCCAAACTTCTTTGGGGCGGAAGACCCGGCAGCCGCCTGCTTCGGCAGGTCATTCTGGCGCTGGTGGTGGCCATCGCCCCCCATGCCGGACGACTCCCCATCTGGGTTGTGGCCTGGTGCCTGCTGCTGTGGATCTGGGCAGACTGGGTGGAGCGGAGGGGGCGGGCCGGCCCGCAGCCCGGCACACGGATTGCGCTGACGGTTGCAGGTCTGTTCGGCGGGTTGTTCCTTTACGGGTTTTCCTTCGACCTGGATGTAGGTGTGGGGCTTCTCACCATCATGCTCGGGCTGAAACCCCTGGAGATCCGGACCCACCGCGATCGGATGATCACGCTCTTTCTGGCCTACTTTCTCGTCATCACCAACCTGCTGTACAACAACGATCTGTTCATGGCGCTGTACATGTTTGCCTCGGTGCTGGTTACATCGGCCGTGCTCATTCAGATCAACAACCCCGACGGCCCTTTTCTTTCCCATCTGCGGCTGTCGGGCCGCATCCTGCTGCAGGCCCTGCCGCTGGCGGCGATTCTGTTTCTGGTGTTTCCGCGGCTTCCAAGCGGCCTGTGGGGATCGCCCAAGGCGTCCACCGGCACCACCGGACTCAGCGACGAGATCCGGCCGGGCAGCGTCAGTCGCCTGGTGCAGAACCAGGAAATCGCCTTCCGTGTGGAATTCGACGGGTCCATCCCCCCGGCGGACCGGTTGTACTGGCGGGGGATCGTTTTCCAGGACTTCGACGGGAAACGATGGTATCGGGCCTCCCGTGCGCCCCGGAGAGGGACGGATCCCACGGGCGCCCAGACCGTGTCCTACTCCATCATTCTGGAACCGCACGGCCAGCGCTGGGTCTTCGGCCTCGATATTCCCTTCAGCGACCCCATCGGCAGCATTCCACTGGCCGATCACACGCTGATTCGATGGCGAAAAGTGAACGCCACATATCAGTACCGGCTGAAGTCGTACCTGCAATACCGAACCGGGCCCTTGCAGGGATGGGAGCGATTGCGCACCCGAAGGCTTCCACCGCAGGGCAATCCGAAATCGCGGGCCCTGGCGGAGCAGTGGGCCCGCGATTTTTCCTCACCGCAGGAGATCATCGACGCGGCCCTCGCCTTTCTGGCCGGCAATCGCTTCGTCTATTCGCTCCAGGTGCCCGAAACCAAGGAGGAACCCATCGACGCCCTGCTCTTCGATACCCGAAGAGGGTATTGCGAGCATTATGCTTCGGCTTTCGCTTTCTTGATGCGTGCCGCCGGGATTCCTTCCCGTGTGGTGGGAGGGTATCTCGGCGGAGAACGGAACCCATACGGCGACTACTTGATCGTGCGTCAGTCTGACGCCCATGCGTGGGTGGAGGTCTGGCTGGAAGAGAGGGGGTGGACCCGCGTGGATCCCACGTCCGTGGTCATGCCCGCACGTATCGAACAGGGAACGGCGGCGGCATTGACCCCGGAGGAGCGCGAGGCCCTTTTCAGCAACCCCTATCTGGGACCGCTGAGCAAGTATTGGAAACCACTGCTCTTCGGTTTGGATCTCATCAACAACCGCTGGCAGAAATGGGTGCTGGGCTATGACTATTTCCGCCAGAGAATGCTGTACAATACCTTCGGACTGGACGCCTCCCGGTGGAAGGCGGTGGCCTGGGCCGTGCTCGCCGTCGCCGGACTGGCCGCGCTGTACGGCCTGTTCTTTTTCCTGCGCATCCGAAAGCGGAAATCGGTTCACGAAGACCCCGTGCAGCGGCTCTACCGTCAGTTCTGCCGCCGCCTCTCGGATGTCGGTATCGAGCGGAGTCCGCATCAGGGGCCTGTGGCCTTTGCCAAAATCGTGACCAGCACACGGCCGGATCTTTCCGAGACCGTTCGCCGGGTGACGCAGGACTATGTGGCGGTACGGTACGCCTCGAAGGATCCGGAATATCACCTCCGCCGCCTGAAAAAGACGGTGCGGCGGTTCCGCCCCCCAAAAACCCCGGTTCACGGCAGCCCGTAAACCAGGGTCACCCCGACGGCCATCGCCAGCAGCAGCACCATCATCAGGGCGTCCAGCGCCATTTCCGCCCATCGGGTCATGTTCATGCCTGCGGAAGCGGCCAGCCGTGCTCGTTGAAATAATCCTCGGCCTCTTCCACGGAATCGAACACCATCCAGTCGTGCACGACCTCGGAGTGAAAACGATGGGTGCGCACCCGCTCGATCACGTTGCAGCCGTGGTACTCCAGCCTGTCCGAGTAGGAATCTTCTTCGACGTGTCTCACCATGGTTTTTCCCTTTCCTTGCAGGGGATTTTCTCCAATCGTGACTTCGACTCTACAGCAGGCGTTTGACAGATCCGGTCACACCCGGAGGAAAAAATGGCGGCGGACTCTCTTCCGGGAAAATCCGCGACGGAGGGGCAACCGGCAGCATCGCTTCGAACCGGATTGCCGAAAAACCGTCCGCAAAAGGCAAATGCGGAAAACAAAAAGCGGCGGAAGTCCTCCGGACCGAACATCGTCAGCACCGGTGACTTTTGGAGAGCGCTTGGTCTTCGACATTTTGGCAGGCTTTTTTTCTCGGACGACGCCTTTTTTGCATGTTAGGGAACAACTCCTTGACAGATAACGGAAAATTCCGCACAATTTTCTAGAAGCGATCTCAAAATTGTCTTTTCGCCCAACCCGCCAGGGGCGGGTAAATCTCGATGTCGGGTCCTCGTTTCCAGTCCTTAAAAACCAGCCGTATGACTGTCGCGGATCCCGGTGCAACCGGGGCGGCTGGAAACTCGGATCCTCCTTGACCTTGTCGAAGATCCCGGGTTTACCCCGGGGAACGAAAATCCGAATTTTGAGATCGCTTCTACAAGTCGTAAACCAGCCAACCGCAAAGGAGGCAGACATGGCCGTCAAGATCCTCATCAAGCGGAAGGTGCCGGGACACAAATCCGAGGAGTTGAGCAAGCTGCTCAAGCATTTGCGCGCTCTGACGATGATTCAGCCCGGATACATTTCCGGCGAAACGCTGGATCGGGTGGATGTGCTCGGACAGAGTCTGGTGATCAGCACATGGCAGTCCGTCGAAAGCTGGCGAACCTGGGTGCTCAGCAAAGAGAGACAGGAGATTCAGGGACGCATCGACGAATTGCTTGGTGAAGAGACCACCTACGAGATCTACGAGTACCAGTAGTCCCGACCGAAATCGCTTCTCGGTTTGGTACCTCCGTTCGGTCGCTCCGCAACCGGCCGTTTCCGCGGGTGTGGCCATACAGGTTCCCCGGTTCTGCAACCGTAGGATCTCCCTCCTGCACCGGTTGCGGGGAGTGTTTCTGCGCCCGCACCGCCCGCCTCATATCGCCCCAAACGCCGGCCGGTTTCCATCGTGAGGCATTCGGAGTCGGGGCCGCAGGGTCGTGGTGGATGCAAATGTGGAGAAGATCATGGCACGTGGGGATCAACTCAGCCGCCAGTGGAAAATCATCCAGCGGCTGCTGTCTTCCCATCTGGGCAAGACGGTGGCCGAACTGGCCGAAGCACTCGAATGCCATCCCCGAACGGTCTACCGCGACCTGGAGGCGTTGCAGGCGGCGGGCTTCCCCCTGTACACGGAACGCCGGGAGGGAAAGAACCACTGGGCGATCATTGATGCGGCCAAGCATCACGTCCCGCTTCCGCTGAATATGACCGAACTGACCGCCCTGTACTTGAGCCGCCACATGCTGCGAACACTGCAAGGACGGGTTTTCCAGGAATCGCTGGACACGCTTTTCGACAAGGTGAAGTCCACGCTGCAGCCAGCGGTTTTGCAGTTTTTGGAGCGCATGGAAGCGAGCATCGTCGCCGCACCCAGACCGCACCGGCAACACGGCGATGTACAGGATCTCATCGAATCGATCAGCGAGGCCATCGAGAGGCGAAAATGCCTGGACATCCGATACCATGTGATGAGCCGGGACGAAGAGACCCGTCGGGTGGTCGCGCCGTACAAGATCTGGTTCTTCGACGATGCTTTCTACATGATCGGATTCTGCCGGGTGCGCGGCGATATACGGGTCTTCGCGCTGGATCGGATCCGGAGCCTCAAGCGGTTGGAAGAAAGTTTCGAGGCGCCGGAGGATTTCGACATCGAAAGGCGCATCCGCCAGAGCTTCGGCGTCTACCTGGGCGAACCCTGCACGGTCCGCATTCGTTTCACCCCCCCCGCGGCGGGCTACATCCGAGAAAAAAAGTGGCACGATACCCAGAAGATCACGGAGGGCGCCGACGGCTCCGTGATCTTCGAGGCGCGGGTGGCCGGACTCGAAGCCATGAAACACTGGGCGCTCAGTTGGGGAGCCAACGCCGTCGTCCTGGAGCCCGCTTCCCTTCGGGAGTCGATCGAGAAGGAAGCACAAGCCATTGCCGCCCATCATGCCCGGACGGGGCGAAACTGAGGTACGCAATGCCGTCGGCACGCCGGCCGCACAAACCGCTCGGTGCCCGGCACTTGTTTTCCCGCGCCGGCTTGACAGGAAGTCACGACGCTTTAGGATGAAAGGTATGACCGAAACCCCGAAACCCATCGATACCCCCTGCTGCTGCCAGGACGGAGCCTGTTCTCCGACGACATCCTTTCCCATGCACGGGGCCTCAACCATCGGCGCGGAAACCGCAACGGTTCCTGCCTCCAGCGACGAAACCTGCTCCGGGGACGTCTGCTGCGGACCGCCGCCCGGACCACCCAGCGCTGCTTGCGAAAGGCCCGGATACCGCATCTGCCCTTTTGTGGAGGCGTTTGTGGAAACCCCTGCAGGAGCCGTCCCCCGTGTTCGCACCCGGTTCGATTTTCGAGACCGGGTGGGTGCGGCGGGCGCACGCATCGGCATCATTCGCAGCCGCTATCGGGTCGCCCCCGGGCTGTATGCGGTGGGCCGGCCGAATTCCGATGCCCCGGTTATGGCGTCGGCCAATTACAAACTCAGCTTCGATTCCCTTCGCGGGGCACTGAAGGGCGTGGACGCCTGGATCCTCGTTCTCGACACAAGGGGTGTCAATGTCTGGTGCGCAGCCGGAAAGGCTCTTTTTTCCACATCGGAGGTGGTGCGGCGAGTCGGCGCCGTTGACCTGACCCGGGTGGTGCGCCACCGTCGGCTGATTCTGCCGCAGCTGTCCGCCACCGGTGTCTCCGCCCACGAGGTGCGGAAGGCCTGCGGCTTCCATGTCGTGTGGGGACCGGTGAGGGCTGCGGACATCCCCGCATTTCTCCGGGCGGACAACATCGCCTCGGAGGAGATGCGAACGGTGACGTTCTCTCTTGCAGAGCGCCTGGTTCTGGTTCCGGTGGAGCTGGCCGGGGCCGTCAAGCCCGCTATGGTGGCCGTTGCGGCCGCGTTTTTTCTTTCCGGCATCGGTCCGGATGTTTTTTCCATCTCCCAGGCATGGACAAGGGGATGGGCGCTGGTGTTCGCCTGCCTGATGGGGCTTTTCGCCGGCGCTGTGGCTATGCCGGCGCTTCTGCCGTGGCTTCCGACCCGGCGATTTTCAGTGAAAGGGCTTTTCACGAGCCTGCCAGCGGGAATCCTCGCCATGTGGGTTGTTGCCGGCATTCCCGGCTCGCCGCTTCTCAACGCGGCCGCGGTCTTGGCCGCCACGGTCGCGGTGGGCTCCTTCATGGCCATGAACTTCACCGGCTCCACCCCCTACACATCCCCTTCCGGGGTGGAAAAAGAAATGCGAACGGCCCTTCCGTTGCAGATGCTATGCTTGCTGGCGGGGACTGCGGCCTGGATCGCGGCACCCTTTGCCGCATGAAGCCGAAAGGACATACGGAGAATTGGAAACGTTTCGATATCTGCCCGATGTAACGACGCTGAAAGTGGACACCGAAGCCTGTATCGGCTGCGGCGCCTGTGTGCAGGTGTGCCCCCACCGGGTCTTCACCCTGGAGGAGAAAAAAGCCCGGGTTGGAGACCGGGACGGATGTATGGAATGCGGCGCCTGCGCCGTGAACTGCCCGGTGCATGCCATCGGGCTCACGCCCGGCGTCGGTTGCGCGGCGTACATCATTCAAACCTGGCTGCGCGGAAAAGAAGCGGCCTCCTGCGGCGACGCCTGCTGCTGAACCCGCCGCCGGCGCCGCAGCCACCGTCACGACCATCCGAAAGGGGACCGGGGGCCAGCCCGGAAAACGCATGAACCGATCTGCCAAACGAAACGCCACACTCTGCCCCAACTGCCAACGACTGGTCAGTCTGGACGATTCCCGCTGTCCCTACTGCGGCCTCTCGCGTCCCGGCGCGTGGTGGAAGAGCCATCCCGTGCTTCGCATTTTCAGCGACCCGGCCCGTCTGATCCGCTCCGTCATCATCCTCAACGTCGGCATGTACCTGCTGTCGGTACTGCTCCAATCGGGATCGGGCGGCACTTCCTTCAACCCGCTGACGGCCCTGGCGCCAAGCAACCAGAGCCTGCTGCTGCTGGGGGCTACCGGCACCATCCCCGTGGATCGGTTCCACCGCTGGTGGTCGCTGATTTCCGCCAACTGGCTTCATGCCAATTTGCTGCACATCGGTTTCAACATGATCGCCTTCTACCAATTGAGCCCTTTCGTCGCGAGAGAGTACGGCGGCTACCGAATGCTGATTATCTACACGCTGGGCGGGTCCATCGGGTTTCTCGCCTCCTACCTGGCAGGCGTCGTCTTCACCATCGGCGCTTCGGCGGCGGTCTGTTCCCTGATGGGGGCCATTCTCTACTTCGGCAAGAGCCGGGGCGGTGTTTACGGCACGGCGGTATACCGCCAAGTGGGGGTGTGGGCGATCACGATTTTTCTCTTCGGCTTCATTGTGCCGGGAATCAACAACTGGGCGCATGGGGGCGGAATGGCCGCCGGGGCCATTTTGGGGATGGTTCTCGGCTATGGGGAGCGGGTGCGGGAAAACCTGCTGCACAGGCTGCTGGCATTTGCGTGCGTGGCGGCCACCGCCGCGACCCTCGCTTGGGCCGTTTTCTCCGGCATTTCCATCCGCCTGGCGGGTTGATCCCCTACGAAAGACAAGAAAAAGGCCATTCCAATCGGAACATATTTTTGACAATTGCTATAGAAACAGCTTCTAGAAAGCCGTTTCACCGGCCTTGCGCAGTTTTTCCTCCTTTCGGAGGCGTTCGGTTTCCTCGGTGGCAAGCAGGTCGGTGAGGTTTTTCACGAAATAGAACATCACGTCGTACTCTGGATTGCCCAACCGGTTGGTCATTCGCGACACCACCAGGGCATCTCCGTTCTTTTCCCAGTGGAAAACTTCCTCTGCGCCCGGCATCGAGATGGTGTCGGGCTTTCCATACTTGTCCCGCAGCTTTTCCACCACCGAAGCGCCAGCCTCGTTCATCGTGATGCGAAAGTACAGGGGAAGATGGTTGTAGTTGGAAAACACCGTTCGGACAAAGACGAACGGCGTACCCTCCCGGCGCGGGTAACGATAGGTGATGCGGGTGATATTGTGCTCCACCCGGTGACCCACATCGCTGATAAAGCGCCGGTGCAGGGCATACAGTTTTGGAATCCGGCTTTCCAGCAAACCGCGGGGGCGCAGGGTAAGATCGACGGGGGCGCGGGTTTCAGCGTAGCCGTCGCCCAGATGGGACTCCAGGTTTTTTCGAACCGCATCGTTCAAAGGGGTGTTCACCCCGAGGTTCAAGAAGGTGAAGGATGCCGCACCGCCTTCCTGCTCGGGTGCCGTGGCCGTTTCCGAGTCCGACGTGCAGGCGGCGACTCCCGCCAGCAGGACCGCGGCCAGCCACAAGCACGCTACAACAGGGTAGATTGCATTTCGCAGTGACATCTTCTGTGCGCTCCGTCAGGAAAGCAACCGGTCCGCTTCGTGGAGGATGGCCCCGATGCGCAAGCTGCGCGGGCATCGGTTCTCCGCCCGGGTGAAGTCGCCGTTGCGGATCCGGTACCGCACCGCCTCCGGCAGCTGCCGATACAGGGAACGGGCCAGCTCCGGCTCGCGGTACTCGTGATAATACATGACATAGCGCAGGATGTCACCGATGGGAACCCTCCCGGCGACGGCCGATTCACAGATGTCCGAGCAACCGGAACAATATCCCGAAGCCGTCTCCCTGGCGTGCCGCTGCAGCAGGCGGCGGTCTTCCATCGACAGGGAGGTCCGATCAACGGCGGCGGCAACGTTGGCCATCAGGATCGTCATGTTCGGCATCTGGGAGCAGATCGAGGCGATGCGGCGGTCCTCCCACACCGCCTTGAGCCGCGCCTGCCGGTCGGTAAACCCCTTTTTCACGAACCGGCCCGCCATCTCGAGCTCGGACTCGCTCTCGGTGGTCACCGGCCCGCCTCCCTGGGTCTTCATGGCCGTCAGCCCGATGCCGGCTTCGGTACAGGCCTGTACCGCCTCGGCCATGGCCGTCTCGTGCATCAGGCGGTAGTTGTAGGTCATCATGATCCCGTCGATCCACCCCATCCCGGCCGCCTCCGCCAGGCAAGATTCCATATTGGAGTGGGTGGAGAAGCCGAACAGCCGGATCTTTCCTTCCGACTTGGCCTTTTCCGCCCATCGCCGCGTTTCGTCGTCGATTTCGCGTCGAACGTTGCGAACACCGTGCACGAAGTACAGGTCGATGAAATCGGTGTTCATGCGCCGCAGGGAGCGTTCCAGCAGCCGGCTCATACCCTCCGGATCGCGGTCGTCGGATTTGGTCACCAAAAAGACGTCGGCCCGATGTTCCGGGAATTTCGAAAAATATTTACCAATTCCCTCCTCACTGCGACCCCGGCCGTAGCAGTCGGCCGTATCCCAGTAGGTAACCCCCCAGCGATGGGCCTGGCGCATCAGGAGCTGGTTGTTTGGGATGTCGAACATTCCCCCCAACGAGAGGATCGACACCATTTTTTCGGATCTGCCGAACGGGCGTCGGGGAACCCGTACCGGTTCCTCCTCCGCCGCCTGCGTCGATCGGTCCCCGCCGATGACGGCGCCGACACCCGCGGCGCCTGCGGTATGAAGAAACTGTCTTCGGGTCCAGCCGGTGTTGGATTTTCGGTTCATGAGAAATTCCTCTTCTGATTTGACAATTGCGATTCCAAAAGCCGCGATGGTTCCCGCCTACGGAGCGCTGCGCCCCCTATGGCGCAATGGATGCGCCTGTCTCGAAAAATTTGCGGTCTCAGGAAAGCAGCAACCCGTGTGCCGGATTCCGGCTTTCGTTTTCGGCGGTAATGCGGATGGCTCTCAGACCCTTGACCGGACACTCATGTTCGCAGACGCCGCATCCGATGCATCGATGCGGCTCCACCACGGGTTTTTGCAGCCGGATCAGGATTTGGACGACCGTCCCGGCTGCGGGGACCGGATCCAACGGATCGGATTCCGTGATCTGGACGAAGCGGTCCGTGTTGGACACGATGGTTCGCAAACGGGAACCGGCCGGGCCCGTCACACGGACGCGGAAGTCTCCGGTGGCAAAGCGTCCGGTCTCCAGGGACCCCGGAGGGAACTCCAGCACGGTTGGATCGGCCGAAAGCAGGGTCAGATCCCCTCCAATCGCCGTCCGAAAATCCTCGATCGTGGTAATGGCCTTGGGGGACACCGGGCAGTTTTCCTGGCAGACGATGCAGGGTCGGTCCATGGACCAGGGAAGGCACCGGCCCCGGTCCACGAAGGCCGTGCCGATGCGAATCGGCCCCTTCCGGGCGTATTCCCCCCGCCCGATCCGCTCGTCCAGCTCCAGCGGCCGGATGGCCCCTGTCGGGCAGAGATGGCCGCAGGCGATGCAGTGGAACTGGCAACCGCTGGAACCGATGCGGAAGTTGAGAACCGGGGTCCATAGCGACTCCAGCCCGAAGGATGGACCCGCCGGTTGGAGGACATTGGTCGGGCAGATGCGCATGCACTGGCCGCACTGGATGCAGCGGCGAAGAAATTCCGGCTCGATCAGGGCGCCGGGGGGGCGGACCTTGTCGGCCGGCCAGTTGGCGGCCAGGGAGCCGTCCAGGCGCAGCATGGGTATCGCCGAGGCCCCCGCAGCCAGCGAGAGCAGGAACCCGCGCCGGGAGAGATCCGGAGACAGGATCTCCCCCCCCTGCGATACGGATGTTCGGTAACCCATTTCGGCCTGGCGGCACCCCGACAGGCAGTTGACGCACAGCACGCACTCTCCCTGGCGGATACGGCCGGCCGGATCGCAGGCGCCCTCGCAAAAACGGTCGCATTGCCTGCAGTCGGTGCAGGCGCCTCCGGTTTTTCCGATGCGCCACACGGCGTATCGCCCCACAACGCCGAAGAGCGCTCCCAGCGGGCAGAGGAACCGGCAGTACAGCCGTGGAATCCAGAGAGAAAACAGCAATATCGAGGCAAACAGCATTCCGATCAAGGCCGCACCCGCATAGTAGCGGGGAACCGGAGACAGCGTCTGGAGCTGATGATCCGCCGCAGGCAGCAGCACCAGGTTCACCGATCGATAGGCCAGGGGAATCGGATCCAGCAGCCCGGTGTGCAGGGAGCCTGCCACCAGGGCGCCGGAAGGGACGACGGCCCCGAGGGCGGCCCACAACACCACCGTGGCCAGGAGGATGCCCACCGCCGTTTTTCGACCTCCGGATCTGCCGGCCGCGGCCAGGGCCATGAGAACGCCCGCCGCCGCAGCCGGCACGAAGATCGTCGTGTGCTCCCACGGCGCGCGCAGCGCCGCCCTGAGCAGTTCCACGGATGCCGCGGACAGCAACACCGTGAGAAGGACGTACTTGACGCACTGGGCCCGGTGCGGTCGGTTCTTCTCCAGCTGTCGCTGCCGGGTTCGGTGCCGCTGCCCGAGCCAGCCGATTCCTTGCTGCAGGGTCCCCAGGGGGCAGAGCCACCCGCAGAAAAACCGACCCAGCAGCAGGGTCAGAACCAAGGACACCACGGACCACAGCAATCCGGCGTAGAGCACGCCGGTGGTCAGCACCGTGGCCAGCGCGGCCAGCGGGTCCAGGTGCAGGAACCAGTTTACCGGCCAGCCGCGAAGCTGCCACCACCGGTCCCCGAGGTTCATGGCCACGCAGAACCACAGAAACAGCAACAGGAAAAAGACCTGGCTTATGCGGCGGACCGTTCGAATGGACATGGCGTTACCGCAACTGCATTATCGGTGCTTTTCATCAGGATTCCTTCCCCATCGGGCATCCTCGGCCTCTCTTGCTTTCCAATCCGGTGGAGGGTCACAAGTCCATGACATCCGGGTGCAGCGACCGCCAGTCCGCGGTGCCCAGCCCGGCCTGTTCGGCCAGAGCGATGAACGCCAGCTCGGCGATCGGTCTTTCGAGAAGATGGGCGCCATAGGCGTCCACGGCCACCGGATCGGTGCCTGCAATCAGCGTGTCGAGCCGCTTCAGATCCGAGAGTGATCCGCCCGTGGGGCCGTTGCTCACCATGGCAGTGGTGGCGTCCAGCACCACCAGCGTCGGGCGGATCATCATGGCCAACTCCTTGATGACGGTGTGCACGTCTTGGTGGAAAATGTTTCTTCTGCCTCCCAGCAGGCCGTACCAGTTCTTCAGGGTCATGGAAGCGCCGCTGCGGTGGTGATCCTTCAACGGCGCCAAACCGATGACTTTGTCGGCGGCCAGCAGGGGTTCGATCAGCACCGGCCACCGCCGAATCAGGGTCGCCCCCGGAACCGTATAGGCGGCAAAGCTCTTCTCGCGGGGCAGGATCACTTCGGCTCCAGCCGAGCGCGCAGCCGCTTCGATCCCCGTCAGGGCAAAACAACTGGCCGGGTCGTTGATCGGATTGTCGGTGACGGACACCGAAGCGGCGCCCGCCTTACGGCACATCCGGACCGCCGCGGCTACGAGATCCGGGTGGGACGTGGCCGACAGCGACGGCGGGGAAGCGAACGCGGCGTTCACCTTGATCAACACGCGATCGCCCGGTGAGACGAAGGTTTCAATGCCCCCGAGACCCGAAACGGCGCGCTGCAGTGTACGCTCGCGGCTCGCTCCGCGGACCACCACCAGGGCCGGTTTCCGGCCGGTCAGGGAATAATCGGGGATCGCGGCGCCGGCATCCTCTGCGGTGTGCGTGCGAACTTCCTCCTTGTGCAGCAGCCAGGCTCCGGCACCGGTAGCCGCAGCGCAGGCCCCTGCTTTGGCGACCCGGATCAGAAAGGCGCGGCGGTCGATGGCCTCGGCGGTGTCTTCTTTTTTCATGAGGGGCCCTTCTCCAGACGCCGTTCTATCCGTTCCGCCAGTTCCGCGGCCGCGTCGGCCGAGGGAGCTTCGTGCACGCCGGCCAGGTGGCGTCCGTGGGAAAATACCGCCTCGAAGGCGCCCAGTATTTCCACGATGACCACGTCCCCATGCCGGCCCCCCTCTGCCTCCGGTCGAAGGCGTTTTCCGCCGAACTGCAGCAAAAATTCGATATAGGCATCGGCAAGCGCTGCGGCCTCGTCGGGCGATGTCCTGCGCGACAGAAACAGCGTCTGCTCTCCCCCCGCCGTGAGATAGCGTGCCGTATATACGTTGTCGAGGCGGTCGAAGCCGAATGCATCCGCAGCGATGCGCTCGATGCTCCGCTCGATGAGGCCCTGCTCCGGAAACAGGGAGGGGATCTCCGACGCCGTCGCTTCCGTCCGGACCGGATTTTCTTCCATGAAGCGCCGGGCCATTTTCGACAAGTCCTGCCGGACGGCGTCTGAAGCCGTCGAGGCCACCGCCTCGACGTAATAGGGCCCGTGAATGAAAAAAAGCGCGTTTTCGGTATGGTAGGCGTAGCGGGCGAGGTCGGCCGGCCGACCCGTGTCGCGCTGCTGCGTGCTGAAAACGGAGAAGGCGTTGGCGCTGCCGCCCATGTCGTAGGCGAACAGCTCCGCCCACCACGAACGCTCCCCCTCGGGTGCGAACCGCTGGGTCCGCAGCCCCTGGAAGCCGGCGGACAGGTACAGTTCCGCCTTTCCGTCGATTTTTTGCGAAAGCGTCGTGGGGGAAAAGGCCTCCGTTTTTCCCACCAAATCGATGCCCGATGGAGGCGATTGGATCAAACCGGGCACCGTTGCGGAGGGGTCACCCTGCGGATCTTTCCGCTGGGGCGATTCGTGCAGGGAACGGCTCAGTTGCACGGGGGGGTGAAAGGTCTGCTGGGAGTGAAGAACCCCGGCCCCCACAGCAGCCAGGACCGCCAGAATCAGGATGCCCACCATCGTTTCCGTGCTGGAGGGGCGCTGTCGGGTTCGTCGGAATGCCGGTTCCATTTCCCGTATTATGAAAAACAACGGGGACAAAAGCAAAGAAAAATTGATCCTCTCCTGCGGCGGATCCCCGCGGCCGACATAGGCTTTCGCATTGACACGGGGGCGGGTTGCCTGTATGGCGGTGCTGATCGGCTCCGACCGTACGGACAGAGGCAGCTGGGTGCCGGATGCGCCGGGAGCCGGCAAGACCACTGTGCGGCGGATCCCACGCGCAACGATGGAACTGGACGGTTGACTCCCATGGATGTCTACTATGTGGACGGCGAATTCGTCGATGCCGCAGATGCCTGCATTCCCGTCAACGACCTGGCCGTACTGCGGGGCTACGGCGTCTTCGATTTCCTCCGCACTTACCGCGGCAAGCCCTTTCATCTGGAGGAACACGTCGAGCGACTGGAGAACTCGGCCCGGCGCATCGGGCTGACACTGCCCTGGGCCGCTGCGGAGATCATTCGCATCGTTCACGAGACGCTTCGACGCAACCGTCATGAAGAATCCGGTATTCGCATCGTCGCCACCGGCGGCGCCAGCACGGATTTTCTCACACCCCAGGGAAAACCTCGCCTGCTGGTGATGGTCACGCCGCTTGCAGCGCCTCCGGACAGCTGGTATTCCGCGGGTGTGAAGATCATCACCTTCCACTTCGACCGGCTCATCACCGATGCCAAAAGCATCAACTACCTGGCCGCCACCATGGCTCTGGAGGAGGCCCGGCGGTGCCAGGCGGTGGAAGCCGTCTATGTCGATCGGGAAAACCGGGTGCAGGAAGGCACCACCAGCAACCTTTTCCTGTTTCGGGACGGGATGCTGATCACGCCTGGCAAGGGGATCCTTTCGGGCATCACACGGCGGGTAACCCTTGAGATCGCGGAAACTCTTTTTCCTATCGATATCAGAGATTTGAACAAAGAAGAGCTGATGGACGCCGAGGAAGTGTTCATCACCGGAACCAGCAAGGGCGTCGTTCCGGTCGTGAAGGTGGACGAAAACGTCATCGGCAGCGGCTCTCCCGGACCGAACACCCGGCGTCTGATGGAGGCGTTCCGGAGGTATACGGAGCGCTACGCGGACGCCCACTGAAGGAGGCCGGTGCCTCCTATCGCCGGTTCCGGTTTTCCATCAGGAGGAGTACCCATGAACGACGGTGAAAAGACCCGCCCGGAGGATACCCCCCCCGAGGAGGAGGAAAACTTCGCTCAGATGCTGGAATCCTACACCGACCGGATGAGCGAAACGCTCCGAGTGGGCGACCAGGTGAACGGAAAGATACTCTCCATTTCCGATGAAAGCGTTTTCGTGGACACCGGGACCAAGATCGACGGCGCCGTGGATGCCCAGGAACTGCTCGACGGAGAGGGAAACCTTCCTTATGCCGTCGGCGACGACCTGACCCTCTTTGTGGTCGCGGCCAGCGAGTCCGAAATCCGGCTGTCACGGGCGATGACCGGCGCCGGGGGGGTGGAGGAGCTCCAGCAGGCCCGGCAGTCCGGGATCCCGGTGCAGGGAAAGGTTATCGAAACCTGCAAGGGTGGGTTTCGCGTGGAGACGATGCACCGAAAGGCCTTTTGTCCGGTGAGCCAGATGGATCTCCGGTATGTGGACAACCCCGAAGCTTTTGTGGGAGAAACCTACGATTTCCTCATCGAGCGCATCGAGAACCGGGGGCGGAACATCGTGGTGTCTCGGCGCAGGGTCTTGGAGCGGGAGCAGGAAGCGGCCGTCGCCGCCTTCCGCCAGACGGCTGCAGAGGGGGATGTCCTGGAGGGGACTGTGACCCGTATCATGCCCTACGGGGCTTTTGTCGAGCTGGTGCCGGGAGTGGAGGGGATGGTGCATGTATCCGAACTGGGTTGGTCCCGGGTCGGCCGACCCGAAGACGTCGTCCAGACAGGAGAGCGCATCCGCGTCCAGATCAAGAGCATCGAAACGGACCCGGAATCCGCAAAAATGAAAATTTCGCTCTCCCGAAAACAGCTCCAGTCCGATCCATGGGAGAATATCGGAGAAAAGGTGCGGGAAGGGGATCGGCTGCAGGGAACCGTAACCCGCTGCGTGGATTTCGGGGCCTTTGTGGAAATTTTTCCCGGTGTGGAAGGGCTGGTGCATGTCAGCGAGATGAGCTACGTTCGCCGGGTGAACAAGCCCGAAGATGTGGTGCATGCCGGACAGCTTGTATCGGTCGCCGTCAAGGAGGTGGATGCCCAAAGGCGGAGGATTTCCCTGAGCATTCGCGATGCGGAAGGGGATCCGTGGGCGCAGGTTGCCGACAAATACACCGTGGGACGGACCGTAACGGGGACCGTCGAGAAAAGGCAACCTTTCGGCCTCTTCGTTCGGCTGGAGCCGGGCATCACCGGCCTGTTGCCCAAGTCCAAGCTCCATCGATTTTCCGATCCGGGCCGGATCGAATCGCTGAAAGAAGGGGAGCGTCTGGTTGTGGTGGTGGAGGAAATCAACCCCGCCGATCGAAAAATCACGCTGGGCCCCGGTGACGCCCAGGAGGCCGGAGACTGGCAGCGGTATTCTCCTTCCTCCGGAGAGGGGGGGCGCTCCATGGGCCTGCTGGCCGAGAAGCTGCAACAGGCCATGCATCGTAAAGAACGGAAAAAATGACGCGGGAGGGCGGCCTTTCCTGGAACACCGGAATGCCGATGCCATCGAAACAGCGAGCCACGAGGTATGTTATGTCTGAATCGGAAATCTATGATCTCATCATCATCGGTGGAGGCCCCGGCGGCCTGACCGCCGGCATTTACGCCATGCGGGCGGCGCTGCGCACCGTCCTCGTCGATAAAGCCGTTCCCGGAGGACTGGTGGTCATGTCCGACGAGGTCGATAAGTGGCCGGGGGTGGATCACATCAACGGGTCGGAGCTGGCGGT
>JAJDOA010000039.1 GCA_022340405.1 Desulfobacteraceae bacterium | reverse complement strand
TGAGATGAAACAGATGGGAATTGTCGACGGCCCCGGATTCGCCGGCCGATTTGACCCATCCGTAAGGGGTGCCGATATACTGCCGGGCGACCAACGAGACGGCCTCTTCAAACCGGATGAATTCCTCTTTCCGCACCGCCGGCTCCCCCGGTGCCGCGTGCAGCAGCACGAGCAGAAAAGGGAGAAAAACGGTTGAAAACATCAATGCGATGGGAAGGTTTCGGTTCACGATTCTCTTATAGATCATGATCCTGGCAGCGTCAATCTGCACAGTGGTGCAGGGGGTGCACCCCGCGCAATTTCGGAGCGGGGCGCGCAGGCTTTGCCGGCGGAAAACCGCAGCGGTATTCCCCACTTTGGTTGCCGGATCACTTGTGGTACCATGGCGCTGCACTTCGACGTTCAACATCCGCAGCCGTTTCATGACGGTGCTTGCGCGTCGCTAACGCCCGGCGCGGCGCGGTTGCGGACGACGCGATGGAAACCACCAGCGAAGAGGAGATCCATGTTTATCGATTTGATTCGAAAGCGAAGAAGCATCCGTCGCTTCCTGGACCGCCCCGTAGAGGAGGAAAAGATCGACCAGCTCGTCGAGGCCGCCCTCCGCGCCCCGTCGTCCCGGGGCTTCAATCCGTGGCGGTTCGTGGTCGTGACGCAGAAGGAAACGCTGGCTCGACTGTCCGAGGCCAAACCGCACGGGGCCTCCTTTTTGCGCAATGCCCCGCTGGCGGTGGTGGTCTGTGCGGATCCGCAGGAATCCGATGTCTGGGTGGAGGACGCCTCTATTGCATCGATTTTTCTGCACCTTTCCGCCGGGGACATGGGCCTGGGCAGCTGCTGGATCCAGATTCGAAAAAGGCCCCATGACGACAGCCGCTCAGCGGAGAACTATGTTGCCGATTTGCTGGGCATACCGGAAAGCATGCGGGTCGAATCCATCGTTGCCGTCGGATACCCGGCCGAGGAGAAGCCTGGGCATCCCGAATCCTACCTCCAGCGGGAGAAGGTCCACTACCAGCGGTTCGGATCCTGATGGGAAATGGAACTGTTTCAGGATTTTGACGTCCTCCACTGGGTACTGCTCACCGGGATCGTGCTGATCGGCGGTATGGTGCACGGCACTCTCGGCATCGGGTTCCCGATGGTGGCGACACCGCTGATCGCTCTGTTCACCGATGTGCGCAGCGCCATGGTTATGCTGCTGCTGCCGACGCTTTGCATCAACATCGCCAATATTTTCAAGGGGGGCAACTGGAAAGAGAGCATCGGGCGGTACGGCTGGCTGGCGGCCTACGGTGCGGCGGGCAGCGTCATCGGAACGCGGCTGCTGGTGGTCACCGATCCGGACCCCTATCGCCTCCTGCTATCGGCGGCGATTCTGCTTTACCTCAACGTACACCGCTTCGGCATGCGCATGGAATGGGTGCAGCATCGGCCCCGGCTGGCGTATGCGGTATTCGGGCTTACCGGGGGGTTCCTGGCCGGAACGGTCAACGTCATGCTGCCGGCGCTGGTGGTCTTCGCCCTGGAAATGGGGCTGACCCCGACGGCAATGATCCAGACGTTCAATTTTTGCTTCTTCTTCGGGAAAGTGTCCCAGGGGGCCACCTTCGCCGCGTCCGGCGTGTTGACCGGAGCGACCCTTTTGTCCACCTTTCCTTTGGCGGTGCTGGCGCTTGCCGCCTTGCTCGTCGGGATGCGGTTGAGGAACCGCATCGATCCGGAAACCTATCGCGGGTGGCTGCGCCGGGTGCTCTACTGCATCGCGGTTTTGCTGGTGGGGCAGTTTGTTTTGCTCTGATGCCTTCCCATGAAACCGCCGACGTTCAGCCGCGGCCGGAAAACAAAGCGGCCTCGAACTTTACGGCTCCCGTGCAAGCTGATACGCTGGCAGGGCGCTCGCAGATGGCGAAACAACGGGCATCGCCGGGAGCCGCAAGGCAGCATGGGCAGGGAAAGGAGAAGATCTCATCTTGAGCGAACCATCCTCGTTCACCCAGGAGCACAAGCTGAAAACCCGCAACCTGCGCCCGGAGGACTATGCCGGTGTGCGGGAGATCATGGACCGCGTCTACCGGGGGATGGGCGGGGCCTGGTCCCCCTCCGAGTTCGACCGCCTGCTCCGCATCTTCCCCGAAGGCCAGATCTGCATCGAAGACAAGGGCCGTGTGGTGGCCGCGGCACTGACATTGATCATCGACTACGAAAAGCACGGAGACCGGCATACCTACAATGACATCGTCTCCGACGGCCGATTCCGGAACCACGACCCCGATGGGGACTACCTCTACGGCATCGACCTGTTCGTGCATCCCGACTATCGGGACATGCGGCTGGGCCGGCGGCTGTACGACGCACGAAAGGAGCTTTGCGAGCGGCTCAACCGGAAGGGCATCTTGGTGGGGGGACGGATTCCCGGATACGCCGAACATGCCGACAGGCTTACCCCGAAGCAATACATAGACCGGGTCAAGCGCAAGGAGATCGTGGATCCCGTGCTGACCTTCCAGTTGGCCAACGATTTCTATCCCAAGCGGGCCCTGGAAAACTACATCCCCGAGGATCGGCGGTCCAAGAGTTTTGCCGTTCTGCTGGAGTGGAGCAACATTTTCTACAAGGAACAGAAGCGGATCGTCTGGGGGCGCAAATCCAACCTTCGCCTGGGTGTCGCCCAGTGGCAGATGCGGCGTTTTTCCAGCCTGGACGACGTGATCCAGCAGGTGGAGTTCTTCGTGGACGCGCAGTCGGGATACGGCGCGGACCTGCTGCTGTTTCCGGAGATGTTCAATGCTCCGCTGCTGGCGCTCTACCCTCAGGAGGACCCGGCTGCGGCTATGCGCTCACTGGCCGAACACACAGAAGGCCTGCGCGAGGAGATCCTCTCTCTGGCCGTAAGCTACAACATCAACATCGTGGCCGGCAGTCTGCCGGTGTACGCGGAAAACCGTCTGTACAACGTCTCCTACCTCTGCCGAAGAGATGGAACCACCGACGCTCAGTACAAACTGCATATCACCCCCGACGAAAGCCACTACTGGGGGGTGCAGGGGGGGGAGGGGTTGCGGGTGTTCGATACCGACGTGGGGCGGATCGGCATCCTCGTCTGCTACGACGTGGAGTATCCCGAGCTGGCCCGGATCCTGGCCGACGGCGGCATGCAGGTCCTGCTCGTTCCCTATTGGACGGACACCAAAAGCGGATACCTGCGGGTGCGCCGGTGCGCCCAGGCCCGGGCCATCGAAAACGAGTGTTACGTGGCCGTCACCGGGAGCGTGGGCAACCTGCCGAAGGTGGAGAATATGGACATCCAGTATTCGCAGTCCGCGATTTTCACTCCCTCGGACTTCGCCTTTCCCCACGACGCCATCGCCGCAGAGGCCACGCCGAACACCGAGATGACGCTGTTGGCCGATCTGGACCTGGACCTGCTCAAAGAGCTTCGCAAGCAGGGCAGTGTTCGAAACCTGGAAAACCGGCGCCATGACCTGTATCAGGTCCGATGGCACGGAGACACCCTTGCCGACGAAACGAAAACGTGACCGCCCCGTGATGCGCCTGTGAGATTTGACCGCTATCGTCCAGGGCAGTATCCACTTCGCGCAGGGCGGCGGAACGCCGCCCCCGGAAAAAGGAGGTGCCCTCATGAAACGATACGCCCTGCTGCTGTTGACCATGGGTATGCTCTGGGTTGTACCGGCGGTTCCGGCTCTGCCGGCCGGAGCTGAAGCGCTATCGGCCGAGGCCGTGTTCTTCGTCCGCTGATACGACGTTGGCAAGCGAGCCCTGGAAGGGCTCGACGGAGTTGTCGAGGTTCGCAACGGCTTCCGCGGTTTCCGGGAGATCAACACGGTCACCTACGATCCCTCCGTCGTCACGGAGACGGAGATGGAAGAGGCCCTGAAATCGGCGGGCACCTATCTGGGAACGGAAGACTCCCCATGAGCGGAAAGCGCCCCTATTGATGACGGACACGCCCGAGGCCAAACGGATTCTGGTCATCGAAGACAACCGGGACCTGGCCCGGCTGCTGGAGCTGCATCTGCAGGATCTGTCCTTTGAGGTGACACTGGCTTTTGACGGGGTCACCGGCTATGCCATGGCCGAATCCGAAACCTTCGACCTGGTGATCCTCGACATCCTCCTTCCCGGTGTGGACGGCCTGGAAATCTGCCGTCGCCTCCGCAGTCGTGACCGGTACGTTCCCATTCTGATGCTCACTTCCAAGTCCTCCGAATTGGACCGGGTGCTGGGCCTGGAGCTGGGTGCCGACGACTATCTCACCAAGCCGTTCAGCATCCGGGAGCTGCTGGCCCGCGTAAAGGCACTGTTCCGGCGCATCGAGGGGCTGGAGGCGTCCAAAGGCACTGAGACCCCGGATCGCATCCACGCGGCGGATCTGGTGATTGACACGGGAAAGCGAAAGGTTCTGCGAGGAGAGCGCCCGCTGGAGCTGACCGCCAAGGAGTTCGATCTGCTGGTGCAGTTCGCGCGGCACCCCGGCCGCGTATACACTCGCTCCCAGCTGTTGGACCGGGTCTGGGGGTACGGCCACGACGGCTATGAACACACCGTGAATTCCCACATCAACCGACTTCGGTCCAAAATCGAAAAAGACCCCGCCCGGCCGCGCTACATCCTCACGGTCTGGGGGGTCGGCTACAAGTTCGCCGAGGCGGACGACGCCTGACGGAAGAAGCCATGCTGCAGTCGTTGTATTCCAAATTGGCCGCGGTGCTCACCGTCCTTTTCTGCCTGGTGGGCGTATCCTTCGTGGCCGTGACCGTATTCTCCACCCGCATGTACCAGCAGGAGGTGCACCAGAAGCTCAACGCCGGGCTCGCCGACCAGATTGTCGCAAGCCGTCCACTCTGGGAGGAAGGCGGTGTGAACCGGCAGGCCCTGGACGAGATTTTCCACATGCTGATGGTCATCAACCCCGCCATTGAGATCTATCTTCTGGACCTGGATGGCACCATTCTCGCCTTCTCGGCGCCGGCCGGCAAGATCAAGCGCAAGCGGGTGGACCTGGTGCCGGTGCGGCAGTGGCTAGAGGGATCGACCCCGCTGCCGCTGCTGGGCGAGGATCCCCGGGATCCGAATGGCCGGAAAGTGTTCTCGGCCGCCCCTGTCACGGTAGACGGTGAGCGCAAGGGGTACCTGTACGTCATCCTTGGAGGGCAGATCTATGACAGCATCGTGGACAAGATCAAGGGAAGCTACATCCTGCAGCTCAGCGCCTGGATGATCCTGGCCAGCCTCCTGTTCGCACTGGTCGCCGGTCTGCTGCTGTTCGCGCTGCTTACGGCCAGACTGCGGCGGTTGACCGGTGCCGTGGAGGCCTTTGGGCGGGGCAGCGCCGAGGCCATCGACTCGGCCGGTGTGGAGATTCCCGCCGGCCGGGTCGACGAACTGGACCGGTTGCAGCGCACCTTTACCCGCATGGCCCGGCAGATCCGCGAGCAGATGCAGCGGCTGGAAACCGCCGACCAGACCCGCCGCGAGCTGGTGGCCAATGTGTCCCACGATTTGCGCACCCCCCTGGCGACCCTTCAGGGTTACATCGAAACCCTTCTGCTCAAGAACGACAGCCTCGACCCGGACCGGCGCAGGGAATACCTGCAGATCGCCATCGAACACTGCCACCGCCTCAGCCGCCTGGTCGACGACCTGCTCGAACTGGCCAAACTGGAGTCCCTGGAGAGCCCCCTCCGTCTCGAGTCTTTCCCACTGGGGGAACTGGTGCAGGACGTCGTGCAGAAATTCCGCCTGCCGGCCGAGAACAAGCAGATTGCCATCACCACCAATGTCGGGCGGGAAATCCCCTTCGTCACAGCCGACATCGCCCTGATCGAACGGGTACTGGAAAATCTGGTGGAAAACGCCATTCACTACACATCCACCGGTGGATCGGTGAGTGTGCTGCTCGAACCGATGTCCGGGGAGGTGGCGGTGCAGGTCAGCGACACGGGAAAGGGCATGTCGGCGGAAGACTTGGATCGCATTTTTCACCGCTTTGCCCGCCTGGAGCAAAAAATGGAGGATGAGGCCGGACACCTGCACACCGGGCTGGGGCTTGCCATTGCCCGGAGAATCCTGCAGCTGCACGGCGGCACCATCGAGGTGTCCAGCACACCGAACCGGGGATCCACCTTTTCGTTTTCCCTGCCGGCTTCTCGCAGCGTATCGTGACCGATTCCCGCGGCTGGGGCGATACCGGCGACGGGTCAACAGGTAAGATGGAAGGCACCGGCCACGCTTTTTCCCTCCTCCCACAGGCGGTTGAAATCCTCCACCGCATTTTGAGTGGCTTTGGCAACGACCTGGATGCCGCGATCCGACAAACCGCTTTGCAACGATTTGGGAACGCGCATGTTTTCCGCGTAGCCCGTCCCGATGACCAGGATTTCCGGCCCCGCGGAAACGATATCTTCGATATCGCCGAGATCCAGATGGTGGCCCCGGCTTCGCCACCAGCCGTCCTTGACCTGCCCGCGGATGATCTTGAGATCCTGCCCGTAGCGCTTTCCTCCGACCACCATGTGGCTTCCCCGTACGTATCTGTCGATCATGGTACGACCTCCTGCAATGTCCATATCGATACTGTAGTGCTTTCCCGTTCCGGCTGCAACCGGTCTGCGGAAACCGTTTGGGTACGGCGGCGGAGGGCCTCCTGCGGGCCGGCGAGGATCAGCCGCTGGATCGGCTGTCCAGCCAGACCGCCTGGTAGGGGCGGAGTTCGAGGGGTCGGTTCGGATCGACCATGGCTCCGGAGATTAGCTCTGTCATCGGTTCCGTTCCCGCGGCGGAAAGAAGGGGTGCTGCAGCCATTGTCTGGGCGCGTTCGGAAAAATTGTTGACGACGACGACGCGTTGTCCGGTGCCCTCCCGCCGGTAACCGAACAGGTGCGGGTTGCCGGTATCGAGCACCGTCATACCGCCGTTGCGAAAGGCGGGCTGTTGCTTGCGCAGTTCGATGAGGTGGACCAGGTCCCGAAAAAACCGCCATTCCAGCGTATCGCCGTCCGTAATTTTCCGTTGGCTCTTCCAGCGCTGGCTGATCCGGTGAACCCAGCGGCTGTCTCCGGCCAGCTGGGGATTCGACAGGTAGGTGTAGTCGTTGAGCATGCCCCATTCGTCGCCGATGTAGATCAGCGGAATGCCTCCGATGCTGAGCATGATGGATCGCAGTAGGTTGATCCTTCGTATGGCGGTTTCGATGGCCGAAGGATCCCCGCTTTCCACCGCATGTTCCAGGCCTGCCAGCGAGGCCAGGGTGCCGGAAATCCGCTCGTCGCCGCTGTCCGGATTGAATTGAAAAGGGATCCCGCGGGAGAAAGAGTCGGCAAAGCGTCCGGTGTAGAAGTTGTTGAGGAAGCGTCGGTGACCCGCCGGATCGATGCCTACCTGCCGGGCATCTTCGTCGTCGAAGGTCCAGCCGATATCGTCATGGCAGCGCAGATAGTTCACCCAGGCGCAGCCAGCCGGAAGGCGGCTGCGCCGGTTCATGGCGTGGGCCAGCAGCTTCACCTCCCGGGTTGCCAAGGCCTCCCACAACAGTGCCATCAGCAGCGGGTTGTAGGAGAGCTGGCATTCCTCGACATCCACATAACGGATCACTTCGTCCGGGTGGACGATGGCCTCGGACTTGAACAGCAGAGCAGGGGCTGCGATGCGGGCCAGGGCGTTGAAGGCGCGAATGATTCGGTGGGCCTCGGGCTGGTTCTCGCAGTCGGTCCCCATTCGCTTCCAGATGAAGGCCACCGCATCCAGCCGGAGAATTTCCACTCCCTGATTGGCCAGAAACAGCATCTCTTCCGCCATCGCGCGAAACACTTCGGGGTTTCCGTAGTTCAGGTCCCACTGGAAGCTGTTGAAGGTGGTCCAGACCCAGCGTTTCATCTCCGGGTACCAGGTGAAGCTTCCCTTCCGGACGGTGGGAAAGATGTCCCGCAGAAACGGCTGGTACCGGTCCGGTTCCCTCCGGTCGGGGAAGGTGTGGTAGTAGGCCTGGAATTCGGCTTCTCCAGCCTTGGCCCGGCGCGCCCAGATGTGCTCCTCGGAGGTGTGGTTGAAGACGAAGTCCAGCACCAGGCTGATGCCCTCGCCCCGCAGGGTCTTCGCCAGCCGGGCCAGCTCCTCCATGGTGCCGATGTCGGGATGGACGGACCGGTAGTCGCTGACGGCGTAGCCGCCGTCGCTGTCGCCGCGGGGCACGGAGAAAAGCGGCATCAGGTGCAGGTAGGACAGCCCCAGCTTACGGAAGTACGGAATGTGCTCCGGGAGCTTGGCCAGGTTGTCGCTGAACAGGTCCACATACAGGACGCCGCCCACCATTTTCTCGGACTGAAACCAGTCCGGCCGGTCTTCCCGTTGCCGGTCGAGTTGTTTGAGCGCGACGGGCCGCTCGAGCCAGCTCCGGGCCGCCGTGATCAGGATCTGTTCCAGGTGGTAGAAGAAGTCGTACTGCCAACCATACAGCCCCACAAGGATCGAAAACAACCGCACCCACTCCCGGTCCAGGCGGCGCTGAAACAAGCGCCAGGCTTCAGGGTCGCGCTCGATGGCGTCCCGGAACAGCTCTTCCAGGCGGGGCATCAGGCGCCCGATCGATTTTCCGGCTTCGATGGCTATCCAGTCGGGGTCGGCCATGGGCAGGGACTCGGGGTTTGGGGTTTGAGCCGTGTCTACCAGAGATTCGTTTCCGGGAAGTCCATTTCCCGGACGAAGCGGTCGTAGAAATCCGGATGCACGGACAGCTCTACGTGCTCCACGTGATCGACGATCTCGGCGGCCTCGTGCCAGTGCCGCCGGTTGACCAGCGCCATTTGCGCGCCGGAGGAGGCGGCGTTGCCCACGGATTCAATGCGGGACGGGTCGAACATCGGAATAAGGCCGATGCGCATGGCGCTGTAAGGATTGACGTAATTTCCCAGTGCTCCGGCCAGCAGGATGCGATCGACGTCTTCGATCCCGGCGCCCATCTCTTGCAGGAGCAGCTGGACCCCTGCGGCGACGGCCGCCTTGGCCAGCTGCAGCTCCCGGACGTCTTTCTGGGTGAGCAGGATGCGGTCTCCGTAAAAACTCTCCTCCGTGCCTGCCACGAGAAAATCATGCACCGCCCCGTCCGCCTGTGCAACCACCCGGGAGAGGAACAGCTCTTTGGACTCCCGGATCCCCTCCGGCCCCAGAAGACCGCTGCCGTCCACCACGCCGTAGTGCAGCAGGACCGCCACCATGTCCACCAGCCCGCTGCCGCAGAGGCCCTTGGGCTTGACGTTGCCGATGACGTCGTATTGAAGCCCCGTATCCCCAACGTGCACCCCCTCCACCGCTCCCGCACGTGCGATCATGCCCCTGCTGATCCGCGCCCCCTCCAGCGCGGGGCCCGCCGCTGTGGAACAGGTCAGCATCCGCCGGCGGTTGCCCAGGAACATTTCCCCGTTGGTGCCGAAATCGAGGCCGAGAATCAGACCGTCGCTCTCATGAAACGCCCCGCTCGCCAGAATGAAGGAGATGTGGTCCCCGCCGATGTAGCCGGATTTGGCGGGCATGACGTAGAGCGCGGCATTGGGATGCAGCTCCAGGCCGACGGACGGTGCCGGGTAGGTCACGCCCTCGGTGATGACCGGAGAGAACGGTGCCTCTGCGATACCGCTGGGGTCCAGGTTCAACAGGAAATGCTGCATGGTGGTGTTGCCGGCGGCGACGGCCACGAAAACATGCTCGGGATTCAACCGGTTGGCCTCCAGAAGGCGGCGGGCGATGAGGTTCAGGTCCCGCAGCAGGAGCTCTCGCATCCGCTTGCGTCCTTGGCTTTTTTGCCGGACGTACTGAATGCGGCTGATGACGTTGCTGCCGAAACGGGCCTGGGAATTGAGCCGGGAGATGACGCTCACCTCGCTGCCGTCAGCCAGGTCGATGAGCTTGCCCACCAGGGTGGTGGTGCCGATGTCGAATACGATGCCGTACCGGCCGGAAGGGCTGTTCGGCGGTTGGAAATCGACGAGATAGCGGCGGTGTATGATGGCCTCTCCCTCGAAATCCGCACGGCGCAGGTTGCTGTAGAGCTCGGACAGGCAGTGATGGCTGACGTGAAGAGCCTTGAACCTCGGGCCCAGGGCGGCGCGCAGTCGGTAAAAATCCGATTCCGGGTGCTGGAGACTCGGAGGGGTCACCCGCACGGCATGCTTTGCGATCAGCGGATCCGCCGGCGGATGCGGCACATGTCCGTCTTTGAGGATCTGGAACAGCTCCATTTGCCCCGGTGCGATGTCCGTATGCACCACGATCGTCTTGGTGATCCGGACCCGGCAGGCCAGGCGGATGCCCTGCTCGCGTTCCTCCGCCGTCAGCAGCTCGAGTTCCTCTTCGCCGGGGGGCGCCACGGCGGTGATGATGCGCACCTTGCATTTACCGCAGGTGCCGACGCCTCCGCACTCCCCGCCCACGTCCAGCCCCCGGCTCTGCAGGGCCTCGTACACCGTGGCGCCCCGCTTGACCTTGATCCACATGTCCTCGGGCAGCACGTTCAACCACAGGATTTTGCGGCCCTTGGGCGAAGGCGGTACCTGATTCGGTTTTTTCTTTTTCTTCTTGCGGCCCTTCGCGTTCTTTTTCATGGATCCACGATTTCCGGGAAACGGTTGCGAAGATCCTCCACGAGCGCAGCGTCCAGACGGAGTTCGGACCGTCGGAGGGTATCCTCGACCCAGTCGTGGGCCTTGGTCTGCGGGGTGGGCGATCCCAGCTCCGTCCAGCGGTCGTACTGTTCCCGGACAGCCAGGGTGGGATAAAAAAATTCTTCGAACATGTTTTCCACCGTGTGCTCGTCCGTCACATAATTGCCGCCCGGCCCGACCCTGGCGATGGCCTCCAGGGCCAGGGTGCCATCCGAGACCCGTATGCCCCGGAGAATCCGCTCGGTCATGCCGAGGATCTCGTTGTCAATGACGTATTGCTCCAGGGCGATGGAGTTGCCGGAATCCAGCATGCCGGCGGCAAGGTGAATGAAGTCCGCCCCGGCCATGCCGAGCATCAGATTCGACACCCCCTTCTCGAAGCCGGCCTGAATGTCGGGCAGCATGGCATCGGTGATTCCGGCCGAGGCGTAGATGGGAAGACCGTACCGGTGGGCCAGATCGACGCTGCAGGTGTTGATCATGGCCGTTTCCACCGATCCGATGGCCAGGTTCATGGTGCGCAGGTCCATGGTGGAGGCCACCGCCCCGTAGAGGACCGGGGTGCCGGGCACCAGAAACTGGGCCAGCGCGACGCCGGCCAGGGCTTCGGCATGCAGCTGGGCCAGGGTTCCGGCCAGGGTTGCCGGGGCTGTGGCTCCGGAAATGGGGGCCGGGGCGCAGGTGGCGGGTATACCCTTGCGGCCGCAAAATTCCAGAATGCGCAGCGATTCCCCATCCAGGGTCAGCGGGCTGATGGGGTTTGTGATCACCGATACGAAGGGCTTTTCACGCAGCGTGTCTTCTCCACCGGCGATGCGGGCGGCCAGAGCGTGCATCTGGCGGGCCCCCTCCAGGCTGTCCACCCCTCCCATGACGTGCTTGGTGGTTCGGGCGAAGGCTTGATAGAAGTCGTTGCGGTGGTAGTGGGCGGGGGACAGGTCGTGGGCCTGGCAGGCGATGATGTAGAACCGGATGAATTCGAGCCGGTCCACCAGAGCCGCGGTGTTGGCGACGTCCCGGAGCAGGGTTGGCCGGAACCCCTGGGTGGCCATGTCCAGGATCTGGAACACACGGCCTCCGTTGCCGAAGTGGCAGCGGCCGCTTCCCAACGCGATGTCATTCTTCCCGTCGCGGGAAAACAGGGTGAACCGGCACGGCGCCTCCTGCAGGCGGGCATCCAGCCAAGGCCCCTCCAAACGGACCCGTTCGTCTGCCTGCACCGGGACGCCCGCAGCGGCCAGACGGTCTCGGACGTTTTCGTCGAGGACCTTCACCCCCACTTCGTCCAGGATCCGGCGAGCGGTACGATCCACCGTTTCGATTTGTTCTTCGCTCAGAAGCTTCATCAAACCGGCAGACTCCACGGGTTTCAGAGTTCGGCAAGCCGCTGCTCGATGGATTCGAGCAGTGCGGCGTCCTTCGGCTGCGTCTGGCGATGGGATGCCAGAATGTCGCGCACCCGGTTGTTGCTGCGGCGGTACAGGTCCCGGGCACCTTCGGCCGCCCAAGCGTCGTAGCGGCTGCGATCCATCAACTGCGGCAGAAAGAGAGCCGTTTCGAAGTGATGGAAGGTGTGGTCGTCGGTGAGGAAGATACCCTTGGGCCCGGCATTTTTGACCCGTTCCAGCGCATCCAGCGCCAGTGTTTCCTCGTTGACCGGGATCCCCCGGGTGAAGTGCCGTGCCATGGCGATCAATTCGTCGGCGATGGCGACCATCTCCAGAGAAGAGGTGCTTCCGTATTCCAGGTACCCCACGTCGTGGATGAGGTTGCAGCGCGCCAGCATGGCGGTGACAATGGAGAACATGGCTTCTGCTCCGGCCTGAGCGTCCACGGTTTTCGCGTCGCTGGCGCCGGCGAAAGCCCAGATGGGAAGGCCGTAGATTTCGTCGCGCATATCCGCCAGCGCCGCCTGGGTCAGGCTCCACTCGGGGCATCCATAGGAGACCACCGAACTTTTCATATCCAGGACACTCACGTTCGGCCCGAACAGAAAGGGCGCGCCCCTCTGGGTCAGCTGGTGCACGATGAGCCCCACCAGGTTTTCGGCGATGCCCATTGCCAGCGCTCCGGCCAGCGTCACCGGCGCGCCCCCTCCCGCGTTGGAGCCGGACGGCAGGCAGATGGGGATCTCCTTCTTCGCGCAGAACATCAGCTTGTCGACCACCTGCGCCGGAAACCGCAGTGGGCTGATGGCCTCGGAATAGTTCAACAGAAAGGGTCTGCGGCGAAGCGGCTCCTCGCCGCCGGCCACCATGGCCGCCAGTTCGTGGATGACCGTCATATCTTCGAGGCGGTCGGCGATGAACACCACGGGCTTTCCCGTGTTTCGCAGCATTTCTGCAAAGGCGTAGACGTAAATGAATTCGATCTTGGCAACGTCGCGCGGGTTGCTCATGGACATGACGAAGGAGAGATTTTCCAGCGCATCCACCAGACGCGCGAAGCGACCCGTGTCGTTGAGCACGCAGGGCCGGCGCTCCCCGCTCTCCAGGTCGAGGGTGAATGTGGTGTCCGAGCCCGTGCCGTAGTAAAACCGATCGTCCACCAGGGGCATGGTCTTGTTGCCGTTCTGGTCGTAAAGCGCGATCTGCCTTGGAGCGGTCGCCAGTGCTTCCTCGGCCAGCCAAGCCGGTATGCGGATCCAGTCATCTCCGAAGGGGCGGGCTCCGGCATCGACGAGCATTTCCCGGGCTTCCGCATGCTCCATTTTGACCCCCGTTTTCTCCAAGATCTCCAATGCGGCCGTGTGAATGGCCAGGGCCTGTTCCCGGCCGAGAACCTTGAGACGGGGTTGGAATGTCGGAATCGGTAACCGCTGCATGACGATCTCCTTGTGTTTGCTCGGTGGAAGGTCCGTGACTGCGGATCCGGCATCGGCTTGAACCGGGTCCGCCTCCTGTCTATGCGGACGCCACCAGTTTCTTGGCTTTGATTACGGCCGATCCTGCGTCCGGCGCATAGCGGTCGGCGCCGATTTCCTCGGCGTACTGCGCCGTTACCGGGGCTCCGCCGATCATGATCTGCACCGCTTCGCGCAGGCCGGCCTCCGACAGCGCCCGGACCGTGTCGGCCATGGACGGCATCGTGGTGGACAACAGGGCGGACATGCCGACAATGTTGGGATGCTCTTCGGAAACGGCCTTGACAAAAGCCTCCGGAGCGACGTCGACGCCCAGGTCCACAACGGTGAAGCCGGCCCCCTCCAGCATCATCGCCACCAGGTTCTTGCCGATGTCGTGGAGGTCGCCCTTGACCGTTCCCAGTACGATTTTGCCTTTGCTGGTCACGCTGCCGGCCTGGAAATGCGGCTGCAGGATGGCCAGGCATTCCTGCATGGTCTTGGCCGAGCGCAGCATCTGCGGCACGAACAAAAGACCTTTGGCAAAATTTTCCCCCACGGTGTCCATGGCCATGATCAGGCCCTGATCCAGAAGAATCTGTGGATCTTCACCGGCATCGACGGCCTGCTGGGTCAGCTCCTTGGCCTTTTCGATGTTCCCCTGAATCACCGCCTCCGATAACGCGCTCAGGTCCATGACGCTTCCTCCTCACTAGGTTTGATGATGGTGTTGCCCTGTTCCAACGGCGGCTATGCGTACAGTCCTTGCTGATATCCTTCGATGTAATCGCTGCAGAATTCATCCTTGCCCAGCAGCATGCGGGCGGTCAGCAGGGATGCCCGCATTTCCCTGTCCGTGGGGTCCAGAATGGCGGCGTTCAATCCCCGCTGCATGGCCAGTACGAGAAAATGGCGATTGATCATCTTTCGCGAGGGCAGCCCGTAGGACACGTTGGACAGACCGCAGATGGCATTCACTGTGGGGAAGCGTTCCCGGATGCCAGCGATGGCGTCCAGGATGGCGGGGCCCATCCGCACGTCCACGGAAACCGGCTGTACCAGCGGGTCCACGTAAATGTTTTCCAGGGCGACGCCAGCGGCCTGCAAGCCCTCGATGAGCTCGACGGCCACGTCGATCCGCTCCTGGGCCGTGGTGGGCATGGAAGTCCGGGCCATGCACAGGGCGATGACTTTGCAGGGCCGTGCGCTCACCACCGGAAGAAGCGCCTCCCAGCGGTCCTCCTCCAGGGATATGGAGTTGATCATGGCCTCGCCCCGGTGGCATCCAAGTGCGCTTTCCAGGGCCTTCGGATCAGGGCTGTCCAGGCACAGGGGCAGGTCCACCGCCGCCTGCACCGTCTCCACCAGCCACGTCAGAAACGCAGCCTCCCGTTTCAAAAAGGTGCCCGCGTTGACATCGATGTAGTCGGCCCCGGCATCCGCCTGTGCCCTGGCCACCTCCTGAATGTACTCGGTGTCCCGGTTCTCCACGGCCTCGGCGATGGCCTTCCGGCTGGTGTTGATTTTTTCGCCTACGATGATCATCGACTCGTCCCGCTCCTTTCCCCTCACTCGCTGGCCGGTGGGCCTTGACGAACGGCCGCGCGGGCGATGGTGGTGTTGTCGGCCGCCGATTTGGGCGATACGGCGGGTTCGGATCTTGCGCTTGTGGTATCGGGGTTCGACGCCTATGGTTTTGAATCAGAGTTATGCGGTCCAGGTCCGTGTCGAATGGATGCTGCCGCGGGTCCCGGTACCCCGGCACGGGAGAAAACGGATTGAGATGAAAACGGAGCCGCAACGGTGTAGAGCCGCCGGCTCCGTTTTCATACCCCCATAGCGAAAGTGGAGACGCGAAGCAAGAGCTTGGAAAAAAAAAGGTTCTTTCGTTGACAGGTTTTCGGCGCCGGACCTATGATCGCGCCGGGGTGTGGCCGGACCATCAACGGGAAGGAGAAGGCCGTATGCGGTTCAGGCCCTGTATCGACCTGCACGAGGGTGTCGTGAAACAGATCGTTGGCGGTACGCTCTCCGACGACGGCGGGGAACTGCAGACCCGCTTCACCGCAGAACGCCCCCCCCGCTGGTTTGCCGGGCTTTACCGCGCCGACGGGCTGAGGGGGGGGCATGTCATCCAGCTAGGCCCGGGAAACGAGGCCGCCGCGAGGGAGGCGTTGGGAGCGTGGCCCGGCGGACTGCAGCTGGGGGGCGGCGTCACGTCAGACAATGCCGACGGGTGGCTGGAGGCCGGTGCGTCGCATGTCATCGTGACCTCCTGGGTGTTTCATGGCGGGCGAGTGGACAAAGACCGGCTGCGGCGGCTTTCCGAAGCCGTCGGGCCGGAGCGGCTGGTGCTGGATCTGAGCTGCCGCAGGGTCGGAGACGACTACTTCGTCGTCACCGACAGGTGGCAGCGGTTCACCGACGAGCGGATATCGCCGCGGCTGCTGGACCGGCTTTCCGCCTACTGCTGCGAATTTCTGATCCATGCCGTAGACGTCGAGGGCCGCTGCAGCGGCATCGAGGCGCCGCTGGTGGCCCTGCTGGGCAGCTGGGATGGGATCCCCGTCACTTACGCCGGCGGCATCCGCTCCATGGAAGATATCGAGAGCATCCGCGATCTCGGCAGCGACCGCATCGATTTCACGGTGGGCAGCGCCCTGGACATCTTCGGGGGGACCGAGCTGGCCTACGGCAGCCTGGCCGAACGCTTCGGACCGGGCCAGGGTTGATTGGGTTCGCCTGCCTTTCCCCTTCACCTGTTTTTTCGTGTCCAAACCCATCGCACGATTGCCTCGCTGGAGGAATGGATGCAAACGACCTCCTTGCCGTGCTGATTGACATCTTCCCATTCCTTTTGGTATTTTTCGCAGTCTGGAGAACCGGATCCATCGCCGTCGCACCCCCGAACGAGGGGCCGAGCCTGGATGACGGAAAATGGCGCAGATGCAACGACCGGCAGTCGCGGTGCACCTGGACGATCTGCTGCGGTTCGCCTCGGAGCTTGCCGAGCGAGAGGGCTTTGCTCCGGATCGGGTTCGGGATGTCGAGCTTGCCGTAGAAGAATCCCTGGTCAACATCCTGACCTACGCCTATCCGAACCGCACCGGATTTGTGGAGGTCCACAGGGAATTCGATGGCCGAAGCCTTCGGGTCTCCGTCGTGGATAACGGCGTGCCCTTCGACCCGCTGTCCGTGCCCGTGACCGGACTGACTGTGGACACCGCCCGCCGCGGGGTGGGCGGGCTGGGGATTCTTCTTGTGCGCCGGCTGGCCGATCACGTCGCCTATCGAAGGCAGGAAGGGGCCAACGTGTTGACGCTGACCTTCGATAGGCCGCCTCCGACCCGTACGGGAGATCCGGTCCACCCGATCAGAGATGATATCATGGAAACCCAATTCCAACGGATCGAAAACACGACGCTGCTCGCCGTCAAAGGACGGGTAGACCACAAGACCGCCAAGGCTTTCGAAGAGGTTTTGAAAAACACCCTGGATGAAGCGTCCGCGGATGGATCGCCGGTTCTGGTGTTGGACCTGAGCGGCTTGGAGTACATGACCAGCGCAGGCTTGCGGGTACTGATGATTGCGGCGAAGACCTGCACGAGCCGGCAGCAAAAGCTGGCCGTGGCCGCCCTGCAGCCGGCGATCCAAGAAATCTTTCGGATCAGCCGATTCGACCTGGTTCTGCCGGTGTATCCCACGGTGGCGGACGCCCTGAAAGCGCTGTCGCCCGATGCCGCAGTCAGATGGCGGGAATGACGCCGTAAGGAGAAACGATGCAGGTACGGTTTTGGGGTACCCGCGGGTCCCTGCCCACGTCGACCGGTGGAGCGTCCATCCGGGAAAAAATCCGGCAAGCCCTTCGGCAGGCCGATGGCCGACGGTGGGAGACGGACGAGCAGCTGGAGGCGTTCATCGACGATGCCCTCGCTTTTCCCGTCCGGAACGGATACGGCGGTGACACCTCCTGCGTCCAGATCGCTTCCCGGCGGGAGCCCACGCTGCTGGACATGGGATCCGGACTGCGTCGTTTCGGCCAGCAGGTCATGGAGACTCCCGAT
Source organism: Desulfobacteraceae bacterium (assembly GCA_022340405.1). Classification (GTDB taxonomy): domain Bacteria; phylum Desulfobacterota; class Desulfobacteria; order Desulfobacterales; family JAJDOA01; genus JAJDOA01. Next base: position 15,824 of record JAJDOA010000039.1, on the reverse strand, counting down.
CAGGATCGGCCTACGACGTTTCATTTCTTCATGTCCCATTTGCACTGGGACCACATTATGGGCTTTCCGTTTTTTCCCCCAGCCTATCTGCCCGGCAACACGATTCACATTTACGGCGGCCACCCGGAAAACGTCCTGCGGGAGGCTTTTCTGCGACAGCAATCCACACCCTGTTTCCCGGTGCACTGGGACCAGCTCGGTGCCTCTATACGGTTCACCCGGCTGGAGACGGACCGCTGGCACCGGATCAACGGATTTGCCGTCAAGCTTCTTCGGCAGGCCCATCACGGGGGGTCTTTCGGGTACCGGATCGAGAAGGACGGAAAGGCGCTGGTCTATTCCACCGACTCCGAGCACAAGCAACAGGACGATACGGAGACCGAGGCGACCGTTTCCTTCTACCGGGAGGCCGACCTGGTCATTTTCGACGCCATGTATTCCCTGGCGGACATGATCACTGTCAAGGAGGATTGGGGCCATTCCAGCAACATCGTCGGTGCGGACCTGTGCCTCAGGGCCAACGTGAAGCACTACTGCATGTTTCACCACGAGCCCGCTTACGACGATGCGACGCTGTACGAGATCTTGCAGGAGACCCGGCGCTATGCCGAGATCGTGGGTGAGGGAAAGTCCCTTGAGATTTCGACAGCATACGACGACATGGTTCTCCGTTTGTGAGGCGCCTTTCCATATGGAATCCCGAGCCGCCATGGTGGTGAAAAACACGGTGGGCTTGCGCAGCTCCGAAAGAAACAGCCCATAGTGTTCCGTCCCACAAGTTACGGGAAAAAAGAAACGGCCTTTTTTATCTTTCGTAGGGGCGGGGTTGATCCCCGCCCGCATTGCGGGGTCCGCCACGCCGCAACGGGAGGGGATAAACCCCTCCCCTACAATTCCATGGTGCCCCGTGGCGGAAACGGAACGGAATCCTGACCATTGCTTGCTGCATCGCCCGGATGTTCAATGATTTTTTCCGTTGTTTGGATCCGTGGATCATTCGTGCTTTGCATTGGTTTCGGGTTTCGGATTTCGAATGTTTGCTCGTTCGCGTCTCGCAATTGGCAGCAAACACCCCCGTTTTTATGGCAGGAACTTGCGGGACACGACCCTAGACGATCCTGAAAGAAGGATGCGATGCGATCCGTGGACGATTCGGCACAAGCCGACGGCGCCAGTCCCGGGCACGAGGGGCGGTCGTATACCGCAAACGGTGCGTTCGTCCGCGCCAGGGGGCGCCCGGCGGCTGCCGTGCTGATGGTGCTGATCGCCGTTGCCTTTGCCGCCGGTGGAGCCGATGGATGGCGCCCGGTACGAAACGCCGTGTTCGATACCTTCCAGCGTCTGTTTCCCCGTACCGTCCGAGAGTTTCCCGTGGTGATCGTGGACATCGACGAGGCCAGCCTGAAGGCGCTGGGCCGCTGGCCCTGGCCCCGCTACCGGCTGGCCGAACTCACCGACGCCGTGACCCGGCTCGGAGCCATGGCGGTGGGCTACGACATCATTATGCCCGAACCGGACAGCTTGTCCCCGGACGTGATCCTCTCCCGGCGCACGGACGTCGACCCCCGCATTCGTTCGGCGCTGGCGGCTCTTGCCTCCAATGACGAAATCCTTGCCCGCACCTTACGTCGGACACCGTCCGTGGTGGCGCGAGCCGCCCTGATCGGAGGCGGAGGTCGGCCGGCGGCCGGGGAGCGCCAGACAGCGGTGATGCAGGTGGGCGAGCCCGCCGCAGACTTTGTCACCGGCTACGCAGGGCATCTGACCAACATTCCTCTTCTGGAGGAGGCAGCCTTCGGATGCGGCTACCTCAACGACACCCGTGACGCGGACGGCGTCGTACGGACCATGCCCCTGATTCTAGCCGTTGGGGGCGAGTTGGCACCGTCGCTCTCTTTGGAACTCCTGCGAACGGCGGTGGGCGCCACCTGGTACGGCGTTCGGGCTGACACCGCCGGCGTCCTGGGGGTGCAGATCGGAGAATCCTTCATCCCCACCGACCGCGACGGGCGCATCCGGCTCCACTTCTCCCCCGCTTATGCCCAACGGCGCGTCTCCGCTGTTTCCGTGCTCGAGGGGCGTATGGCCCCCGGCTCCTTCGAGCGGCAGGTGGCCATTATCGGCGTGACGGCGGTCGGTGCCATCGATGTCGTCGCCACACCGGTGACCGCGCGAATGGACGGCGTGGAGATTCAGGCCCAAGTGGTGGAGAACATCCTCGCCCAATCCCGTCTCGTTCGACCGTCTCCGGCGCATCGAGTCGAACTTGGCGTGTTTTTTGTTCTGTGCGTCGCTCTGATCGTCTTTTTGCCGCGAATGCATCCTGTGGCCGGCATCGCTTTTTTTGTCGGCGCGCTTGTTGTCCTGCTCGCGGGCAGCGCCGCCGCGTTCGTACAAACCCGCACATTGTTGGATGCGTCGTTTCCCGTGGCCGGTGCTCTGCCTGTGCTCTTGGTGTTGCTGGCGGTCGGTTTTGCAGAAGCCCGGAGGCGGCAGCGGGAACTGGATGCTGCTTTGGAAGCCGAAAAGCTTGAACGGATGCGAATGGCCGGCGAGCTCGCAGCGGCCCGCGACATCCAGATGGGAATGCTGCCCGATCCCGAGGCCATTGATCGGTCGATTCCCGGCATCGATTTTTTCGCCCGGATCGAACCGGCGGAGGAGGTGGGCGGCGACCTGTACGATGCCTTTCCCATCGACGACCACCGCTTTTTTTTCCTGGTGGGGGACGTTGCCGGCAAGGGCGTCGCCGCCGCACTGTTCATGGCTCTTTGCAAAACCCTGGCCAAGAGCACGGCACTCAGAGGCGACGTGGATGTGGGGGAGATGTTCCGCATCCTCGACGCGGAAATCGCCCGTCAGAATCCCGCCATGCTTTTTGTAACGGCGTTGGCTGGGGTGGTGAATCTCGACGACGGCCGGCTGCAGCTGTGCTGCGCCGGGCACGAGAAGCCGCTCCTGATGCGCCCCCGGGGGGGGGTCTCGCCGGAGGCGCTCGACATCGAGGCGGGTCCGCCGCTGTGCGTTCTGGAGGACTACCCGTACACGGGGGTGGAAACCACGCTCATGCCGGGAGACACCCTTGTCTTGCTGTCGGACGGAATCACCGAAGCGCACGCCCCGGGCGGAGAGCTTTATGGAAAGGCGCGCGTCCTGCGCTGGCTCGAGGCGTCGCAGAGAACGGATCCCAGTGCGGCAGGGATCTGCAACGGGCTCTTTGCGGACATCCGGCGATTTGCGGCGGGAGCCCCTCAGTCCGACGACATCACCGTCATGGCCCTGGGATTTCTCGGTCACCGGTGACCGGCCGGATCAGCGGACGATAATTTCAACCCTTCGGTTTCGGGGCTCTTTCACATCGTCTTCGGTGGTCACCAGCGGTTCCCGCTCACCGCGCCCCACGGCGCGGATAAATTGCGCCCGAAGCCCTTTCTGAACGAGCATGGCCTTTATGGCCTCAGCCCTTTCCGCCGAGAGGCGGTCGTTGTCGGTTTCCTTGCCGACCCGATCGGTGTGGCCGGTGACCTGCACCTCCACTGCCTGGCGAGCGGCCACCTCCCGAAACAGCGCCTCCAGTTTCGGACGGGATGTTTCGCGTACCTCGGTGCTTCCCTCCTCGAAGTAGAGAACGAAGGTGACCGGTTCCGGGGGCTGGGCCGCAAGAGCTTCGGAAAAATCCCGCTCCACCTCCGCTTCCGTGACCGGGCCGGTGGTGATGCTACCCCGCTGGTTGACGTCGGCCGCCGTCATCGGCGCATCCAGCACCACGAGGCGATCGCCCTTTTCCACCGAGACGGCCCCGGTGCCTCCGTCCGTGTCGGGAAGAAGCACCACGTGGGTATGAGCGCCGCCGCAGGCGGCAAAAAGCTGCAGGAAAAAAAGGCACACGGCCCATCGGGTCCAAGGCGGTCGGTTCGGGTTCGACATTCGGTTCTCCGGCAATGTTCTATTCCGTGACTTTCACCGCGACCCGGGTCCCCCGAAAACCGAGGATCGTCGTCGGGGTGACGATCTTCATGGCCTCCGGTCGCCGTTTGGCAATCTGCCCGGACACCACCGTCAGGGTGCCGCGCTGGATGTTCGTGGTGAAGCCGCCCTCGTGTGTGGTGGGGTTGAACCGGAACTGTGTCAGCGCGATGCGCGTGTTCGGTCCGGCGGAAAACTGGGAGCTGTCGATAAATGTGATTCCAACGCTGCCGTCCGCGCCGGTCTCGATGATGTCGGCCTGCTGCAGCAGGTCGCCCAGGCTGGCCGGAAACCGTCCCCCGTCGCGGAGAACATGCACCTCGCCCTTGAGGGTTTTCACCTGTGCGATCTCCGATCCTGCGAAGGCGTTCGGCGCGACGGCGGAAAAAAGCAGAAACAATCCCACGAAGAAGAGTCGATAGAACATGGTGGACTCCTTGCTTTCGGTGCGGAAGTTGTGGCGGGGGGCCGGGGCGAAGCCGATGCTGCGATGCACCTTGTACTTTCTATATACCAGACAGCCCTTCCGAGGCAAGCGATTCGGCGGCGATATCCTTCTTGGGGGAGCGTCAGGTGGCGATAATGGACTGGATCAACTCGTCATACCGCGAGCTCTCTTTTCTCGACACCTGAACGAAGACGACACCGATGCCGTACACCTTGTCTTCCTCGCCGATCCCGTATACGTCCGACCAGACGACCTTGCCGTAGATGTCGATGGGTTCCTGGTCCGGCGGTGCAAGGGACAGATACACCACCTCGTCGATCGGAAGCGGTTCATCGCAAATGATTCCGATGCCTTCTGCGGAGATTTTCGTGGTCCTGCAGTCCAGGGCTTTTCCCCCGACATCGATCTGCACGGTCCAGTCTACCGCAATTCTCGGGTGCCTGCGCCTCTCGGGGGGATCTCCCATTTCCATCTCCCAGGGATCAAGATTTCCTTATGCCGGTCCTTACGAACTGTCGTTTCGATACACCCGGGTCGGGGGGGTCTCGTTGAAGGTCCTGACCCGGTTCAGGATCATCTTCTCGATATCTTTATAGGCCACGGCCGGTTCGATAGCCTCCTCCGGACAGAGGCGGACGCAGTTGAAACAGTCGAAGCACGCGTCTGTAAAGTGCGGTGTCGGATCGAGCACGATGGCCGCCGTCGGGCATTCGTCCCGGCAAATCCCGCATTCCGTGCAGGCCTCCTCGTTCACCGTTTTGGGGATGACCGTCCACGGTAGTTCCAAACGCGCCCGGGCCGAAGCGGAATGTTCGGGCGGATGGTCGTCCAGCGCAGCCGGTGCCATCGGGCGCAGCGTACCCTCCTGGAAGCGTTGGAACAGTGTCTGAACCCAGTCCGCGACCAGTCGGTCGTCGTCGTCGTCCGGATGGCCCGCTCCGACCGGTTCGGCAGTCCGCCACATCATCGAGTGCCGGCCCAGCACCCTGGCGCCTCCGACCAAGGAAAAGCCGCATTCGGTCAGTGCCTGTCCCATCTGCCATAGCGCTACGCCGCTGAAGGCCCCGCCCCACGTGACAAACGGAGCGACCGGGATGCCGTCGACCCGAGGAAGGCTCTCGATAAAGCGCATCACCGGTGGCACGGCCATGTCCCGGTACACCGGAGATCCCACAAAGAGAATACCTTGCGTTCCGATCTTCTGTATCGTTTCGGTGAAGTCGTGCTTCCGGTTCGCGTCCTTCAGGTCCAGAGTGACGACATGCGCACCGCTCGCAACTGCGGCATCTTCGATGACACCAGCCACATGTCTTGTGGACCCGGCAGGGGAAATGAAAAGGACGACTGCGTTTGTCGGCATCTCGGTTGCCTCCGTAACGGCTTTCGGGTTATTCGCTGGCAGGCGGATTTTTGCTTGGGGCTGTTTCCAAATTAGGATTTGGGTTCAAGGTCAAGGAGGATCCGAGTTTTCAGCCGCAGGAATACTGTCGTATTTCGAGGACTGGAAACGAGGACCCGACGCCGAGACGGGGCCAAAAGACAATTTAGAAACAGCCTCTAGGTAATCGCACGATTTGATATTGTCTGCATATTTTGGCCTCATTGTCCATTGGGAATCCGGCCGGGCGGTCTCTGGTTCACCGGTTTCGTTGCAAGCTGCACGGCAGGCCGTGCATGTGCCAATGCCCGAGTCAAGGGAGGATCTGAAAGATACCGGAAAAGAGAGGAAAAATTTTCATGGGCCGAACGGAACGGGATTTGCTTTACGCAGGCGTGGCCGGGGCCGTGCACAGGGCATGCTTCCCGGCAAGGACCAGAAATCTCAGGCCGGGAACGAAGCTGTGCGCAACGACGGTTGACACGGACATGCTGCGCGTGAGCAAAAAGGGACCGAACCGATCCCGGCAAGCCGCCTTCACATGGCGCAGGAACCCGAAGGAGGACGGACCGTCATGGGTGCCACCCCACTCGAAGTCCTGAAGGAATGCTTCGGATACGACCGTTTTCGGGAGAATCAGCAGGAGGTCATTCAGACCGTTCTCGACGGCTCGGACGCGTTCGTGCTGATGCCCACCGGCAGCGGAAAGTCGATCTGTTTTCAGATTCCCGCCATTCTGGCCGAAGGCGTTGGACTGGTCGTTTCCCCGCTGATCGCCCTTATGGAAGACCAGGTCAAGGGGCTTTGGCAAAACGGCGTGCGTGCGGCCTGCCTCCACTCGAGCCTGCCGTCCGGAGAGGTGCAGTCGGTGCAGCGGCGGACCGCAGCGGGGGCCGTCGATCTGCTCTACGTGTCGCCGGAGCGGCTGCTCTCCGACAGTTTCCGGCGCTTTCTCCGGCGGCTGCACCTGGCCCTGTTCGCCATCGACGAGGCCCACTGCGTGTCGCAGTGGGGACACGATTTCCGCCCGGAATACTTGCGGCTGAAGGAAGTGACGGACACCTTTCCCGGGATCCCGAAATTGGCGCTGACAGCGACAGCCGACGCCGTGACCCGAAAGGACATTTTGGAAAAGCTGGGCCTGAACGATGCCCGGCAGTTCATCGGCAGCTTCGACCGGCCGAACATCCGCTATCTCGTGGAGGTGAAACACAGGGAAAAGAGCCAGTTGCTACACTTCATCCAAAGCCGTCACTTGGGTCAAGCAGGCATCGTGTACGTCAGAACACGCCAGCGCGCAGAGGCCTTTGCGTCGTGGTTGACCGAGCAGGGCGTGCCGGCCGCGGCGTATCATGCGGGCATGGAGGCTGCAGCCCGGTTCGAGCATCAGCGGCGGTTTCAGGAAAACGACGTCCAGGCAATCGTAGCCACCATCGCCTTCGGCATGGGCATCGACAAGCCGGACGTGCGCTTTGTGGCGCACCTGGACCTTCCGGCGAGCATGGAGGCCTACTACCAGGAGACCGGCCGAGCCGGGAGGGACGGGCGTCCCGCCGATGCCTGGATGGTCTACTCCTTGTCCGATGTCGTGGCCATGCGACGCCTTTTCGAACGCTCGGAGGGGGGTGAGGCCTTCAAGACCGTGCAGCGCAAGAAGCTCGACGCCCTTTTCGGCTACTGTGAGGCCGTGTCGTGTCGGCGCAAGCTTCTGCTCGGCTATTTCGGTGAGGCCCACGACGGCGGCTGCGGGGCCTGCGGCAACTGCCTGCAGCCGGTGGATACCTGGGACGGTACCGTTGCCGCCCAGAAGGCGCTGTCGTGCGTGTACCGCACCGGGCAGCGCTTCGGAGCGGCCCATTTGGCCAACGTGCTCACCGGCACCGAGACCGCCCAGGTGCTTCGCTGGCGACACCACCGCATCCGCACCTTCGGAGTCGGCCGGGAGTTGGACAAGAAAACCTGGATGTCGGTGTACCGGCAGCTGCTGTCGGCCGGTCTGCTTTCCGTGGAGCTGGGCGATCTCTCCGGCTTCCGCCTTGTCGACGCTAGCTGGGAGGTGCTGAAGGGTGAGCGGTCGGTCTTTTTCCGAAAGGATTCGGCCGGCGGAGGACCTTCCCGGGCGCAGGCTGGCGCAAGCCCATTGGAAGAGCCTGTCGACGAAGCCTCGGCCCAGCTTTTCGAAGCGTTGCGGAAGCTGCGCTTGGCCATTGCCCGGCGCCAGGAGGTTCCTCCCTACGTGATCTTCCACGACCGCTCCCTGAAGGAGATGGCGGTCCGCAGGCCCTCGACACCGGAGGCATTCTTGGAAATCACCGGAGTAGGGGAATCCAAGGCGCAACGGTACGGCGAGCTTTTCCTGGCCTGCATTCGGGGAGAAGAAGTCGACATCGATGGAACGGCGGAGGGTTCCGCCACTAGGACGGTCCCACCCGCCGCCAGTTGAGGTCCGCGTGGGTCACGGCCACGACGCCCCGGTCGTCGACGAAGCGCCGCCCCGCGTCGGCCGGGAAGCGGATCACGTCCACAGGGGCCGAACGGTTCAGTCCTTTTGCGGCGCGGCGCACCCGGCGCTCAAGGGGGTCGAGGCCCGTATCCCAGACGGTCAGGGCAAAATGGGTGTGTGGAAAGCGTTTCAACAAACGGCGCAGCTTTTCGCTTCAGACGCTGCCGGCTTCCCCCCAGAAGCACGGGCCCTCCGGTCCGGCGTCCACCAGGTCGGGCTTGTATCTTTCCCCGATGGACACCTCCACCTGCAGGCCCGGGTATGCCGGAAGGTAGAGAGCCCCCAGAAGGACCTTCATCAGGACGTGACGAACGCTTTCCACCGGTTTCTTGATCAGGACGAGCTTCCGATCGCCGACCCGGAAGGCGTATTTTCTCCTCAGCTGCAGATCGAAGTCGGGCATTGGACACCCCGGAAGAGAGCACCCGCCGGAAATCGGTTCCGACGGGGATGGATCCCGTCGATGGTCGGAATTCCGTTCCGTTTCCGCCATGCGATACTGGAAGCCATCGCAAAATTCGGATTTTCGTTCAAGGTCGACGAGGACCCGACGCCGAGATGGGACGAAAAGACAATTTCGAGATGGCTTCTATGGAAATGCAGGGGAGGGGTTGATCCCCTCCCGTTGCAGCGTGACGGTCCCCGCCCCTGCGAAAGACAAAAAAGGCCATATCCATCGGAACAACCTTTTGACAATTGCAATCGTGTTGTCTTTGGCCGTTTCGAGAGGGCGCTTACGGAAACGCCGGCGTTTCCAGCACGGTGAAGCCTCCGTGGCCGTCCAGGGCCAGCAAAATGCCCTTGCCGGAGGAGACGCCCCGGCCGGACACCGCGGAGATGGTGACGTAGTGGGTGACCAGCACGATCAGCTCCCCGTCGGCGGGCTGCCGTTCCAAAAAATTTCGTAATGCGGCGAGGTTGGGCTCCCGGTCTTCGGGCCGCTCGAAAAAGGAGTTCAGGGACGGGAGCTCCTTCACGGGTCCCAGTCCCAGCAACTCGGCCGTCTCCCGGCAGCGGCACCACTGGCTGGTGTAGACACGAGCGGTGTCCACGCCCTGCCCCCTCAGCCATCGTCCGATGCGCCGGGCCTGCTCACGGCCCTCCGCGTTCAGGTTGCGTTGGGTGGCGCAGTCGCCGATCCGAAAATGCGCGGGATCGCCGGTTCCCGGCGCATAGGCATGGCGGATCATCAGAACGCGTCCGCCGGCCGCGAGAAGCTCACTCCAGTTATCCGCGGCGGCCGCGCTGGACCCGGACGCGAGCAGCATCAACCCGGCCCAGATGGCCCACAGACCTCTTTTCGGATGCATAATGCCTCCTTACCTTCGGCTGCAGCGGTTCAAGCCGGAGCGGGTTCTTGCCGGCAGCAGACTTCCCGCGTCGAAAACGAGCATGTTGCGCAGGCGGGGGAACCTTCCTTGGGCAGGGAGCGGCGTTCGTCCATCAGATGCGGGGAAAGCAGTCGGCTGGCTTCTCGCAATTTCCGAAGATCCACCCCTGCCATTTCACCCTCGGAGGCCAACGCCTGCACCACGGCCTCCGTGGACACGTTTCCCGTAGCCCCCGGGGCGTAGGGGCATCCCCCGATGCCTCCGGCACTCGCATCGAAAATCCGGACACCGCAGGAAAGGGAAGCCCGAACATTCTCCATTCCCCGGCCGTAGGTGTCGTGAAAATGCACCGCGATCCGCTCGATGGGAATCCGGGTCTGAAGGACCTCCAGGAGCATTTTTACTTCCAGCGGGGAGGCCTTTCCGATGGTGTCGGAGATCGAGAATTCCTCGACACCGATGTCCGCAAGACGCTCCACGACCCGCTGGACGGCCTGGGGCGCGATCCTCCCCTCGAAGGCACACCAGAAGGCTGTGGACACGTATCCCCGCACGGGAAGGCCTTCGGCCCGCGCCCGCTCCACCACCGGCCGGAATCGCCGGATGGATTCCTCCATGCCGGTGTTGATGTTTTTCCGGTTGAAGGTTTCACTGGCGGCGGTGAACACGGAGATTTTGTCGACGCCGGCCTCCAGTGCCCGGTCGAGCCCTTTTTCGTTGGGCACGAGCGCGGAATAGACCACGCCTTTCCGGCGAGAGATGCCCCGAAAGACCTCGGCCGCATCGGAAAGCTGCGGTACCCAGCGCGGCGAGACAAATGCGCTGGCTTCGATTTCATCGACACCCGTCATCGAGAGCGCGTTGATGAAAGCGATCTTCACACGCGTGGGAATGGGTGCGCTCTCGTTCTGCAGCCCGTCCCTGGGTCCGACCTCCACGATCTTCATGCGGTTCCTCCTGCAGCCGTTTTCCGCACAACTTTTTCATCCCCCGGCCTTTGTCAACGAAAACGGGCGGGCACTTCCTTTTCGCGCCGGGGTTTTGGGGGTCCGAAGCCGGCGCTGTCCGGATGCCTCGACAGGGCTGGACCGGCGGGGGCGAGGGCATTTCCCGTCGCTTTTCGGAGCGAAACGGAAAACTCGGGCGCCCGGGCTGTGGGGAAACCTCAATTGCGCCCATAACAGAAGTGATTATGGTTTGTTATTCACGCACCCAAGAGCATCGCGAAGGATGACGGAAAAAACGCAGCGCGACTCGGAATCCAGCGCCTCGGAAAAACCGGCAGCCGGAACCCGAACCCTCGAGGACAGGAGGACAAGGTACCATGACGGATGCTGTAACCGCGGACGCGGTCGCCGAATGCATCCTCAGCGCCGTTTCCACGTTTCACGAACGATTCGCGGAGATCACACACCGAGCCCGCGGCCGTTTCCTGGGACGGGACTGGCAGGGCATGCGAAGCGATGCCCTTGAGCGCCTGGAACTCTATGGCGACAGCGTAAACCGGACAGTGGACCTTTTGCGGGATCGTTTCGGCGAGGTCGTCGACGACAGGGACGTGTGGGCATCGGCCCGCTCCCGCTATGCCGGGTGGACCACCGGCCGACCGAACCGGGAGTTGGACGAAACCTTTTTCAACTCCATGACCCGAAGGATCCTGGTCACCGTCGGTGTGGACGAGGCGGTGGAGTTTGTGGGCGGCGGCCGCGACACAAAAGAGGGGGAGGATCCCGGCGAATTCCGCACCTATCCTGTCCGGAGCGGAATCCGGCAGGCCCTCCAGGCGCTGGTGGCCGACACCGCACTTCCGCTGACGGGCGGTATCCGCAGGCCGGCATTGGAACGGATTGCGGATCGGATCCGGCAGCGGCTCGAAAAGAACGGCGCCCGGCTTCGCCGGATCGAGGTCCTGGAGAACCTATTCTACCGGAATCAAGGTGCCTACCTTGTCGGTCGGCTGGTGCGGGAGGGGGCCCCGCCCCTTCCCATGGTGCTGGCCTTTCGCCACCCTCCGGATGGCATCGCCCTGGAAGCCGTGCTGCTGGACGAGGACAGCTTGAGCATCCTGTTTTCCTTCACCCGCTCGGCCTTCCACGTGGTCTGCCCCCATCCACGGGAAACCGTCGGTTTTTTGCGCACACTGCTGCCGCACAAGCTCGTGGGTGAGCTCTATTCGTCCATCGGCCACTTCAAGCACGCAAAGACCGAACTGTACCGCGACCTTCTGGCGTACGCCGAACATTGTGGGGAGGATCGGTTCGTCGAAGCGCCGGGTGCTCCCGGCATGGTGATGATCGTATTCGCCATGCCGCACCACGACTTGGTGATCAAGCTGATCCGGGACCGTTTCCAGCGTCCCAAAACCACTACCCGCCGGCAGGTGATCGAACAGTACGCCTACGTTTTTAAACACCACCGGGCCGGCCGGCTCGTGGAGGCCCAGGAGTTCGAATTCCTGTCCTTCGACCGTTGCTGGTTCGCCGGGCCTCTGCTGGAAACCCTGCTGCAGGAGGCCGGGCGGACCGTCCGCCTCTCCGGCAACGACGTGGTGATCCGCCACGCTTACGTGGAACGGCGCGTGACACCGCTGGACCTCTACCTGAAAACCGCCGCCGAGGCGGAAGCCGCCGCTGCCGTCGCCGACTTCGGAGAGGCCATCCGCGACCTGGCGTTGAGCAACATTTTTCCCGGCGATCTGTTGCTGAAAAATTTTGGTGTCACCCGGCACGGCCGGGTGGTGTTCTACGACTACGACGAGCTGTGCCCGCTGACGGACTGCCGATTTCGCTCCCTGCCCCAGGCCCGGTCGGATTTCGAGGAGTTGGCCGACGAGCCCTGGTTTCACGTGCAGGACAACGACGTTTTCCCCGAAGAATTCACCCCTTTTCTGGGGCTGCAGGACCACCGGAAAGAGATGCTGCTGCAGCAGCACGGCGACCTGTTTCGGCCGGCGTTCTGGATCGAGGCCCAGCAAGACGTACGCTCCGGCACCCTCCGGGAAATCCCGCCCTACCGGCAGGCCGACAGGCTCTTTCCGGAGCGGCCGCCCCAGGATGAAACCCTTCGCCTCAACGAAAGGAGGGACTTATGACAACCGATACCGTTGCTCCGGGCATCGAAATCGTCCGGGAGCCGCAGGCCTCCCCTGCTTTTCAACAGCTGTGCAGCCGCGTTCTCACGCCCGATGCACTGGACTTTGTCGCCGGATTGGCCCGTGCATTCGAAACCGAAAGAAAGGAACTGCTGCGGCGCAGAGAGCGGGTGCAGGCCGATATCGACGGCGGTCAACTGCCCGATTTCCTGGAAGAGACCCGGGACATCCGCCAAGGGGACTGGACCGTCGCCCCCGTGCCGGAAGACTTGCAGGACCGCCGGGTGGAGATCACCGGACCGGTGGACCGGAAAATGGTGATCAACGCCCTGAACTCGGGCGCATCGACGTTCATGGCCGACTTCGAAGACTCCCACTCGCCCACCTGGCAGGGGACCATCGAAGGTCAAGCCAATTTGATGGACGCCGTGAACCGCACCATCGACTTTACTTCGCCGGAGGGCAAGCACTACCGCCTCGACGAAGAAACGGCGGTTCTCATTGTCCGTCCCCGCGGGTGGCACCTGGTGGAAAAGCATCTCCGCGTGGACGGCGAGCCGGTATCGGCCAGCCTTTTCGACTTCGCCCTGTACTTTTTTCACAACGCAAAGCGGTTGATGCAATCCGGCACCGGCCCGTATTTTTACCTGCCCAAGCTGGAAGACCGCCTGGAGGCCCGGTTGTGGAACGACGTTTTCCTCATGGCGCAGGAAACGCAGGGGGTTCCCCGCAAAACGATCAAGGCCACCGTGCTCATCGAAACCCTTCCTGCGGCCTTTCAAATGGACGAGATCCTCTACGAGCTGCGGGATCACATGGCCGGGCTGAACTGCGGCCGGTGGGATTACATCTTCAGCTTCATCAAGCGTTTCAAAAACGTACCGGGCTACCTCTTTCCGGACCGCGCCCAGATCACCATGACCCGGCACTGCATGCGCTCGTACTCGCAGCTGGCCATCCGGACCTGTCATCGAAGAGGGGCTCATGCCATCGGGGGGATGGCGGCCCAGATCCCCATCAAGGACGACCCGGAGCGCAACCGGACCGCTCTGCAAAAGGTCCGTGAGGACAAGATCCGCGAAGCCACCGACGGACACGACGGCACCTGGGTGGCCCATCCGGGGCTGGTGGCCCTTGCCCGGGAGGAGTTCGACAAGGTCATGCCGTCCGCCAACCAGATCCACCGGCTGCGGCAGGACGTAGAGGTGTCGGCGGCGGACCTGCTCCGGCTGCCGTCCGGCGCCATCACGGAGTCCGGCCTGCGCACCAACGTCAGCGTCGGTGTCCAGTACCTTGCCAACTGGCTCAGCGGGCTGGGTTGCGTGCCGCTGTACCATTTGATGGAGGATGCCGCCACCGCAGAGATCTCCCGAACCCAGGTATGGCAATGGGTGCACCACCCGGAGGCTCGTCTGGAAGACGGTCGGGAGGTTACGGCCGATTTGTTCCGCACCGTGCTCGGGGACGAGATGAAAAAGATCCGCTCCGCCGTCGGAAAGGAAGCGTTCTCCCGGGTGAGATACATCGAGGCAGCGGAGCTGTTTGAAGCCCTCGTCACCGATGACGAACTGGCGGAGTTTCTCACCCTGCAGGCATACGACCGGCTGGGCTGACCGCCCTTGGCTTTTCGATCATCGAAACCACGCCGGGATGATTCCCCTCCCTTGCTTCGGGGAGTCTTCAATCCGGACCACAGAAAAGGAGACACGCCGTGAAAACAGTCGACGAATCCGCTGCAGAAATCTGTGAGCGACTCGTGTGCCACGAAGTCGTCGAAGACGAACGGGAAGATCTGCAGACCCGCTGGGACCATGATTCCCGCTGGAAGGGCGTGGTTCGACCCTACAGCCCAGAAGACGTGCTCAAACTGCGGGGCAATCTGAAAGTGGACTACACCTTTGCCTCCGTGGGCGCCAAGCGGCTGTGGTACCTGCTCCACAAGGAGGATTACGTGGCCGCCTTGGGAGCCCTCACCGGCAACCAGGCCGTGCAGCAGGTGGAGGCCGGTCTCCTGGCCATCTACCTGAGTGGATGGCAGGTGGCCGCCGATGCCAATCTGGCCGGCGAGATGTACCCGGATCAAAGCCTCTATCCCGCCAACAGCGTTCCCGCAGTGGTCCGGCGCATCAACAATGCCCTGAGGCGGGCCGACCAGATTCAGGTGCTGGACGGGAGAAAGAACGGACCGTTCTGGTTTGCGCCCATCGTGGCCGATGCCGAAGCGGGTTTCGGCGGCCCGCTCAACGCCTTCGAGCTGATGAAAATGATGATCGAGGCGGGCGCCGCAGGCGTTCATTTCGAAGACCAGCTCTCATCGGCCAAAAAGTGCGGCCACATGGGAGGCAAGGTGCTGGTGCCGACCTCCGAGGCCGTTTCCAAGCTGGTGGCCGCCCGGCTGGCGGCGGACGTCTGTGACGTTCCCACCGTCCTGGTCGCCCGCACCGACGCGGACGCGGCCAAGCTCATCACCGGCGATCACGACGAGCGGGACCGACCTTTCCTCCTGAACCGGGAACGGAGCAGCGAGGGTTTCTTTTACGTGAAGAACGGTGTGGAATCGGCCATCGCACGCGGCCTGGCCTACGCCCCCTATGCCGACATGGTCTGGTGCGAGACCTCGCGGCCGGACATCGATCAGGCCCGGCGCTTCGCCGAAGGGATTCACGAGCGGTTTCCAGGAAAACTGCTGGCCTACAACTGCTCGCCGTCCTTCAACTGGAAGGGCAACCTCGACGATGCGACCATTGCGCAGTTCCAGAGGGAGCTGGGGGCCATGGGCTACAAATTCCAGTTCGTCACCCTGGCCGGGTTTCACTCGCTGAACTTGGGCATGTTCGATCTGGCGCGCGGCTACCACAAGGAGGGCATGCTGGCATATTCCCGATTCCAGCAGGAGGAGTTCAAATACGGCAAGGAGGACGGCTACATGGCCATAACCCATCAGAAATTCGTCGGCGCCGGTTATTTCGACCGGGTGATGAACACCATCACCGCCGGGCAGACGGCGGTGGGCGCCATGTCCGGCTCCACGGAGGAAGAACAGTTTCATCCATCCGGAACCTGAGCCGCGGCAGGCTCCGTGGTGAAAAGAGACCGCCGCCGCGCGC
>JAJDOA010000372.1 GCA_022340405.1 Desulfobacteraceae bacterium | reverse complement strand
GGGGTTTCCCCGGCGGTGCCACGGCATCGTGTTGAACCGGCAACAGCGAGCGCATTCCCCCGCCGCCTGTTGGAGCGAAGCGGAAATCCCGGGCACCGGAGCGGCGAGGGCGGTCATCTACATGGCGGTTGCCTTGTCCATTACGGACTTGGCGGTTTCCAGCAGGCCGTCCGGAAATCCGACGATGTTGTAGATGACCATGAACTCCAGCACCCATACGGCGAGCATGGACAACACCCACAGAAGGAATCCGTATTTGATGAAGTCCATGGGATGGATCATCTTTTCGCCGCTGTCCGGATAGATGCCCAGTCCGTAGACGATGGCGTTGTTGGGGGTGCCAACGATGAGGAAGTGGGCAAAGGAGGTGGCGAAAGCCACGCCGAGGCCCGTGGCCCATGGCTCCCCGGCCACTCCGGTCATGATGCCCATGGGGATTACGATTGGGCCCAATAACGCCGTGGTTCCCGCATCGGACATGAAGTTGGTCATGATGCCCGACAGACCGGACAGGCCGATCCAGAGCCCGACCCCCTTGTCCATTCCGACACCGCCGAGAACCTGCAGAAAACTTTGCGCCAACCACAGCGCGGCACCGCTTTCCTTGAGCAGCGCGCCCAGTGTAAGGGCTCCGCAGTACATGAACCAGGCGTCCCAGGAGATGCCGTTGAGGATTTTCTTCCACTCCGTGGTACGGAAGATCACCGGAATCACGAGGGCGAGCAGGGAGGGGCCTCCGAGGCCGAGTTCCTCGCCGCCGATGATCCAGAGGGCCAGAACCACCAGCAACATGCCGAAGGTGACGTATTCGGCGTAGCTCATTTTGCCCATCTTTCGGGTTTCTTCCTTGATGGCCACCAGGCCCGGCGTCAGGTCCTTGGTTTTGATCTTCCGCCCGAAGAGCGCCAGCATGTACACAGCCACCATGACGCCCAGCAACGGCACCAGGGGCAGGCCGTATTTCATCCAGGTGAAGAAGTCCATGGGCACGTTGTACTCGCTCCAGAACCCCATCATGATCACGTTTCGTCCACCGGCGGCCGGAGAGCCCACCCCGCCCACGTTCAGGGCGAAGCAGAGGGTAAACATGAGGAATTTGGCCAGCGCCGGGTCGTGCTCCAGTCGACCCACCGGGCTGTTGGCCTTGACCGCGCCGAAGTAGACCGCGGCCATCACCGGCGTCATGAACGCGCACATGGCGTGGGCCGAGATGAAGGAGCCCACTACGGCCATGCTCACGCACAGCACGAAAACCGGCACCAGAAAGCCTCGGGTCCACCCCAGCAGCCAGGCCGCGAGCCGTTTGTGAAGTCCCACGTCCACGACGGCCACGCCCATGGCAAGCACGCCGAGCAGAAACATGGGGGCGTCGCCGGCAAAGGTCCGCCCGATATCCTTCATGGGCAGGAGATGGAAAAAATACGCCAGCATCGGCATGAGGATGCCGGTCAATCCGATGGGAATGGCCTCGGTGGCGAAGAAAATGATCGCCATGGGAATGATCCCCAGTACGATCATGGTCTGATTGGCGGCGTCGCGGGCGTCGTGGGCCACTTCCCACTCCACCATTTTAGCCGCGAATCCGTATTTCTCCACCACGCTCATTACCGAGGACGGGGTGGGCATCACGAAAGCGATCAGCAGAAAAATGCCCACGCCGACGCAAAGCCAGAGCGTCTTGTTGGCCAGGATTCCGCCCCCACCCACGTCATGTTCGATGTCGTGACTCATGCAACCCGTCTCCTTTCATTCGGAGGTTGAAGCCGACCGGCCGCCGCCTTGTCCGGGCGGCCGGTCCGTTCCGGCTCCGACCGGTGATATCCGTTTCAGTCGATACGGCACTGCTTCATGATGCCGAAAACCGTCATGAAAACGTCCGTCAGCCGAAGGATGCCGACGATTTCGCCTTCCCGGACAACAAGCAGGCTCTGGTGCTGGCCGATGATGAACTGGTGAATGGCCTCGCAGAGGGTTGCCTCGGCGGCCACATGTTCTTCGCGCCCCGGTCTGGTCATGAAGTTCTTGACCGTTATGTTGGCCCCTTTGCTGCACATTTCGGTCAGGGACGTGTCGCAGAGTGAAAAGCTTTCCAGCATGGTGCGGATGAATTCCGGGCTCAGTCCGGCCCGTGCCATGGAGCGGGAGTCGCCCAGTTCCTGGTACCTGGGTTCCAGAGCGCGAATGGCATCTGTTTGGCTGATTTTACCGGCAATCTTTTTGTTTTTGTCGTAGACCAGGACGGCCCGGTGCAGGTAGGGACGACGGCCGCGATCCTGGATTCCCTGTGCCTTCTCGAGGGCAAGGATGGCCTCGAACAATGTGGCGTCCTCGCTGACGGTGGCGTACTCTTCCAGCGGCACCATCAATTCCTCCACTGTAATCACTTCATCCATGCGTCCTCCACTGTTCTGTTGGTGATAGCCTTTTGCTTCGACGCTTCGGCGGCCGAAGGGTGCAGCCGCATTTTCCCCGTCAGGAGGCGATTCGCGAAACCTCGCTGATGATATCCTCCAGGTGAATAAATCCCAGCACCTCGTCCCCCTGCAGCACGGGGAGCATGTCCAACCTATACTGGTTCAACAGGAAAATGGCCTCCATGAGCATCTCGTCGGCCCGGATGCAGACCTGGATGGGAGACATGATTTCCCGGATGGATTGCTGAATGGACTGGCGGCTCTCGGTGGCGAGTTGACCCTCCCAAAAGATGGCCCCGATGCGCTCGGCGCCCCTGAGAAAGTGCCCCGCAATGCCGAAAACCAACTCCCGCTGGGTAACCGTGCCGACGATCACCTCCTCCCCCGCCTCGTTTTCCTCGATGACGATCAGGCAGGGGCGCTGGTTGCGGTCCAGCCGACGCTGGATTTCCACAAGCGCCTGCCGGACCGGCCGATCCGAGGTGATATGGCCATACCCGCCCACTGGGTGCATAAAATCCTGGACATTTTTTTCAAACGACATGCATTTCCCCCTTGATGACAGAAAGACTGCCATTAGTGCAAGGAAAGTGCCATATGATAAGGCCTTGGCTGAAAACGGAATTTCCCTGTAAATACAGAGATTCAGGTTAGAAACAGGGTGTCGGGTATGAAAGAAGGGCATTGCATTTCCGGCAAGAATTTGCCATATGATGCAAATTGTTGCCGGAAAACGATCTCCGACTACCGGCAACCTCCGCATTCCGGGAGGTGTCACCTCGCCATTTGGATTGGGCTTTCCCGCGATGAAACTGCCGGCCCCACATGTCACCTTTTTACGAAACGCGGCCATGGAGGAGTTCATCCTCGGCTGCGACGCCATGCACGCCATCATGAAAGTGGTCAACCAGGTGGCGCCCTTCGACGTCAATATCCTTTTGACGGGGGAAAGCGGAACCGGAAAGGAGTTGCTGGCCAAGATCATCCACCTGCTCAGCCCCAGGGCCGAAAATTCCTTCGTACCAGTGAACTGCGGTGTTCTTTCCGGATTGATTTTCGAAGACAAGCTGTTCGGCCACGAAAAGGGCGCTTTCACCGGTGCCGTGGCCGCTAAGAAGGGCTGCTTCGAGCTGGCCCACCGCGGGACTCTGTTCCTGGACGAGGTCTCCGAGCTACCCTACGAAAACCAGGTGGATTTCCTCCGCGTCCTGGGGGACTATACGTTTCAGCGCATCGGGGCAACCGAATCGATCACCGTGGACGTACGTCTCATATCGGCCACCAACCGTAACCTGAAGGAAATGATCCGGAATGGGGATTTCCGGGAAGATCTGTTTTACCGGATTCAGGTCGTACCCATCGAGATCCCGCCGCTGAGGGAACGCCGGGAGGTTATACCCAAGATGGTGGATCATTTCCTCAACCGTATGGCAGCCAAGTACAAGCGAGCCAAACCCGATGTCTCCCCCGAGGTCATGGACATTCTTCTGCGGTACGACTGGCCCGGCAACGTTCGCGAACTGAGCAACCTCGTCGAGAGGGTTTTCATCGTCAACGAGAAAGCCTGCATCGACACCGGCTGCCTGCCGTCCGACTTTCTCTGGCATTTCCGCGACCCGCCCGAAGACATCGATCTGCACCAAGTGCGCAAAGACGCCGAAACCCGAGCCATTTTGCAGGCTTTGTACCGCACCGTAGGCGATCGGGAAAAGGCGGCCCAGATGCTCAAGATCAGTCCCCGCACCCTGCGTTACAAGCTCAAAGCCTACAGCATTCGCGTAGATCGCAACGGTCGCCCGCAGGAAGGTCCTCCCCCCTCTTAAGCCGGTGGAACCACCTTGCTTTCCCTTTGCGATGCCATTCATGCCTCGGCCACCTGACGCAGCAAAGAGACCACCGCAACCCCGCGAAGCACCTCCTCCCCTTCCTGGTTTCGGATCACGCCGTCCATTTCGATCCGCTCCCGCTCCCGTTCGATGCGCACGATTTCGAACGACGCCGTCAGGGTGTCTCCGATAAAAACGGGGCGTACAAACGTCAGACTCTGGGAGCGGTAGATTGCCCCGGTACCCGGCAGCAGCATGCCCACGATGGTGGAAAAAAGCGAAGCCGTGAGCATGCCATGGCAGATCCGCTTTCCGAAGAAGGTCCTCCGCGCGAACTGCCGATCCACGTGAAGCGGGTTCACGTCGCCGGTGACAGCGACGAAATGGGAAATGTCGGCTTCGGTGATCGTCTTGGCAAAGGCGGCCTTTTTCCCTACGGTCAAATCCTCGAATTTCGTCAGTCGGTACTCCATGGCGATGGCTCCTTTCCATCTCCCGGCGTCGAAGGACGCCGGCGCTGCAATGGATCTTCCGTGCGCTCTCGGTTTCCGGCTTTTCATCTCCACCCTACCGGATGACCGTAAAACGGCAAGAAAAAGATGGTGCCTCGGACCGGGTCTCCATTTGATCCTTGACTCCGCTCGGGAATTTCAATACAGGCATAGGATCGTTCGGGTGCCGAAAGGCCCGGCAGGACCCAATGTTCCCTGCCGCGAGGGAACCCCGTGAAAGTCGGGGGCGAGCCCGTCGCTGTAACCCTGTCCGAAACCGGCTCCGGCCTGCGTGCCGGGACCGTTGGCGGTTTCGGAAACCTGTTGAACCTTCGTGCGCCACTGTCTCCGAGAGGTTGATGGGAAGGCCGTTGAACAGGCAGGGGAGTCAGAAGACCTGGCCGGACGACGAGGCAACCCCTCCGCGGACAGAGGCGCCTCGACGAAGTCGGTGGATAAAAAGGGAAATCCCCGGATCGAATGACATCGGTCCGGGGTTTTTTTTGAAGGGAACCCCCGGACGCAACCGACCCCTTTTGGAAACGGAGGAGGAGAGAATGAAAAAGATGCTGCCCTGGTTCTGTGGCCTGTGGGTCCTGTTGATTCCTTTCGTATCCCACTCGGAGGAACCCCAAACCACGCTGGAGGATGTCGTGGTCACCGCCACCCGCTATGCGGAGCAAACCTTCGGGGTGCCGGCCAACGTCACCGTTCTCGGACGGGAGGATTTTCAGCGTTCTACGGCCGTAGATATTCCCGGGGTGCTGCGCGAGCTGGCCGGCGTCCATATCACGGATCTTTCCGGCAACGGAAGAACCTATCGTGTGGATCTCCGGGGCTTCGGCGAGACCGCGCAGTCCAACACCCTGGTTCTGGTGGACGGCCGGCGCGTCAACCAGGCGGATTTGAGCGGCACCGACTGGGCGCTGATTCCGCTGGAACAGGTGGAACGCGTCGAAATCATCGAAAACGGGCGCGGCAGTGTCCTGTACGGAGACAATGCCTCCGGCGGCGTGATCAACATCATCACACGAAGGGCTCCCGGGGAGAAGGTTCTCGATTTCAGGGTCTCCGGCGGCAGCTTCGGCACTGCCGGAGGGGACATCTACGGCGGCGCCTCCGCCGGGCCGGTCACCTTTTCGGTATCCGCCAATTCGAGAAATTCGGAGGGATACCGGGACAACAGCGAGACGGAATATCAAAACGCCGGCATCAACGTGGACTACCAGGTGGGAGACCGGGCCAGCATCCAGCTCGACGGCGGCTTTCACAGCGACAATTACCAGCTGCCCGGCGCCATCCCCGTCAGCCAGCTCGAGGCCGGTTTCCCGCGGGATGGGACCCTTCACCCGGACGATTATTCCGATATCGACGACAACTATATCAAGCTGAAGCCGGAAATCTACCTGCCGGGCGACAGTCGGCTGGAAATTGACTTTTCCTACCGGCAACGGGAGTCGCTGTTTTTCAGCACGTTCACTGGCGGTGCTTTTGAAGGCGACACGGAAATCGACACCACGGTTGTATCCCCCCAATTGGTGGTGCAGCGGCCGCTGTTCGGCCGCGGCAACAGCCTGGTGATGGGTCTGGACTACACGGACGTCACCGAAGACATCGACAACACCTCGATTTTTTTCGGAACGGAGACGGTGGGGGTGTTTCGGCTGGAAAAGGAGAATGCGGGTTTCTTCGTCCACGACCGGTTCGAGGTCACAGATACGGTGTCCGTCTCTGCGGGATACCGGCACGACCAGGTCACCTTCTCCTTCGAACCTTCCGATCAGCAGGAGATCGATCGGGATGCCGACTTGTTCACCGCCGGCATCGGCTGGGATGTCACCGACAAGGCCTTCCTGTTCGGGAGCTGGTCGCGCAGCTTCCGCTATCCGCTGCTGGACGAGCTCTACAGCTTCTTCACCAATACGGTGAACACATCTCTGAAAGAACAGTTCTCAGACGATTTCTCCGTAGGTGCGCGGTATGCTTTCGACGACACCCTGTCCGTCGAGATCAACCTCTTCCGGATCGATACGGAAGACGAAATCTACTTCAATCCGAGCACCTTCGCCAACGAAAACCTGGACGGCGAAACACGCAGGCAGGGGGTGGGCCTGTCGCTTTCCAAAGACTTCTCCCGCGCTCGTTTGACCTGCGGGTACCGGTATACCGACGCGGAAATTATGGACGGCGCCTACGAGGGCAACACCATCCCCTCGGTTCCGAAGAACAAGTTCACCCTCGGAGCCTCGGCGAATCTGGGATGGGGCTTCACGCTGTCGGCCGACGGCATTTACGTGGGGAAACAATACTACGAAAGCGATTTTGCCAACAGCTTCGAGGAGCGGGACGACTACGTGGTCATCAACCTCAAACTGCGCTACGAATGGAAGAACTGGACCGTCTTCCTGGACTGCCGCAATCTCACCGACGAAGAGTATTCAGAGTTTGGTGTTCTCAGCGGAACGCCGCCGGAGCCGTCGGTTTATCCGTCACCGGAACGGAATTTCATGCTGGGGCTGTCGGCATCGTTTTAGACATTAGGGGCTGTTTCTAAATGGTCTTTTGGCCCAATCTCGGTGTCGGGTCCTCGTTTCCAGCGGGAGGGGATAAACCCCTCCCCTCCGTTTCAAACGAAAAGGATGTCCTAAACGGAAGGAAAACCTGGAGCACCAATACTGCCGAAAAATCGGTTTTCCTGCCATTGCGAATGCAGTACCCTGTAATGCGCAGCTGTTCCTCCCATCGGAAAGAATCGAACCGACCGAAAAGACGCCAAGCATGATATCCGCTTTGAAATGGCCGATGAAAACCTCTTCCGACCCCGGGAAAAGGCTCTGTCTCTCCCTCCGGGCGCTTGCAGCGGCCGGAGGCCCGGATCGCCGCGGATGTTCGGAGGGCGCAGGACGGCGAAAGGGTCTTCTCCTCTGGAGCCTCGCTGTTTTTTTGCTTCTCGGTCCCTCCTTGAGCTGGTGCGAAGATTTTACCGAGGCGGTGAAAAAACCGGTGGGAAATTCCATCGATGTCCGCCGCTCCACCCAGCGGGCTGCGGACCGCTGGGCGCAGGAGCGCAAACAGCTTGCCGCCCGGTACGACCGCCTGGTCCGCGAACGGGACGAAAGGGCCCGTGAGCGGGATCGGCTGCGGAAAGCGGTTGAAACCCGAAAGGCCGCCGCGGTTTCACTGGAAAGGCAGCTTGCCGAGACGGAGCGCATCATCGGCGGGATACAGCCCTTTCTGGAGCGAACCTACCAACGGCTTTCCGAACAAGTGCACTCCGATCTTCCGTTTCTTCTGACAGAGAGGCGCAACCGCCTTTCGCGGCTGCAGGAAATCCTGAACGATGGCCGCGTCCCGGATTCCGAAAAATTCCGCAAGACCATGGAAGCACTGCTGGTGGAGGCCGAGTACGGCAATACGGTGGAGGTATACAGGCAGCCCATTGATCTGAACGGGCGCGATGTGCTCACGGACGTGTTCCGCTTGGGACGCATCTCCTTGTTTTTTTTAAAATTGGACGGCACCGAAGCCGGGTTCTTCGATCCGTCTTCCAAGACCTGGCGGGCTCTCCCACCGGAAACCCATCGCGCCATCGCCGCCGCCATGGAGATGGGCTCCCGCCACCGTTCCGTGGACTTGCTGCCACTGCCCATCGGAAGGCTGAACATTCCATGAAGGCTGCACTGCGAATTGTCCTGGCAACGCTTGTCGTGATCGTGATCTCCGGTCGCGGATCGGAGGGCGCCGACATGCGCGTGCAGAGTGTAGAAGCGCAGCAGCAAAGGGAAGCCGTTCTGGAAAGGGCGCGCCGGATGGAAGCCCAGGCTCTTCAGGAGGCCGAGCAGAGTCGACAGCGGATTCTTTCCGACCGGAAGGCCCTGACGCTCGCACTGGAGCAGCTGCAAACGGAAATGGAGGCCTTGGCTGCGGAAAACCGTCGGCTGGAAAAGGAACAGTCGGAGCTGCAGCTGCGCGAGCGTGATCTCCAGGAGAAAATCGCCTCGCGGCAATCCGAAGTGGGTGAGCTCAGCGGCCTGATCCGGGCCACCGCTGAGGACATCGATGCCCTGCTGGACATGAGTCCCCAGAGCGCCTTTCGGCCCGAAAGAGCCGAAGTGTTGAAGCCGGTTATCGAGCAGCGCGCCTTTCCCGGAATGGCCGACGTGGAGCGAATGACCGACCTGCTGCTGGAAGAAATCCGGCTTTCCGGTGAGGTCCGGCTGCAGCCGGGGAAGATCGTGGATCGAAACGGCGTTGCAACCGAGGCCGATGTCCTGGTGGTGGGGAACTTTACCGCCGCCTACCGTACACCGGAAGAAACCGGATTTCTGCTGTATTCGGAACCCAGCCGGCGGCTTTTCGCTCTGTCCAGACTGCCGTCCTCAGCGCAGGTTTCCAAAATCGAAGCCTATATGAACGGCCATTCCATCGATGTTCCCGTGGACATTTCCCGCGGCGCTGCGCTGCGCCAGCTTACCCACCGGTTGAGCTTGCTGGAGCAGGTCTCCAGGGGAGGCCCCATCGTCTGGCCCATTTTGGGCATCGGTGCACTGGCGCTTCTGATCGTCGTGGAGCGAACGGCATACCTGCTGCGAAGGAACCTGAACGCCGAGAAGTTCATGTACCGGCTGTGCGAACACGCTTCGCGGCAGGAGTGGAACATCTGCATGGAGATGTGCGACCGGCACAGCGGCAAATCCGTCCCCAGGGTGATGCTGGCGGCGCTGCAGTGCCGCCGGATGGAACGTCAGGAACTGGAGAATGTGCTGCAGGAGGCCATCCTCAACGAAATTCCCCGTCTGGAGCGGTTCTTGTCCACACTGGGAATGCTGGCGGCCATCGCCCCGCTGCTGGGGCTGCTGGGCACGGTGACCGGGATGATCAACACTTTCCAGGCCATCACCTACTTCGGAACGGGCGATCCAAAAACCATGTCCGGCGGCATCTCCGAGGCACTGGTTACCACGATGCTCGGCCTGACCGTCGCCATCCCCATCCTGTTGGCGCATACGCTGCTTGCCCGAAAGGTAGACAACATCATCGCCCAGATGGAGGAAAAGGCGGTTTCCTTTGTGAATACCGTAATGCAGTCGGTCTCTGTGCAATGATCGAAAACCTGAACGAGCATCTGTTCCGCGTGGCGGAGTACATGGCGGCCGGCGGCCCGGTGATTGCGCCACTGGCGGTCCTTTCGGTGGTGATGTGGACCTTGATTATCAATCGCGCCCTATTTTTCCGCCGTCTCTACCGGCGGAACATGCCGCGTTCCGAGGCCGCTCTTTGCATCGTGGAAAACCGCCGCCCGGACCCCATGCGCTATCGAGGCGCCGTGTCCCTGCTGGTCAACGAATTCATGCGCCGCCGCAGCGGGGATCCCTCCTTGGACGTCTACATCCTGGACGAAACGGTGATCACACTGGTTTCCTCGCTGGAGCGCCATCTGGCCCTGATCGCGGCCCTGGCACGAGTTGCGCCGCTGCTGGGGCTGTTGGGAACGGTCATCGGAATGGTTACGACCTTCGATATCATCGCCGTTTTCGGCACCGGCAACACCCGCGCTCTCACCGGCGGCATCTCCGAGGCGTTGATTACCACGCAGATCGGCCTGCTGGTGGCCATACCGGGTTTGTACATGAGCCATTTTCTCGCACGCCGGGCCGAGAATCTGAAACAGCGCATATCTTCGGTGGGGATGTACCTTCATCGGCACGTAAAAGGATAGAGGAACGGCAGCATGCTGAACATCACCGCTTCCAGAAAAAGCAGGAGACGCCCGGCCGAGCTCAACATCGCGCCGTTGATCGATATGATCTTCATCCTGCTCATTTTCTTTCTGGTGACCACCAGCTTTGTCCGGGAATCCGGGGTGGACATCGAGCGCCCCTCGGCGGCCACGGCCCTTACCAAGGAGCAGGCCTCCATTCTCATCGGTTTGACCGAGGACAACCGGATTTTCATGGACAACCGAGAGATCGACATCCGGGCGGTGCGCGCTCAGGTGGAGAGGGCGATCGCCGAGAATCCCGGCGGCGAAATCGTGATCGTGGCCGACCGCGGAAGTCGCACCGGAATGGTCGTCCGTTTGATGGACGAATGTCGCATCGCCGGAGCCGAAAACGTGTCCATTGCCGCGCGATCGGAAGCCGGCACCGAATAGAAGAGCATTTGTCAGCACTTCGTTCCGTTTCCTCCATGCGTTGAATGGAACCGCAGGGGCGGGGACAAACCTCTCCCTTACGATAGGCAAGAAAAAGGCCATTCCAATCGGAACCTGCGTTTGACAAACGCTATGGACGGGCAAAAGCGCTTTCGTATCGAGCTGCCAATTGTCATGCTTGACGGCGCTTTTTGCAATTGGAGTTGCGGGATTTGGAAGTGATGAATCCGGAAGCCGTATATCCGACCCGAACGGGTTCCGCCGCCCTGTGGGCAGCGGCGGCCCTGGCCTCGGTGGTGTTCAATGTGGTGATGTTCACCCTGTTGCCCGGTCTCGTGAACCGCGAGCCGGTCCGAACGGAGCGGATGCGTGTGGCACGCGCCATCAACGTGATCCGGCTGGACAAGCCCGACTCACCGGTGCGAAAAAAAGAAGTTTCCCAGCCGGCCGAGCAGCCGCTGCACACAGCGGAAGTCTTTTCCCCACCGAGCCCTGAGCAGCCCGAACCCGTGGCCGTTCCGGAGCGGTCGTCCCTGGCCTTCGACTTCCATCCCGAGCCGCCGCCGAAAAATCTGACCCTGCCTTCACAGGCCATCCGCACCGTGACCATCGGAGCGCCCAATTTGAAAGCCGTTTACGGCAGTGGCGAGATCGACCGTCCCCTGACGCCGCTGGTCAAAGCGCCTCCGGTCTTTCCCATGCATGCCCGTCGCCGGGGCATCGAGGGCTGGGTCACTGTCCGCTTTCTCGTCAACGAAACCGGAGAAGTCTCGCAGGTGGAGGTGATCGAGGCCGACCCGCCCGGTATTTTCGAACAGGCCGTGATCCGCTCTGTTGGGAGCTGGCGCTTCGAACCCGGAACCGTGGACGGGACACCGGTGAAGACCCGTGTGGAAACCACCGTCCGATTTGAACTGCAATAGCCGATGATTGGAAACCGCATACCCTACTTCCTACCGGCAATGCGTTGGACTTTGTCAATGCTGGCCCGGACGACTGCCCTGGCCGCCTGGCTTCTGGCCGGCACCTGTGCGGCCCCCCACGCACAGGCCTTTGCGGACGAAGAGATTCCCCTTCCCGTTCAGCTCGTGCTGCACAAGGCGCAGACGCTCATGGGAAACGACCGGATCGACGAAGCCATCGCATTGCTCGCAGAAGCGGACGTGCCGGAAGGCCGACGACACTACCTGATATCCTTTTTTCTTGGCAACGGCTACCTGATGACCGGCAAGCCCGAGTCGGCGCAACGACATTTTTCCGCCAGCGTTGCGCTCAAGCCCGATTTTCAACCCGGGTGGTTGAATCTGGCCAAGAGCCGATACGATCTCGGTGCCTTTCAATCGGCGTCGGAAGCGTTCCTTCACGCCTACCAAATCGGTGTGGAACCGGATCCCATGCTCCTGTACTATGCCGGAGCTTCCCGGCTGGCGGCGGAGGACTACACCGGCGCCCTCACTGTCTTCCAGCGGCTGCTGCGGGAGCATCCACACGCCATTCGGCTGGAATGGCGCGAGGCGATGGTGCAGGTCGACCTGGCTCTGAATCGATCCCGCCAAGCCCTGGAGCATTTGGAAATTCTTGCCGAGCAGTCCGAAGGCGAGCGAAGAACCCGGTGGCAGGAGATGCTGCTCTACCACTATCTGTCCCTGGAAATGAGAGAGCAGGCCCTGAACCTTGTCCAGCGATTGACCCGGGAGGCACCTCTGGAGACCCGCTGGTGGAAAGGACAGGTTCACCTGTTCCTTGAGCAGGGCAGGACCCGGGAGGCGCTGATCGCGCTGTCCATCAAGGATCTCGTGGAGCGATTGGACCGAAGGGAAACGGAGCTTCTGGGCGACCTCCACCTCTCCTTCGGTATACCGCAGGAGGCGGCGCGCGCCTACCGACGGGTTCTGGATGAAGGATTCCGCATCGAAACGGCCCGGAAGCTCTTGGAGGCCTACCGGAGACAACATCTGTCGGAAAAGGCACTGGAGTGGGCCGAAAAGATTCTGGAAAGAGCGCCGGCAGACGGGGACCTTCTGCTGGCGAAAGCCGATCTGCTGTTCGAGGGGCAACAGTGGGAGGCGGCGGCAGCGGCTTACCGGCAGGCGCTTCCCCACGCGAAATCCAAAGGACGCCTCTGGTGGATGTTGGGATATTGCGCCGCCGAGGCAGGCGACCGGGAGAAGGCCCGCACGGCGTGGCAGAGGGCTGCAACATTCAAAGCCTATCGGCAGCGAGCCGGCCATTTGCTGGAGCAGTTGGAGCAGGCGGAGCCTTCGGAGGTTCGAACCGTGAGACCGTGATTGCCGCCGAGCCGCTCCATGAAGTCGTACCAGGATTAGGGGCTGTTTCGAATCGAATATCGTCTTTCGGCATGGACAGGATCGCGCCTCCCCGTCCGTTTTGGATGTTGCCGGTGTTTCCCGCTTGGGCGGTCGAGCCGGGCCGCGGCCACAGTCGTCGAAACCGCTTGGCAACCGATCGGATTGATTGTATTCTTCTGCGCCAGCTCCATCCGCTGTACACCCAGCAACGACGGCCGCCGAAGGAGGAACCGCAATGGAAGGATTCCAGGATTATCCCAACGTATACGGCATGCTTCGGGAAACGGTGGAGCGCTGCTCCGGGGACTCCGCCTACCGCTGGTTCACGGCTTCCGGTGTGACCGCGTCGACGGACTGGACGTCTTTTTTGGGCGAGGTCCGTCAGGCGGCCAAGAGCCTCATGGCGTTGGGCATCCAAAAAGACGACAAGGTGAGCATCCTGAGCTACAGCTCCTACCGCTGGGTGCTGAGCGACATCGCCGTGAACACCGTGGGGGCCGCCACAGTGGGCATCTACCACTCCCTGCCGGCGCGGGATTGCCTGTACATCCTTTCCCATTCCGATTCGGTGGCGGTTTTTGTGCAGAACGCCGAGCAGCTGGAAAAGGTGCTGGCCGTCCGCAAGGACCTGCCCGCTCTGCAAACGATTGTCTTGATGGAGGGGAGCGCTCCGGGGGGAGGCGACGGCAGCGTGGTTTCCTTTGAGGCATTCAAGGCCATGGGCGCATCCGTTTCCGAAGAAGAACTGGACGCCCGCATCGCCTCCGTCGGGCCCCAGGACGTAGCCGCCATCGTCTACACCTCCGGCACCACGGGCATTCCCAAAGGAGCGATGCTCACCCATGACAATCTGACCTTCACGGCCCAGTCTGTGGAAAAGAGCGTTTACTGGAAACCCGGGGACGAGGTGTTTCTTTTCCTGCCGCTTGCCCACGTGTTTGCCCGCACCTGTGTGTACACGTCGCTTTTATCGGGAACGGCGCTGACCTTCTGCCGGGCAATGGACTCCATTGCCGAAGATCTCAAGGCCGCCCGTCCCCACTGGTTTCCCAGCGTGCCGCGTATCTATGAAAAGGTTTACGCCAAAATCATCGGCGGGGTGGAGGCCAAGGGAGGGGTCTCTTTGAAGATCTTCCGCTGGGCGATGTCGGTGGGCCGGCAGGTCAGCCGTTACCGGCAGGCCGGCAGAGAGGAACCGCTGCTGCTGAAGGTGTTCTATGCGGCGGCCACCCGACTGGTGTTTTCCAAAATCCAGGCGGCGCTTGGAGGGCGGGTTCGCTGGTGCATCAGCGGTGCCGCCCCCCTGGACCCGGAGATCGGCCGATTCTTCCATGCCGCCGGCGTGCTGGTGGTGGAGGGAATCGGCATGACGGAAAACACGTCATTTTCCAACCTGAACCGTTACGATAACTACCGTTTTGGATGGGTGGGCCCTCCCGGACCGGGCATCGAGCAGAAAATCGCCGACGACGGTGAAATCCTGTTTCGCGGGCGAAACGTGATGAAGGGATACTACAAGATGCCCGATGAAACGAAGCGGACCCTTTCCGCCGACGGGTGGCTGCATTCCGGGGACCTGGGAGAGATCGACGATGAGAACTTTCTGCGGGTGACAGGCCGGAAAAAGGATATCATCGTCACCTCCGGCGGAAAGAATATCGCACCGTCCGCCATCGAACTCACCCTCGCCCAGAGTCCCTATATCAATCAGGTTTTCGTGATCGGGGACAAGAGAAACTACCTCACTGCGCTGGTCACCCTGGATCCGGACAACATCGCCGCCTATGCCAACGCCAGGGGCATCTCCTTCTCCCATACCGAGGAACTGGTAGGAAACAGGGAGATTGTGACATTGATCGAACAGGAGGTGGCCGACAGGAACCAGGAATTGGCCTCTTTCGAGACGGTGAAGAAGGTCACGATTGTTCCGGAGTTCACCATCGAACAAGGGTTGCTCACCCCCACGATGAAGTTGAAAAAAATGATGGCGCTGGAGCGCTATCGAGAGCAGATCGACGCCATGTACGCCGGGTGAAACAATGGTTTCCGACAGCCCAAACCTGTCCAGCAGTCCCGGTGGGTGACGGACTTCACAGTCGTTTGGGCTATCCCGGCCGAAAAAAAGACGAGGTGGACCCGTGAACCTGCAGATCCGTAAAGCGGGGGCATCTGATTTCACCGCCATCTGGAGCATTTTCCATTCCGTCGCAGCAGGCGGAGAGACCTACGCCTATGACCCGGAAACGACCCGGCAGCAGGCGCGCGTGATCTGGATGGAAGTCCCGGCCGCCACCTTTGTGGCGGAGCAGGCCGGCACAGTGGTTGGGACCTACTACATCAAGGCCAACCAGCCGGGCTTGGGCTCCCACGTGTGCAATTGTGGCTACATGGTGGCGGAAGCCGCTCGGGGCAAGGGCGTCGCCACCCGGATGTGCGAACATTCCCAGCGGGAAGCCGTGTCGATGGGATTCAAGGCCATGCAGTTCAATCTGGTTGTGGCCACCAACGAAGGTGCGATCCGATTATGGCGGCGGCTGGGTTTTGCCATCGTGGGGACCCTTCCTCGGGCTTTTCGGCATCGGCGGTACGGCTTTGTCGATGCGCTGGTGATGTACAAGTGGCTGGAGGGAGAATGATCCGGCGATGCCGATTCCGTTTGGGGATGAACCGGCAACCGCCAGCGTATTCCCATTTCCTGCCTTTCCTATGGGCGGGGTTTAGCCCCGCCCGTTCGGGGTAGGTGATCCCACCAGCGGGAGGGGATGAACCCCTCCCATACCGTTTTATTGGAAGCTATCGTCTTCCCCCTCCTTCCTCATTCCGGCGGACTTGACACCCCATAATTTAGTATTAGGTTAAATTCTAAATTTGCAGAGACGAGGTATGTCATGCTCGAAGAAAACGTCCAGACCGTTTCGGCACTGTTAAAATCGATATCCCATCCCATTCGCCTGCGGATCCTCTGTCAACTGCAGGACGGGGAGAAGTCGGTTGGGGACATCCGGTCGGCCGTAGAGACCACGGCCGGGAACATCTCCCAGCATCTGAGCATTTTGCGGAACCAGGGAGTCGTCCAGAGCCGGAGGGATGCCAACTACATCTACAACCGGATCTCCGACCACCGCGTCGAAGAACTGGTCAACACGCTGCAGGCGCTGTTTTGCGAGCCACCGGCTTCCGAGCGCAGCAATTCCGAAGCCGCGAAATAAGGAGGAAAATCATGACTGTAAACGACTACATCCACATAATTGCAGGCACTTTCATTCTTTTGAGTCTGGCATTGGGCACTTGGGTGCATCCCGCATGGTATTTTTTCACGGCCTTTGTGGGGGCGAACCTTTTCCAGTACGGTTTCTCCAAGGCATGCCCCATGGCCTTTGTGCTGCGCAAACTGGGCGTTCGCGAAACCCGGCAGTCCTGCTGATATCGGAGGTCCGCTGCGCATAGCCGAAAGCCTTTGGAGGCGTACGAAAATGAAAATACGAAAAATCACCTCGCTGACCGCCCTGCTCTCGTTCGTTTTCATGGTGGTCAGCAGTATCGTGCTGTTTGTCGTTCCCCAGGGAAGAGTGGCCTACTGGGCCGACTGGCGCCTGTGGGGGCTGAGCAAGGAACAGTGGGGCGAGCTGCACATCAACCTCGGTCTCTTGTTTCTCGTGGCCCTGGCCGTTCACATCTACTACAATTGGAAGCCCGTTACAGCGTACCTGAAGGACCGTGCCAAACAGCTAAAGGTGTTAACCCCGGAGTTCAACGCGGCGCTGGTGCTGGTGATTCTTTTTTCCGTGGGAACATTGCTGGGGCTGCCTCCCTTCTCCGGGGTGCAGGCACTCAACGACGCCTTCAAAACAGCGGGAGCCGAAAAATACGGTGAACCCCCTTACGGCCACGCCGAACTGTCCACACTGCAGGCTCTTGCAAAGAACACCGGGATCAACGTGCCGGATGCTCTCCAAAGGCTTCGGGATTCCGGTTTCACCGGCATCGCCCCGGACCGGTCGCTGGCGGAGCTGGCCGCGGAAAACCAGACGACCCCGCAACGGCTCTACGAGGCCATGAAACCCCCTGCCGCTGCGAACGCGCCCATGGCCATGCCGGATATGCCGCCTCCGGGAACCGGAAGTCTGACATTGGTCGACCTGTGCCGGCGATACGGACTGGACATGGGGGCGGTCGCAGCCGGTTTGGATGAAAGGAATATCGCGGCTGCGGAGGGGCAGACCTTGAAGGAGATCGCAGCCGCTGCAGGAATGGGCCCCGCAGAGGTGTACGAAGCGGTGCGGGCGGTGTGGTCTTTGAAAGAAAAGGTATCCACCCCATGGAATTGACGCCGACCCTTCACGCTTTCTTGTGGACCTCTTCGGCCGCCAACAACTGCAACACGTATCTGGTCCGTTCAACGGAAAAGTCCATCCTCATCGATCCCGGGCATGCCGCCCATTTCGACCATGTTCGCGACGGCCTGGGCCGGCTGGGCTTTTCCATGCGGGACATCGATCTGGTCGTCTGCACCCACGCCCATCCGGACCACATCGAGGCCGTGCGGCTTTTCCAGGACGCCCCGGCGCTGTTTGCCATTCACGAAACCGAGTGGCAGATGGTGCGGGACATGGCCCCGTATCTCAGGGCCTCGATGGCCTTCGACCCGGATCGGGTAGCCCCGGACTTCTTTCTCGCCGAAGGGGAGCTGAAGGTCGGCGACATCGCCTTGCAGGTGTATCAGACACCTGGGCACTCGCCGGGCGCGGTGACGCTTTACTGGCCTGCGGAAAGGGCGTTGTTCACCGGCGACCTCATTTTCGAAAACGGCGTCGGCCGCACCGATCTTCCTGGAGGTGACGGGGGGCAGCTCAAGGAGAGCATTCGTCGTATGGCCGGACTGGAGGCCGACTGGCTTCTCTCCGGCCACGGAAATGTGGTGTCCGGCGCCGATGCGGTCCGGGCCAATTTCGAGCAGGTGGAACGGGCGTGGTTCGGGTACGTGTGAGTCGAGGCCGATTTTTCTTCTGTGCACCGTTTTCCCTGCGAAAACATACGCCTACGGCAGTTTTTCGAAGACGGCCTCGATCCGCGATTGCGTGTCCCGCCCCAGGGCGGAGAGGCTTTCCCGGCATTCCGGATCTCTGCGGGGATTGGGCACTACCGCCGAGCCCTCGATTCCGAAATCCCTCGCCAGCCGCTCCCGCATCCGCTGACGGCCGGCCTTCAACCTTTCAGCCCTTCGGCGACGGTGTTCCGTCAGGGTTTCCTCCAGCGGGCCGCATACGGAAGGCTCCATTGTCTTCAAAAGCTCCAGCCAGTGCCGGTTGTCCCGGTCGGGTTCCATCCGACGGAGCACGGCTTCGATCAATGGCCGCCGGTCGCTTTGGCCCAACTCCCCCTGCAGTGACGCAAACCGTTGTTGCACCGCATCTACGGACAGGGAACCGTCCTCGTACCGTTGCAGCAGGCCCTGCAGCCGTTTTCTGAAATCCTCTTTTTTGTGCTGGGCCCTTTCCTCTTCGGACATGGACAGGTGCCGCGTCCGCTCCATTACCAGATCCATCGTGCTTTTGATTTCGCCCATAACCAGCCGGCTCCATTGTTGTCGAAAAGTGTTGCAAGGATCCATCTTCCATCCCACGCGAGTATCTTGTCCCATAAATTACGGGAAAAAAGAAACGACCTTTGTTTGGGTCGATCCTAAGGATTCGATCGGCAAAGCACGAAATTCGAATATCGAAATTCGAAACAATATCGAATGACCGAAATTCGAATATTCCAAACCATGGAATTCCCCTATTTGATTTTTATCATCTAATTTACTGTCATCCGTTTGGGTCATTACATCATTCGCGCTTTGGATTTGTTTCGGGTTTCGGATTTCGATATTCGGATTTGGTCCGTCTCGGTCGTGGCCTGGAGGCTTTGCTGGGGCTATGTTTTTTGAAGAAACATCCAAGACACAACAATAGCGTAGCATTCCCGTAAGGAATTGACAAAACAGTCGGTCAATATAAAGTTTTTTGGCGGTAGGTCCATTATTGAGCACACCCGACATCGGAAGGCGGGTCGACAGATGCCTTTTTCAGACACCCCGATCCATCGATGGTACCGGCGGAACATCCAAAAGCCGATCGTATCTTTGCTGCAACAGGGAACGACCCCCGGCCGTATGGCCGCCAGCATTTCCTGCGGAGCCGTTGTGGGCATCTGCCCGCTGATCGGGGCGAGCACCCTTGTCAGTCTGTTGCTGGCGACCCTGTTTCGACTCAACCACCCGGCCGTACAGCTGTTCAATTATCTGGTCTACCCGCTCCAGATTCTACTGGTCATTCCCTTCATTCAGCTCGGCGCCGTCCTGTTCCGGGCAGAGGCCGCCGCCATCACTCTGACAGAACTCGAGGCGGTCATGAATCAGGGCAGCCTCGTAGTGCTCGACTACCTGTCGGGATCCATTTTGCACGCATTGACGGCCTGGGCAGTGGTTGGATCTCCCTTGTTTGTTTTCTTGACGATATCCATCGTGCCGCTGCTGCGACGCCTGCGGCGGAAGTCTCCGGCCGACCGCCGTCATTGAGAATCCGCATCCCCTCCGGTCCTCCCGGGGTGCCTCAGGATACGGAGCACCGCACCGAAGCGGCTTTCGGCTCGCCGGCTTCCGCGCCCGTCACCCGGCGAACCACCCAATCGATCACATCCGGTTCGGCGAGGATCCGCTTGTGGCCCAGTCCCGAAGTGCTGAACAGACGGACGCCGGTGGTTTCCTCGGCTATCCTGCGAGACTCCAGGTATGGCGTGGTCGGATCGGACCGGTCGTGCACGATGAATACCGGGTGGCCCAGCGCCGGCAAAAGCCGGATCGGATTGTCCCGATGCATGGAGTAGCCGAATTCACGCTCGTAGCGTCCAATTACGCCCCGATACACGGTCTCTGGTATTCCATGCCGTTCAAATGCCGTGTAGAGAATGCCTTCCAGGTCCAGGGCCGGTGCGATGAGCACCGTCGCCGGGGCCGCGCCCTCCTTGGAAAGGGCGTTGATCACGGCCGCTGCTCCCAGGGAATGCCCTACCACGGCTTGAATCCCTCCATCCGTGGCTCTGCGCAGAAGGGCTCGTACCACATCGGTCATCTCGAAATAGCTGGTGTCGTTTCCCTGGGATTCCCCGTGGCCCGGGGCATCGAAGGCGGTTACCGAAAAGCCGGCTGCTGTCAGCGGTGCGAAAAACGGGGAAAAATGCGCCCCACGCCCGTTCCATCCGTGGACGAACAACACACCGGGCCCCCGTCCCCATTGCCAGCCCTGCACGATCCTTTTGCCGACACGGATCCGGAAGACACGACCTTGCTCCAACCAGGCATCGGCATCGGGCGTGAGCGGATGGGGCGAGGGAGAGAATACGTTCCGGCGCAGAAAACGGCCCGTCCGCTGCGGCGCCGCCTGCCAGCATAGAGAAAATAGCAGGCGGCGAAGTGCTTTGCGAATATCAAAAATACGAACGTTCGTGCTATTATAGTCCCACGTCAATCCTTCGTCTTTCATGTCGGCATCCTTTCCGAATCCTGGAGGGTTGGCGGGCGGCCGGACGCTGCGTTTCGGGTCAGTGTCCCGCAGGCCGCGGTTCGCCCGTCGAACGATAGGTGTCGAGAAGCCGCTCCAGAGCGGCCTCCCTGCGTTTGCGGGTTTCCGTATCGTCGAGCATCCGCTGGTAATAGTGAAAGCCCAGCAGAAGGGAGTAGAGGTCGAAGGCGAACTGCTCTCTGTCGGCGTCCGTCCGAAACGCTCCCGCTTTCACGGCCGAGTCGGCCATTTTCTGAAGGCTTTCAATCCACTCCTGCTGTTGCCGCTTGAGCGCTTCGCGCACCTTGCCGGGGCGGTCTGCGAACTCGGTGGCCGCGGTTACGAAAATGCACCCACCGGTCAGTTTCGCTCCCCAGCGGACCCACCGGTCCACCAAGGCGCGGATCCGCTCGATGCCGGGCGGCTTGCGCACGGCAGGAATCACGACGTTTTCGGCGAAATCGTCGGCAGCATATTCCAGGATTTCCAGCTGGAGGTTTTCCTTGGACTGGAAATGGGCGAACAGCCCGCTTTTGGACATGTCCATGGCCGCAGCCAGCGACCCGATGGTCACTTTCTCCAGCCCCACCTGGCTGGCCATGTCCAGTCCGCGCTGCAAAATGGCCCTTTTGGTTTCTTCGCCTTTTCCCATGGAAACAAAAATAGCACGAACGTTCGTTTTGTCAAGACTTTTTCACTCCCATCCGCACAACCCGTCCCACCACTCCATCAACCCCACCAACCCAAAGAACGCAAAGAACCCCTTGAACCCCACCGCCGCAAGGAACGGGTTGCCCCCCGGGTCGAATCGGTCTATTTTTCCCTTGAACTTCATGAATCAGGGGAATTGGATATGAAAACAATGGACCAGTTGGCTCTCGACTACCACCGTGTGGAAAAGGCCATCGACTTTCTGGAAAACAACGTGCGGCGGCAGCCTTCGCTGGACGAAATCGCCGCGGCCGTGGACCTGAGCGCTTTCCACTTTCAGCGGCTCTTCAGCCGATGGGTGGGTATCAGCCCCAAGCGGTTTTTGCAGTTTCTCACAAAGGAATATGCAAAGTCGCTTCTTGACGACACCGCAAGCCTGCTGGACGCTTCCTGGGACGCCGGCCTTTCCGGATCCGGACGCCTTCACGACCTGTTCGTCCACTGCGAGGCCCTCACACCCGGGCAGTACAAACGCCGGGGAGAGGGAATCACCATCTCCTGGGGCGTCCACCCTTCGCCCTTCGGAAAATTCCTGCTTGCGGTCACCGACAGGGGCATCTGTGCCCTCCGTTTCGTAGCCGACGAAAAGCGCGGCGATCCAAACGCCTGGCTGCAGTGCCGGTGGCCGAAGGCAAACCTTGTGCGGGACCCGTTGCAAACCGCCGATCCGGCCGGCCGGATCTTTCCCTTCGGTGCGGACCACGAACCGGCCCCCCTTCACCTGTTCGTGCAGGGAACCAATTTTCAAATCAAGGTCTGGGA
The DNA here is from genome assembly GCA_022340405.1 of Desulfobacteraceae bacterium. Lineage (GTDB taxonomy): Bacteria > Desulfobacterota > Desulfobacteria > Desulfobacterales > JAJDOA01 > JAJDOA01. Next base: position 7,492 of record JAJDOA010000372.1, on the reverse strand, counting down.
AGCCCTTTGCGCCATCCCGCTGGGAAAGGCGGTGACGTATGAGGATGTCGCCCGCCACATTGGCCTTCCCACTGCGGCACGGGCAGTGGGAAACGCCGTCGGGAAAAACCCCATCCCCTTTATCATTCCGTGCCACCGCGTGATCCGAAAGATGGGGGAATTCGGAAATTACGGGGAGGGGCCGACCCGCAAAAAGGTCATGCTGGGCTGGGAGGCCGCAAGAATTCACGGGGCCGTGGCCCTGTCGGCACAAATCGAAAGAAAAGGACTACCACGATGACGTTCACGGACGACGCCCACCGGGTGACCGACGCACTGGCGGCATACGCCGCTGCAGCACGGGAAAGGAGATGCCCCGTGATCCTTCAGGAACCCCTTGCCCGTCTGGTCGAGGATCTGCAGCTCGAACGACTGGTGGTTGAAGGCGGGCTCACCGGAGAACGGCTTTCCCGTTTCATGGACCGGTACCTGTCCGCCACCACCCGGCTGCTGCACCCACGGTACTTGGCGCATCAGGTGGCGGTCTCCCACCCTTCCGGTGCCCTGGCATCCTTGGTGGACGGCTTTACCAACAACGCCATGGCCATCTACGAGATGGGACCACCGGCCGCGGCCATCGAGTTCTTTCTGATCAACAGACTCCTTTCCGCCGTCGGCTGGCGGCAGGCAACGACCGGCTCGAGCCCGGCCGGTACGGCACCTTCCGGCGGCGGCGTACTCACCCATGGGGGGTCGCTCGCCAACCTCACCGCACTGGTGGCCGCAAGAACCCGCATCGCACCTGAGGTCTGGCAAGACGGCAACCCGGGCGATCTGGCCGTAATGGCTCCCGCAGAAGCCCACTACTCTGTGGCGCGAGCCGTTGGGATTCTCGGCATGGGAAGCCGGTCGGTGTATCCCCTGGCGAGCGACGAGAACGGCGTGGTGATGCCCGACCGCTTGCCGGAAATACTCCGGCGCATACGCAGCGAGGGCAGGCGGGTCGTTGCGCTGGTGGCCAATGCTTGCAGCACGGCGGCCGGGCTGTACGATCCACTGGCGGAAATCGGCTCCTTTTGCCGTGGAAACGACATCTGGTTTCACGTGGACGGCGCCCACGGTGCGGCCGCCCTCCTGTCGGAGCGATACCGCCATCTCCTCGAGGGCGTGGAGCAGGCCGACTCCCTGACCTGGGACGCCCATAAGCTCATGCGAACGCCAACCCTTTGCGCCGCGCTTCTGGTGCGTGACGGCCGCAACCTGGACAACGCCTTTCAGCAGGAGGCCAGCTACATCTTCCACGACAAGAATCAGCCCGGTGTCGATTTCATCCACCGCACCGTGGAGTGCACCAAGGCGGGGCTGGGCTTGAAGTGGTTTGCCGTGCTGTCTTCGATGGGGGAGAGGGGTATGGCCAGCTACGTGGAAAGCCGCTTTGACCTGGCCCGGAAAGCTTACCGGTACCTGCAGGGCCTGCCGGAATTCGAGTGCCCGGCGGTACCGGAGGCCAACATTCTGTGCTTTCGGTTGAACGGTGACGACCGCCGGCAGCTCGCGGTGCGCGACCGCCTCATCGCAGACGGCGACTTCTACATCTCCACATCGGTATTTCGAGGCCGACGCCACCTTCGCCTGGTCTTCATGAACCCGGACACGGACATGGACGACGTGCGGGCACTGGCAGACCGAATCCGGCAGTTGCTTTCGGATGGCGGAGCAGACAGGTAGACCCCATCTCAAAATTGTCTTATCACACCGGCTGCCCACGAAAACAATCGCAGTTTGCAAGGTTATGATGTTTGGCTGCGGCCGTCCAGAGGCGGTGTTTCGATGCCGAACCGGAGAATCTTCCGGTACAGCGTCGTGTAGTCGATCCCGAGCTTTTCGGCTGTTTTTTTCCGGTTTCCCCCGCACCGCCACAATGCCTCGGCGATCATGGTCCTCTCCATCGCCTGCAGCGTCATGTCGGCCCTTTTGCCGCTGTCTCTTCCGGCTCCCTCGGGGAAAAGCTCCGGCGGAAGGTGTTGGAGGCAAAGGAAGCCATTCCGGCATAGCACGAAGGCATGTTCGATGATGTTTTCCAGCTCCCGGACGTTTCCCGGATAATCGTAGTGCATCAGCCTTTCCATGACCTCTTCCGACACACCGAAGATGTCCTTGCCCTTGAGCCGGTTGAACTTGGCCACCATGTGATCGACCAGGGCCGGAACGTCCGGCCTCCGCTCCCGCAGGGAGGGCAGCTTCATCTGCACCACGCAGATTCGATAGTAAAGATCGGAGCGGAATTTGCCGGCTTTCACCCGTTCGGACAGATTCCTGTGGGTAGCCGCCACCACGCGCACGTCCACCTCCCGGGGTTTGACCGCCCCCAGCGGTTCGATTCGTTTGTCCTGAAGCACGCGCAGCAACCGAACCTGCATGGCCGGTGAGATGTCGCCGATCTCGTCCAGAAAAAGAGTGCCCCTGTCGGCCAGGGTGAAGCGGCCGGGCTTGTCCTTGGTCGCTCCGGTAAAAGCGCCGGCCTTGTAGCCGAAGAGTTCGGATTCCAGCAGCGTATCCGGAAGGGCGGCGCAGTTGACGGCCAGAAAGGGGCGCTTTTTGCGCGGCGAGAGGTTGTGAACCGCCCTCGCGAAAAGTTCCTTGCCGGTTCCGCTTTCCCCCTCGATCAACACCGTGCTGTCGCTTTCGGCGATTTTCGGTAGAACGTCGAACAGCTTCGTCATCGCCCGGCTCCGTCCGACGATGTCCTCGCAGGTGTACCGAGCCTCCAACTCCTTTCGCAGCTGTTCGACTTGGGTGAGATCCTGAAAGGTCTCGACACCGCCCACCACGTTGCCCCGGTTGTCTTTGAGCAGCGCCGTGGAAATCCGGATGGGAATCTGAACGCCGTCCTCGGTCACGATGCGGGCCGTTGCGTTCACGGTCGGCTGGCCGGTGGTGAACGTACGTTTGAGTGCACACGTTCCTTCACAGATGTTGGCGCGAAACACCTCGCTGCACAATCGGCCCATGGCCTCGCTCCTCTTCACGCGCGTGATGGTTTCCGCAGCCCGGTTGAAAGACGTGATTCGCCAGTTCCGATTGACCGTGAAAACGCCCTCGTTGATGGAATCCAGGATGGTCTCCTGGTGATGTTCCGCAAGGTGATGCTGCATGATCCTCTCCTGGGATGTGCGGTATATGGCTTAGAAGATTCGCCAGAATATTGCAACATGCAATATAAAAAAGCAATAAAAATTGCCTTATGCAATATTATGAAAGGGTTTGCACCGGAGGTATTTTTTTAACTTACTGAAATATAATTAAAAAATAAAATTTTTGCTGACCGGCAGGATCTTTGCAGACACAGACTTTCATGAAGATCGCAATACCTGAACGGAAAGGCAGGGTGTCCCCCGTCTTCGACTCGGCAAGACATATCTGGGTCGTCCACATCGAAGACGGTCTGGAAATCTCCCGAGACAAGGTCATGATGGATGCCGTGGATCCTTTGAGGAAGGCCAGGCAGGTGCACCGGCTCGGGGTGGACACGCTGATATGCGGTGTCATTTCACGGCTGCCCCGCATGGTGCTGTCCTCGTCGGGAGTGGCGGTTTTTTCCAGCATCTGCGGTGCGATTGATGCCGTGATCGAAGGCTACTGCCGCAATCGTCTGACAGACGAATGCTTCCGAATGCCTGGGACCCGTCGCAAGCGTTTCCCTGCCGGACATTTACCGGAAACGACTGCCGTCGAGAGCGGTAAAGACGCTGATCTATGACCGGGGAAAGCACGACGCTGCCACTGGCATTGATCGCCTGCGGGCAGCATTCGACTCGAGAGAACGTGTAAAGAGGGCATTCATCGAATCAATCCATCCTTCCAAGGAGGTCGATTATGGAAAAAAAAGCGAAATCCAAGGAGCCAACCAAGGCAAAACTCGCCAATGCCGAAACGGCCAGCATCGACGAGGCCACGCAGCAGATGATTCTTCGGGCCCAGGAACTCGGCGTTGAGACGATATTCGACCGGGCGGTTGCGATGAAGCCCTGCAACATCGGAACCCAGGGCACCTGCTGCAAAAACTGCGGGATGGGCCCCTGCCGGCTCCCGCTGCCGAAATCGGGGATCGAGGGCGAAGACAACCGAAAGGGCCTTTGCGGCGCCACGGCCAACACCATCGCCGCCCGGAACTTCATCCGGATGATCGCCGGCGGTGCGGCCGCCCACTCCGATCACGGGCGTGCCGTGGCGGAGGTTTTCATGTCCGCTGCCCGAAAGGAGACCGACGCCTACCGGATCAAGGACCCCATCAAGTTGCGGGAAGTGGCCAAGTGGTTGGACATCCCAACCACCGTGGAGGTGGACGGTGAAACCCTGGACCGCGACACGGACGAACTGGCCGTGGCCGTCGGGGAAAAGGCCCTCGGCGAGTGGGGCAAGGCCGAGGGCGAGGTTCTTTTCGCCAAGAGGGCGCCTAAGGCGCGGTACGAGACCTGGAAAAAGCAGGGAGTCGTTCCCCGCAACATCGACCGGGAAATCGTTGAAATCATGCACCGGACCCACATCGGAGTGGATCAGGACTACCGAAACCTGATCAAGCAGGGCACGCGTGCGGCCATCGGAGACGGCTGGGGGGGATCGATGCTGGCCACCGAACTGCAGGACATTCTGTTCGGAACGCCGTATCCGCTGGCCACCGAGGCCAACCTGGGCGTCATGAAGGAAGACATGGTCAACCTGGTGATCCACGGGCACGAACCGGTGTTGTCGGAAATCATAGTGACCGTGGCCAGTAGCAAGAAATGGCAGGACTATGCCCGGTCCAAGGGGGCCAAGGGCATCCAGCTCTCCGGCATCTGCTGCACGGCCAACGAAGTGCTGCAGCGCCACGGAGTGCCTCCCTGCGGCACGTTCCTACAGCAGGAGCTGGCCATCATCACCGGTGCCTGCGACGCTATGGTGGTGGACATCCAGTGCATTTTTCAGAATCTGGCCAACGTGGCCGCATGCTTTCACACCAAGCTGATCACCACGCACCCCATCGCCAAGATGGAACAGGACAACGTCATTCACATCGAGTTCGACGAACACCACGCCGTGGAGGATGCGGAGCGGATCGTCAAGCTCGCGGTGGACAACTACGAAAACCGCAGCAGCGAGGTGATGATCCCGAAGCAGAAGTCTTCGATTATCGGCGGATTCGGGGTGGAGTCCATCGAGTACCACCTCGGCGGGACCTTCCGCGGTTCCTACTACACCCTGAACGACAACATCATCAACGGCCGAATCCGGGGCATCGGCGGAGTGGTGGGCTGCAACAACGCGCGGACCCGACACAACGAGGGGCACATCCAAGTGGTCAAGGAGCTCATCAAGAACGATGTGATCGTCTTGACCACCGGCTGCAACGCCATTGCCTGTGCCATGGAAGGGTTGCTGACCCCGGAAACCGCAGGCGTGTTCTGCGGGCCTGGCCTTGCCGAGGTCTGTGAGACGGTGGGCATCCCCCCCGTGCTGCATCTGGGCTCCTGCGTGGACAACAGCCGGATCCTGCTTGCGGCGGCGGAGGTGGTCAAGGCCGGCGGCCTGGGCAACGACATCAGCGATCTGCCGGCGGCCGGCAGCGCCCCGGAATGGATGAGCGAAAAAGCCATCAGCATCGGGCACTATTTCGTGGCCTCCGGGGTATACACGGTGTTCGGTGTCACCTTGCCTGTGTCCGGCGCGCCGGTGTTCCAGAACTACCTCTTCAAGGAGTTCGAAAAGCTATACGGCGGGATGTGGGATCTGGAAATCGACCCGGTTCGCCACGCCCGGAAAATGATCGCCCACATCGACAAGAAGCGGAAGGCGCTGGGCATCGACAAAGCCAGGGACCGCATCCTGGTGGACATGGACACGCGCCGGGCGATGGAGTCGGCCTAGACAGGAGCAGGTGCTGTCCGGCAAACCGAGTCTGAAGACCCAGGGAAGCCCGCATATCGAAGGAATTGGAAATCCATCTCAACGAGGATAGGAGGATCGGATCATGCCAGGAGGAGATCGTACAGGACCTATGGGAATGGGTGCCATGACCGGCCGGGGAGCAGGATACTGCTCCGGATGGAACCGCCCGGGGACCGTCAACCCCGCATGGGGTTCTGGTGCCGGATGGGGTATGGGCCGGGGACGCGGTGCCCGGCGCCAGAACATTGGATTCGGCGGCTACGGATGGCGCAACCGGTATTACGCCACCGGGCAGCCGGGATGGATGCGCTTCGGCGGAGATCCGGCTGTCGAGGCCGTTGATCCGGACCCCTACCGGCAACCGGATCCGGAACTGCGCCGGCAGGTGCTGAAGCGGCAAGCCGCCGACCTTCGGTTGCAGCTGGAGATTCTGGAAAAACGCCTTGCACAGATGGAAGCGGATGACGATCCGCATTGAGGGGACGGCTCATGCCGACACATGAACCCGACGCCGGACCCTGCTCATGAAGGGTGGAGATCCGGCATACGCCTTCGGGCCCGTTCCGTCCCGGCGATTGGGGCGCAGCCTGGGGATCAACAACATTCCCGCCAAGTTCTGCACCTATTCGTGCGTCTATTGCCAGGTGGGCCGCACCACGGCGTTGCGGAAAATCCGCTCCTCGTTTTACGACCCGGAGTGCATCGTCGGCGAGGTGCGGGCTCGCGTTCAGAAAGCCCGGGACGACGGTGAGCCCATCGATTATCTCACCATCGTTCCGGACGGGGATCCCACCTTGGACAGCCGGTTGGCCGATATCATCGACCGCCTGCAGCCGCTGGGTGTACCGGTCGCCGTGATCACCAACGGCGCCCTGACCGGGCGAGACGACGTGCGGGATGCCCTCTCCGGGGCGGCCTGGGTTTCGCTGAAAGTCGATGCAGTCCAGGAATCGGTCTGGCGGCGGATTAACCGGCCCCACCCGTCCCTGCGGCTTTCGTCCATACAGGCCGGGATGCGGGCTTTTGCCGATGCTTTCCCCGGGCGACTCACAACGGAAACCATGCTGGTGAACGGTCTAAACGACAGCGACACGCATCTGCGGCAGGTGGCCGGCTTCCTTTGGGAGCTGGCACCGCACACGGCCTACCTGGCCATTCCCACCCGGCCGCCGGCGGAGAAATGGGTGCGTGCACCGGATGAAAGTCGTTTTAACCGTGCCTATCAAATCTTTTTTGAGAGACTGCCGCGCGTGGAGGGCCTGACCGGCTACGAGGGGGACGCCTTTGCCTCCACAGGCGACGCCGAAGCGGACATTCTGTCCGTCACTGCGGTTCACCCGATGAGAGGCGATGCCGTCCGTGCCCTGCTGGGCAAGGCCGGTGCGGAGTGGGCCGTTGTCGACGCCATGGTGGGTCGGGGCGATCTTGCAGTGACCGAGTACCAGGGACACTGGTTTTACCTGAGACGGTTTCACAGCACAAACAACGGAGGAGTACAACAAACATGAAGCACATCGAAGATCACGAAGATTCCTCAACCACGGCCGGTACGGCCTGCGACGCCTGTAGCGATAAAAGCTGCTCC
>JAJDOA010000342.1 GCA_022340405.1 Desulfobacteraceae bacterium | reverse complement strand
CCGCGGATCCGATACATTCTCAGTAGCGTCTTCCTATCCGCGACCCTGCCGCTTGTCGGACCCTGTCTGGTGGGAGCTTTCGGCGCCTCACCGGGGTCGGATCGAGGTGTGGCGGTGGAAGCGGTCCATTTCAGCGCCGACGATGCCCTGGGGGACAGGGTGTGCATCGTGCTCAACGATCATGAGGTTCCGGTCATGGGGGTCATAGAAGGCGAGCGCCCCGGGTATTCATGGATTTTCTGCAGGTGACGGAATGGAAGGGGCCGGACAGTCAAACGGTGAAGGGTCGGTTTGTACAGAGGATCCGGGCGCATCTGTACACCGGCTCCGGCAGGCTTCGTATCGTGCTGGACATGGTGCCGGATTACGATTTTTTCGTGGCACAGCGATACTTCACACAGGAACACATTTTCTGCTTGTGGGTCAGCGATCATCCGCTGGAAAAACCCGCCGCCGGTAGTGGACCCGGACTCGGGACCGAGTCTCGCTGAACCCCGGAACCTACTCCTCGCGCCGCAACACACCGACCAGTGTCAGCATCAGAATCAGGAAGGGGAATCCGAAGTATAGATAAGAATGCTTCAGATCACTGTAAGAAATGAACAAAATATCGTAGTTGATAAAGAAAGCCCAGAAAAGGGCGAAGAAGCAGGTGATGAGCAGAGCGATTTTGGATTTTCCGTAAACGTTGGCGATTGACGTGAGCAGCAGCAGCAATGCAACTTCGACCACGGTAATGTGCGGGGTGGAGGTCAGCAGGAATTCCATAGGCAAACCCCTTCGCAAACAGTGAAAACCGATACTACCAGACCCGTGCCGCCTTACTCCTTTCCAAGTCAAGCATCCGGCCACCTGTTTACCACAACAAATGTTTGAATTCAATACAAGTTTTGTTCAGCTCTTTTGGGAGAACAAAATCAGGTCCAAGAGAACGTAAGCGCTTTCCATCAGCAGAGGATCCGGCTCGTCAGTTGTCTTTCCGATTCCGATTCCGTTTTCGTTCGCGACTTCGTTGTCATCTTCGGCCTCTTCCAGAGACTCCAGTGGGGGGAGTCCCTTGGCGATCCTCCGCTTGTTTTCCAGCACCAGCCGTTCCGACTCGCTCTTTTCTCTCCTTTTGCGGCGTTGTTCCTCGTTCAGAGAGAGGAGCTTGCGCTGGCCGGACTCCTTTCGGAAGGCCAAGTCGGCCCTGAGGTAGGCAAAATCAGGGGAGTGCGAGGTCCGCAGTGTGTGCTGTTGCTGCATCTCCGGGATGTAGCGCCGGAGGTCGCCATAGGGTATGAACTCCGAAGGTTGGATATGGCTCCAGGGGATGGCGTCCTTTAGGGCGCTCTCGCCCAGTTGTTCGGCATCGTACACCGGCGGGAACAGGATATCGGGAACGATCCCCCGGTGCTGGGTGCTGTCACCCGATACGCGATAGAACTTGGCGAAAGTGAGCTTGAGCTGTCCGTGTCCGAGATCGACAAGGGACTGTACCGTTCCCTTCCCGTAGGTTTTGCTTCCGGTCACCACGCCCCGTTGATAGTCCTGGATCGCGCCTGCAAAGATTTCCGCCGCCGACGCGCTCAACCGGTTGACCATGACCACGAGGGGCCCTTCGTAGGCAATGCCCCCGTCGTCGTCGTAGAGGGCGCTGATCTGTCCCTCTTCGTTTTCGATCTGAACCGTCGGGCCTTTGTCGATGAACAGTCCGGTCAGTTCGTTGGCCTCCTGCAAGGCCCCGCCCCCGTTGTCTCGCAGATCCATGACGATGCCGTCCACTCCGCTTTCCTTCAGCTCCGCCACCAGGCGCCGTACGTCCCGGGTGGTGCTCTTGTAGTCCTCCCTGCCTTCATGGTAGGCTTGAAAATCAAGGTAGAAGGTCGGCACGGTGATCACCCCGAGGGTGAAAGTCCGTCCGTCCCGCTCGATCTCCAGGATTTCCTTTTTCGCTGCCTGTTCTTCCAGCTTCACCGTGTTTCGCACGATGGAAATGATGCGCGTTTGGTATTCGTTGTCCATTCCGGCGGGCAGGATTTCCAACCGCACCACCGTTCCCTTGGGACCTCGTATGCGTTGAACCACGTCGTCAAGCCGCCATCCGACCACATCGGTGATCTCCCCCTCCGGGCCCTGACCCACACCGACGATGCGGTCTCCGGGCATCAGCTCTTTTCCCTTTTCGGCCGGTCCGGCGGGAACCAGGCGGACCACCTTCGTGTGCTCGTCCTCGCTCTGCAGGAGTGCTCCGATACCCTCCAGCTTCAAACTCATCTGAATCTTGAAGTTTTCCGACATGCGGGGTGAAAAATACTGGGTGTGGGGGTCGAAGGTGCCCGCCCACGCGTTCATGTACGTGCGAAAGACGTCCTCGCTGTTGTTCTGGGCCACCCGGTTCAACTGGCTTTGATAGCGCCGATCGAGTGTACTCTGGATTTCCGTCAAGGTCTTTCCGGCCAGCTTGAGGTTTAACACTTCATTCTTCAGCCGCCTGTACCAAATGGCCTCCTGTTCGGCCTTGTCGACCGGACGGGGAGCATCGCTCCGGTCCGCCTCCACCGTTCCCTCCTGATGAAAGTCCATGGCCTCGAGCCCGTTTCCCACCGTGTCGATGAGATAGACCAGGTGCTCCACCTGCCGCTGCTGGTAACGGTTGAAGATCCGATAGGCCGGATCCAGATTTCCTCTCTGGATGGTGTCGTCGAGTGTCAGGCGCAACGGAGCGAATTCACGAAGGTCCGATTCGAGGAAAAATAGATGTTGTTGGTCGAGCTCCTCCACATAGCGATCGAAGACCCGCAGGGAAAGATCATCGTCCAGCGGCAGCTTTTTCAGGTGACGCTCTTTGAGATAGGCGATGATTTTGCGTGCGGTGCGACGATGCACCGGTTCGGGGGCCAGGGTCTGGATATATTCGACAGGATCGGGTTTCGCATTCAGATGGTAGGTGGACACCGCCAGGGATGGAAGCCAGCCCGACGGCAGACTTCCCGCTCCTGCCGAGAGTACGGGACCCGACGGCACGGTCAGCATCAGGGCCAGCGACAGCGTCAAAAGCAGTTTCAAAAAAATCCGGGTTCTCATGATTCACCTTTGGGTATGCATTGCCGGGGCGTCTTTCCCCCTGGCAAGCTGTTGCGCGACTTGGTTTTCCGCCTCAAGCGGTCTTCACCGTAATGCTAAGGGCAACTATGCCATTTTCAAGCGCTTTTGTCGATCCCGGCGTTTGTGCTGCCCAGGGCTGCCATCCGGCGGCGGATTTGCTCAGCGTGCTTTCGATAGCATCCATCAAGGAACGGGTCCAGGCGCTTTTGGTTCGTTTTCCAATCGGGCAGCACCGGGAAGGCCTTGATCCCCAGTGCACCAAAATCGATGGGACGGTAACAGAGCCTTTCCTCGAATCCCGGTGCGAACAGCTCGGAGGTGGCACCGGTAATCCGCTCTCGATCCAACTGTGTTGGCTGGAACTGCTTTGCTGTCTGCAACGCGGTGGACAACGATCCGGAACGGTTGAGGCGCCGGACGTGTTCGTTGACCAGATCGGTCATTGTTTCGACAAGCCGAAAATAGACGGTAGGCTCCCTGTCACCGGCTTCTGCGCCGGGCCGGGCCGGACCGTTCATGTACACGTCCCGTTCGGCGCGCAGTGCGCCGTAGATCCGTTCGACCCATTTGGCGAAGCGGCGTCGGGCGGTCAGTGCCAGGGGGCTTCGGTGCGGGACACGATCCATGGAGGGGGGAATATCGGTGATCAGGGCTTGGGCATCGACGTCCAGCAGCGCCCAGAACGCCTCTGCTTCCTGCGGGTCCACCAGCAGATGGTGCAGCAGTGAAGCGCAACCTTCCACCTGGACCTGATGTTGGCGCAATCGCTTCGCACAGTCGAGAACGCCTTCCATCTCCTCCTCCAGCGCCCTGCGGGGGCGGAAGAACGTGTCGGCCATCTGGATGAGCACTTCCTCCCGAAGGGGATCGCTGAAATCTTTCGAGGCGGCCAAAGGTTTACCTCAACCAAAAGGGGGAGCCCGGCTCAGGCTCCCCCTTTTTGGTACCGTTTCACCGGTTTACGCCGGTGGTTAAAAATTGAAGACCTGATCCAGATCCTCGTCCTTTACACCGAAAGTGATGTTGTGGGGAGGGAATTTTTCATTCTTGAAATAGTCCGGAAGCCGGTCGTCCTTGGCGGTGAAGCCGGCCCGCTGGTTGAAATCCCTCTCCATGGACAGGATCTTTTTTCCCAGCTCCGTGACATCGTCTGCCGTCAATTCGGCCCCGGTGAAACCATTGATCAGATCGATCAGCGCCTGAAAGGTTTCCGCCTGATCCAGGATGGCAAACGCAATGAACAGACACATGCCGGTGCTGTCAATGGCGGCGGTGGCGATTTGAAGGTTGCGGGAAAGCTCCACCTGACCCTCGGGCTTGAGCGGATCGACACTTCCGCCGACACCGAGAATGTTGGTTGCCACCGCGTATCCCGCCGTGTGATCGGCACCCATGGTGCTGGTGGCATAGGTTACACCGATGCCTTGAACGGTGCGCGGATCATAGGCGGGCATGGCCTGGCGCTTGACCACCGGAATCCGCTCCACGCCGAGTACCTGTCCGGTAACTGCGGCGCCGCTTCCCAGAATCTTGCCCAGAGGGCTTCCCTTGCCGACTTCGCCGACCAGTTTGATGGCCGCTTCGGCATCGCCGAATTTCGCAAGTCCAGCCTCCATGGCAACGGCGATGGTGGCACCCATCTCGATGGTGTCCAGCCCGAAGTCGTCGTCCATTCGGTCCAATTTGGCAATGGCATCCAAATCGTCGATGCCGCAGTTGGATCCATGGGCCCAGACCGTCTCGTATTCGGGCTGCTTGGTGACATAGACCCCGTCTTTATCATAAAAAGTGCCCGAACAGCGGATGACGCAACCCCTGTGGCATCCGTGGGTGGCCGACCCCTCTCCACCGCGTTGGTTTTCCAGCTCGGCCTGCGCCTCGCCGCTGATTTTCGAACAACCTTCAAATCGTCCCCATTGAAAGTTGTGGGTGGGAAGGGCCCCTGCCTCGTTGATGACGTTTTGGAGCACATTGGTCCCGTAGGCCGGCAGGCCTTGGCCTGTGACCGCGTGGCCGCGAAGGCCCGCAACAAACGTCTTGTTGGCCTCCTTGAACTTTTCCGGGTCGGCGGGGGATCGGACGCTGCAGTCGGTGTCATCCACAACGATGACTTTGACTCCCTTGGACCCCATGACGGCGCCCACGCCGCCGCGCCCGGCATGCCTCGTGGGACGCTGCTCCATGTCGGTGAAGGCAACCGAAGCGCCGGACAGCTTCTGTTCGCCGGCCTGGCCTATGGAAATGCATGCCACCTTTTCGCCGAATTCGGCTTTCATCTTGTCTACGGTATCGTAGTTACCCAGCATGCATAGGCTGCTGTCCGCCTCTATTTTGACGCCGTCCTTGTTGATGAGCACCTTGTATAGATCGTTGCCGTCGGGTTTTCCCTCGAGTACGATGGCGGCAATCCCCAGGCGTCCCAACATCTGTGATGGCTGGCCGCCGGAATTGGCTTCCTTGATGCCGCCCGTCAGAGGGCTTTTGCACCCCACCGAAATCCGGCCCGACATGGCGGCCGCGGATCCGCTGAGCAGGCCCGGTGCGATGACGAACTTGTTTTCCGCGCTGAGCGGATGACAAGTGGGGGGAACTTCCTTGGATATGATCGATGAGGTCAGAGCCCGGCCGCCCATACCGGCATAATCTCCCATCGATTCCGTCCGAACTTGGGGTCCACCTTCGGCACCCATGTCGATTCTGACGATTTTGTCCATAAGACCCTCCTCTGGCGGTGTTGGCGGGGTTGCGGGGAGCCGGGCATCCGGATCTTTTGGGAACCTGAGCATGCCCGGGATGTGGAGTGCCGGAAGGCACCTTCACCTGACCTTTATAGCCCCTGTCGCACCGGAATGTCAAGAAAACGCCTTGAACCGGCGACAGCGAGCGCTAAACCCCGCCGCTTGTTGGAGCGAAGCGGAAATCCCGGGCACCGGGGCGGCGGGGAGTCTTCAAATCCCCTGTCAGCCGTTTTGCCTTTCAAACTCTTGCATGAACGCGGTAAGCGTCTCCACGCCCTTCATGTCCGTGGCGTTGTAGATGGAGGCCCTGCATCCGCCCACCGAGCGATGCCCCTTGAGTCCGCCGAGACCCTGCTCATGAGCCTCCTGCACGAAGCGCTTTTCCAGATCCTCACTGGGAAGTCGAAAGGTGACGTTCATCCGTGACCGGCTGTCCGGATCGGCCGTTCCGGTGTAAAAACCGCTTTCATCCAGCAGTGCATACAGATGCTCAGCCTTCCTGCGGTTGATGGCCTCCATTTCGGTGAGTCCTCCCACCGTCTCCTCCAGCCACTTGAGCACCAGTTGGACTGTGTAAACGGCGAACACGGGAGGTGTGTTGTACATCGAGTTTTTCTTCACATAGGTATCGTAGCGCAGCATTGTGGGTATGGTATCCTGCGCCCGATCCAGCAGATCCTGTCTCAAGATGACCATGCAGACGCCGGCCGGTCCGATGTTTTTCTGCGCCCCGGCGTAAATCAAACCATAGCGGTCGATGTCGATGGGTCGGCTCATGATGTCCGAGGACATGTCGGCCACCAACGGAACCCCTCCGGTGTCGGGCTCTGTGGCCCATTGGGTTCCCTTGATGGTGTTGTTGGAGGTGATGTGGCAATAGGCCGCATCGGTGGAGAATGGGATGTCTTTGGGTATATATGAAAAGTTGCGGTCTTCCGACGAGGCCGGCACCCGCACGGTTTTGCCCATTGCACGCGCCTCCTGGATGGCCTTGTTGGACCAGGTCCCGGTGTTGACATAGTCGGCGGCATCGGACGAACCCAGCAGGTTCATGGGTACCATGCAAAACTGCATGCTCGCCCCTCCCTGCACGAAAAGCACGTGAAAGCGATCGTCCAGGCCCAGCAATCGCCGGGTCCGCTGGACGGCGTCGTCGATGATGTCGTCGAACCATGAAGAGCGGTGGCTGATTTCGGTAACCGACATACCCGATCCGGCATAGTTGAGAAAGCTTTCCCGGATTTCTTCCAGAACCGGCAGTGGAAGCGCCGCCGGACCGGGGTTGAAGTTGACAATTCTACCTTCTTTCATGATGTCTCCTCTGGAAATAAGTTGTCATCGGCGTGGTGCCCGGCAGGGGCCAGAACCATGGATCCGTCTTTGCACACGTGGGGCACCATTTGGGCAGATCGCCCGGGTGTTGTCAACCGAAATTGGGCGGACCTCCTATGGCGTAGGGGCAGCCTACGGAGCGGTGTTGACAAGATCTCGGGTTTGGCCCTATAGGGGGTTTTGTTGCATTTGTTGCATCTGTTGCGTGCGCTGGTTCATTCGGTTCCGTGGGCTGGCCGGGGCCGACTGCATGGCAAAGGAAAAACGTGCTGTGAAAATTTGGAGTTACCCTTCGAAATCCGGAGAAAATAGGCTGCTTCGCATCGTACAGCGGGGCCGGGGTTTCCGTAAAAAGGACGTGACCACCGTCACGCGGATGCTGGAAGATGTTCGAAAACGGGGAGATGAGGCCCTGCTCGACTACACCCGGCGCTTTGATGCCCCCCGAATGGAGATGGACGGGCTGACGGTGTCCCTCGAGGAGCGCGAAGACGCGATGCATCGTGTCGACATGGCGTTTCGGGAAACCTTGAAGCGGGCTGTCGGACAGGTCGAGTCTTTTCACCGCAAGCAGTTGAAGCGGTCGTGGTTTACCACGGAGAGGGAGGGGACCTTTCTTGGACAGATGATTCAACCCGTCGGCGCTGCAGGGGTATACGTTCCCGGAGGCAAGGAAGGGAAGACCCCGCTGGTTTCCTCCGTTCTCATGGGAGCCATTCCCGCCAAGGTGGCGGGAGTGGAGCGCATCGCCCTGGCGACTCCGCCCACTTCCGACGGTAGCGTCAATCCCCACCTTTTGGCCGCAGCCCATTTCCTCGGCATCCAAGAGATCTATAAAATCGGCAGCGCCTGGGCCATCGCCGCACTGGCCTTCGGCACCACAACCGTGGCGCCGGTGGATGTGATCGTGGGACCGGGAAACGTGTACGTAACCCTGGCAAAGAAGCTCGTGTCGGGCACTGTGGGCATCGATATGCTCGCCGGGCCCAGTGAGATTCTCGTCATCGCGGACGCCGATGCGGATCCCGTATGCATTGCGGCCGACCTGCTCTCCCAGGCCGAACACGATCCTCTTTCCTCGGCCATTCTGGTCACCGACAGCCGAAAAACGGCGAACGCCGTCGCCGCAGCCCTCCCCGGGCAGCTCGATCGGTTGGATCGCGCCGAGATCGCCGGTGAATCGCTTCGGCGCTACGGTGCCATCTTCGTTACCGAGGATCTCGATGCCGCCGTGGAGCTGGCCAACCGCGTTGCACCCGAGCACCTGGAGCTGCAGGTACGGGACCCCTTTCAGTGGTTTGGACGGATTCGAAACGCCGGCGCGGTGTTCATGGGGCGTTACACGCCGGAACCCGTGGGCGACTACATTGCCGGCCCCAATCATGTTCTGCCCACGGCGGGCACCGCGCGGTTTTCCTCGGCGCTGTCGGTGGACCATTTTCTGAAGAAGACCAGCGTGATCCATTACTCGCAGAAAGCCTTCGAAAGGGAAGCGGACGATGTGATCCGCCTGGCCGAGATCGAGGGCCTCGGGGCGCACGCCAATGCCGTCCGGATGCGGACGCACCGGAGCTGACAAGCGGCTTTCTCATGACGGCGGACGCAAGGATGAAGGGTATGTCCGAATCACAGCGATGGAAAGTTCTCCTGATCGATGATGAGAGCGATATCCGAGAGGTGGTCGCCATCGCGCTGGAGGATGCAGGCTACGAGGTGATCGCGGCGGCCGACGGCGCCGAAGGCGTTCGACGTTGCCGCAGCGAATCCCCTCAGATCGTGCTCACCGACATCCGGATGCCGAAAATGAACGGTATCGAGGTGCTCGAAGCCGTCAAGGCCATCGATCCGTCCATCGAAGTCGTCGTGGTAACGGCGTTCGGCGAGATGAAGTTGGCTGTGGCCGCGCTCCAACTGGACGCTTCCGACTTCATCACCAAGCCCATCAACGACGAGGAACTGCTCCTAGCGCTGGATCGGGCCAAAAAACGATTCGAGTCCCGTCGCCAGCTCCGGGACTACACCGCCCTTCTCGAGCGGGAGCATGCCCGAACGGCCCAGGAGCTCGAGCACTCCATCGGATTTCAGCGGACTCTCATCGAAAACTCCCCGGACGGTATCCTGGGTTGCGATGCCAGCGGCACGGTCATCATCTGCAACCAGGCCATTGAAAAGATGACGGGAATGGACCGTTCCGAGGTGATTCGCGTCCTCGATCTGGAACAATTTTTTTCGGGCCCCGAATGGCAGCGGCTTCGAGATTGCCTGAACGGGAAGGAGTTCGGCGGGCCCGGAAGGCTGCTGCTGTATGACAGCGCGCTGACCGTTCCCGGTGGTGCAGCCATCCCGGTTCAGATTTCGGCCTTTCGAATCGAGGAGGGGGAGGGGCGGACGGGCTTGGTGTGTTTTTTCCAGGATCTCCGACAGCTGCGGGCCTTGGAGCGGGAAGTGGCCGACCAGGCCAAGATTCTGCATCAGGACAAAATGATGTCTCTGGGACGGCTATCCGCCAGCGTGGTCCACGAAATCAACAACCCGCTGTCGGGCATCCTCAACTACATCCGGCTCATGACCCGTATTCTTCGTCGCGGCCCCCTGCCGGAGGATCGCCGGGACCGGTTCATGGAATACCTCGATCTCGTCGAAAAGGAAACCGACCGCTGCTCCCACATCGTCTCCAGTCTGCTGGCGTTTTCCCGAAAATCCTCCCCTTCCTTCGGCCCGGTCCGGGTCGACGAACTGATCCAGCGCTGCCTGTCGCTGAGCCGGCACAAAATGGAACTGCGCAACATCGAGCTCCGCCAACACATCGATCCGGATCTGCCCGATGTTATCGGTGATTTCAATCAGTTGCAGCAGTGTGTCATCAACCTCATCTTCAATGCCATCGACGCCATGCCCGATGGCGGCACCCTGACCGTTTCGGGAGTGTACGACAGGGCCCAAACTCGGGTGACCGTATCCGTAGCCGATACCGGCCACGGGATTTCCGATGAAGATCTCCCGCATATATTCGAACCGTTTTACACCACCAAGACGGAGGGATACGGCGTGGGGCTGGGACTGTCTACCATCTTCGGGATCGTCGAGCGGCACAACGGCACGGTGGGGGTGGACAGCCGACCGGGCCAGGGCACCACCTTTTTCCTGCACCTGCAGGCCGGCACCGGTGAGGACGGCGGATCCGGGACCCGGCCTGACCGGAATGGAAACGATCCGAAATGACCTTCGATGCCTCAAAGCGGACCTTCATCGAATGCGAGCACTGGCTCGATGTATTGGAAGAACTGAACATCGGGGCCTTCATCGTCGATTTCAACCGCAAGGTGCGGGCCATGAATTACAGCGCCCAGGCCCTAATGGGGTTTAGCGAGTCCGAAGTGGTGGGTACCGACTGCAGAGAGGTTTTCTGGGGGGTACCCTGCCTCGTGGAGTGCCTCGTTCGTGGCGACGACCATTCCGATGAAGCCGAACCGGATGTCGCGCTGTCCGACGAGGCGGACAACAAGTATCTGGTGACGCGGATGGCCACGCCAATCTTCGACCACAACCACCAAATGATCGGATGCCTGACCATTTTGCAGGATCACTCCCCCATTGCGGATTTGATCCAGCGGGTACAATACGACGAGCGCAGCATGAAGATCGTCCTCGACAATCTCAATGTGGGCATCTTCACCGTCAACCGGGGGGGACTGATCACTTTTTTCAACAAGGCGGCGGAAACCATTCTGGGCTACCGCAGGGACCAGCTGCTGGGAGAGCCTTGCGAAACGCTGTTCGAAAGCGATGCGCCGGCGGACCTATCCCTTTTGCGGGAGGCCATGTCCGACGGTAACGCCCGAAGCGCCGCCGTCGGCAGGATGTTGACCATCGACGGGATAACCATACCCGTGCGGTCCAAATACCTGGCGCTGAAGAACGAGAAGGAACGCATCGTGGGCGGGTTGGTCACCTTCCACGACCTGACCCTGATCCATCGCCTGACCCAGGCCGTCCGAAACCAATACACCTTCCACGATATGATCGGCAAAAGCCCGGCAATGCAAAACCTCTTTGAGACGGTCCGCGTGGTCGCCGGAACCGATGCCACAGTTCTCATCGAAGGGGAGACGGGTACCGGAAAGGATCTGTTGGCCAAGGTGATGCATTCGGCCAGTCCGAGGGCGGAGAAACCGATCGTGAAGGTCAATTGTGCTGCCATTCCTGCCAACCTGCTCGAATCCGAGCTTTTCGGCTACGTCCGGGGAGCGTTCACCGGGGCCGACCGGGACAAGCCCGGTCATTTCCAGCTGGCGCACGAAGGCACCATTTTCCTCGACGAGATCGGTGATCTCCCGGTTGCCCTGCAAGCCAAGCTGCTTCGGGTGCTCGAAGATCGCGAGTTTTTCCCCCTGGGCAGCCGAACCACCCAGCACGTGGATGTCCGGATCATTTCGGCCACCAACCGCGGCCTCAAGCATCTGGTCGAACAGGGAGAGTTTCGGGAAGATCTGTACTACCGCCTGAACGTGATGACGATCGCGATGCCGCCGCTCCGCGATCGCAGGGAGGATCTACCGCTGCTGATATCCCATCTCGTCCGGAAGCTTTCCCCGCCGCGGGAAAATCCACCGCCGGGAATCTCCGAAGAGGTGATGGGCGTTCTTCTCAACTACGATTATCCGGGAAACGTTCGGGAACTTGAAAACATCCTCGGGCATGCCCTGATCCTCTGTCGGGATGATGTCGTCAAGATTGAACACCTTCCGGACTTCTTGCGAAAATGGGGAACCCGACGCGAACCGGGAACTGCCGATCCCTACCACGCCAACGTTTCCGAGCGCCAGACGATTCTCCGGATGCTTCAGCGCTGCAACGGAAACCGTGGTCAAACGGCCAAGGAGCTGGGTATCGACCGAACCACCCTCTGGCGAAAAATGAAGAAACTCGGCATCGAGGCCCCTTCCTGACGGACGCATCCCCACTGGTTCCCAACCCTTGCCGATTTTTCGAAACGGAATCTATGGGCTGTTTCTAGAGCATTTGTCAAAAGTATGTTCCGATTGGAACGGCCTTTTCTTGCTTTTCGTAGGGGCGGGGTTGATCCCCGCCCGTTCGGGGTAGGTGATCCCATCAGCGGGAGGGGATAAACCCCTCCCCTACGGTTCAAGCG
>JAJDOA010000371.1 GCA_022340405.1 Desulfobacteraceae bacterium | reverse complement strand
ACAACAACTACAACGAACTTTGCCTGTATGTCGGCATCCTCCCTTTGCTTCTGTCCGTTTTCAGCATTCGGTATTTTTTTTCCGACGCCGCCATTGCCTTCTACAGCACTTCGGCTGCCGTCTTCTTGACCATGGCAATGGGAAGTGTGCTGTATTACCCGCTCGCTTCCTATGTTCCGGGCTTGGACACCACCACGCCCACAAGGATCCTGTATCTATTCGGATTCTGCATGTCGGTAATGGCCGCAGCGGGAGCCGATCGGTTGCTACGTGCGCAGGGGAGGGATCGCTTTGCGGCCGCGGCCGTGGCCGCACTTGTGCTGGCGGCGGCCCTGGCTCTTTCCGCGGTTGTGCAGACACACCCCGGAAAAATGTGGGCAGGCGGTATGGAGAGGCTTATGGGCATCCCTTCCGTGTCCGAGCGCATCGACGAGCACTTTTCCCTGTTGTCGAAAAGCATGCTCAAGCCCCTTCTTCTGGTGCTGGCAGCCGCTGTGCTGATTTCTTCGGCCGCACTGACCTCCAAGGTCTCCAGGAAAAAGGTTCTGCTTTTCATCGCTGTATGTTTGACCTCTTATGATCTCCTGTCTTTCGGACTCCATTACAACACGACAACACCCAAATCCATGGCCTACCCGGAGACGGGCGGTATCCGTTATCTGAAAAACGATCCCACCCTGTTTCGGACGATTCATTTCGGGAATTTTTCCCCCAATTTTTTGTCCGCGTTCGGCATCGAGGATGTGGGAGGATACCAATCCATTTATCCAAAGCGATACGGTGAATTCATTCACCTGAGCCAGTACGGCCCGGATATGCCCCTTCCCGATCATTTCAGCCGCTGGATGCAGTTCGTCCGATTTGGTTTGCCCGTTCTTCATATCCTCAATACGAAGTATATCCTTCTGCCGACGTCTGCTCGTCTCGAGGCGTCCACCTATCCACTCGTCTACGACGGGGAAATAAAGATTTATCGAAATCGGAAAGCGTTTCCCCGGGCTTTTTTTGTGCCGGAACAGCAATTCTGCTCAAGCCGAGAAGAGGCCTTCCAATTGCTTTCCACGTATTCCATCTCGGATTTTCGAAAACGGGTCATTCTGGAAGCACCAGAGACGGAAAAGCCGGACTCGTCCCAACCTATCGGCAGGGAGGGCCATGCAACCATTTCCTGGCTTCGGAATCAGCCCGGCCTGCTCGATATCGCCGTTGCGGCGGAGACCGACGGCTATCTTGTTATCGGCGATGGGTTTCATCCGGGGTGGAAGGCAACCGTCGATGAGGTCAAAACCGATGTTTGGCGGGCCAATTACATCATGAGGGCCGTTCGCATTCCGGCCGGAAACCACCGTGTTCTCATGCGCTTCCGGCCGGCGATGCTGACAGCCGGGGCTGCAGCGACCCTGCTCGGATGGACCTTTTGGCTTTCCGTCACCGCCGCGGCCCTGCTGCGCCGAAAAAGCGGTAAATCTCTTCGATGACCCGCTCCTGATCCTCCCTCGCAAGTTCGAAGTAGCAAGGCAAACGGATCAACTTACCGCTTAGTTCTTCCGTAACGGGGAGATCACCCTTTCGATATCCCATCCGGAGGCCCATCGGTGAGGTATGAAGCGGAAGGTAGTGAAAAATCGCATCGATTCCGTTGGATTGCAAGTGGGACAGCAGCCGGTCTCGATCTTTTTCCGAGGATTGCACCAGAAGGTAGAACGAATGGCCGTTGTGCGCCTGCAGATCCTGAATGACCGGAAGCCGGATCCATCCGTCTTTTTCCAGTGGTTCGAGATTATCGGCATAGAATCGGTGGATTCTCTTCCGCTTGTCGGTGATGATCTCGTACTCTTCCAACTGAGCGAAAAGAAAGGCAGCCACAACCTCCGAGGGCAGATAGGAGGATCCGATGTCCACCCACGTGTACCGGTCGATTTCGCCCCGAAAGAACTGGCTGCGGTTGGTTCCTTTTTCACGGACGATTTCCGCCCGTTCGACCAGAGATTCATTGTTTACGATGAGAGCCCCACCCTCTCCGCTGATGACATTTTTCGTTTCGTGAAAGCTGTAAGCACCCAACTGTCCGATGGTGCCGAGAAATCGGTCTCGATAGGTGGCGTTGAACCCCTGGGCGGCGTCTTCGATCACAAAAAGGCCGTGTTTTCCAGCGATCTCGGAGATGGTGTCCATTTCACAACCGACGCCGGCATAGTGAACGGGAACGATGGCTTTTGTCCGGTCGGTTATGGCGGATTCGATTCTCTTCTCGTCGATGTTGAGATTGTCTCTGCGGATATCGACAAACCGAACGGAAGCGCCCCGTAAAACAAAAGCGTTTGCCGTCGATGCGAATGTGAAGGAGGGCATGACGACTTCGTCGCCCTCATGGATACCGCACAAAATGGCCGCGATCTCCAAGGCTGCCGTACAGGAGTGGGTCAACAAGACCTTGGTCGCACCGAATTTTTTTTCCATCCAGGCGTTGCATTTGTTCGTGAAAACGCCGTCACCTGCCAGATGACCGGAAAGCACGGCCTGGGCGATGTAGTAGAGTTCCTTGCCGATAATAAAAGGCCGGTTGAAAGGTATCGCTTGGTTCATTTGCTTTTCACGCCCGCCCGAGTCCGTTGAAAAGAAAAAACCGTACCCGACGAATTCGCCTACCCACGCCCATTCCGATAAATGTTTCGAATCGTGGTGAAGGGACGGTTGTTGGCTTCCTCGATGATTTTTTTGGTGTAGATGCCGATCACCCCAAGGGAGAGCATGATGAGCCCTCCAACGGCCCAGATCGAAGCGATCAGGCTGGTCCAGCCGGGCTGGATGGAGACGAAATACCACTTGGCGATGACATACAGGATCATGCTGAAAGAAAACAACGAAATCGAAAATCCGAGCCAGAAAATCAACCACAAAGGAAAGGTGGAAAAGGACGTGATCGCATTCACCAAAAGATTCAATTTGCGGAATGGACTGTACGTCGTAGGGGATTGACTCAACTTGGTCACGACCATTGGCATCTGTCGGGAGCCGGCAAGTTCGTAGACCCCTCCGATGAAAAGACTTCTTTCCCTGTACTGGATCAGAGAGAGCACATAACTTCTTTTCATCAAGCGTGCAGTAATGTGGTTTTCCGGAATCTTCACGTCTGAAAACAAGTTGAATATCTTGTAGAACAAAGACCCGGATATTCGTTCGACACGACCGCCCTTGCGTCGCTTTTGCAGGCCGAACACCACGTCCACATCATCGTGGTCCTTCAAGCCATGGTAAAAATCCACGACCCATTCCGGCGACTCCTCCAAATCGGCCTCGATCAGGAACACCAGGTCTCCGGAAGCCATCTCCAGTCCGGTCATATTGGCCTTGTGCTGGCCGAAATTCCTCGTCAGTTCGATCACAATCACGCGCGGATCCTGCATTTGGATCTGTCTGGCCACCTGCAAGCTTTGATCCGGGGAGCCATCGTCGACGAAGATGATCTCGTAATCGTCGGTTATCGTCGTCAG
>JAJDOA010000312.1 GCA_022340405.1 Desulfobacteraceae bacterium | reverse complement strand
CATCAAGTAACATGCGAAACGGACGGAACGCACCCCGGCAGCCCGGTGGAATGAAGATCGAATTCGAAGACCCGACAGCTTCCCGTTTCCAAGGCCCGCTCCTCTCTCCGATGCCGGTGAAGGTGGTGGCCTTCGATTGCGACGGCGTGATGTTCGACACCCGTGAGGCCAACACCGCTTACTACAACCGGGTTCTGGAACATTTCGGCCGTCCCGCCATGTCGTCGGCCCAGATTGAGTACACGCATATGCACACGGTGGGTGCGTCGCTGAGCCATCTCTTCGGCGAGGACACCGCCACCCTTGCGGAGGCGGAAGACTTTCGGCGACAGATGACCTACGAGCCGTTCATTTCCCGCATGATCATCGAACCCGGTCTTCGGGATTTGCTGGAGCGGCTGCGAGGCCGGTTCCGAACGGCGGTGGCGACCAACCGGACCGACACGATGCGCCGGGTACTGGATCATTGGGGATTGCAGGACGCATTCGATTTGGTGGTCAGCGCCGGAGATGTCCCGAGGCCGAAGCCCCATCCGGACATGCTTCTTCACATCGCATCCCATTTTGAGGTCGAACCATCGGAAATGGTATACATCGGGGACTCGAAGCTGGACGAGAGAGCGGCCCGCTCCGCGGGCGTTCGCTTTTTCGCCTTTCGAAACGATCACTTGGATGCGGAGGAACATCTCACCTCCCTATGTGGAGTCGCTGCTCTTGTGGGAGACGGCAAAGACGCACGGTCCTGATGGGTTGATTTCAAACCGGGGGCTTTGCACCCGGTACCCATCGCAACGATCAAAGAACCGAGCTTCTATTGTCTTTTCGGCCTTTGGCCGAAAACTCTAGCCATCCGCTATGCGGGTGGGCGTTGACTCCGCAAGCGGCGTTCCCACCCGAACCCGTTTGCATCAGCGGAGCGACACGCATTCGCCTGTCGATGACAAAGCAGATCGCGTGGATATCCTTGCGCCCAGCGCCATTTTATCCGTGCCTGCTGCCGTCGCCGGGGCCGAAGGGGAATTGTCCAGCTCCGCCTTGCCGGGAATGCTTCACCGGGCATCCAGACAACGGACAACAGCGATGCACAAGAACGCCTTCTCCCTGCTGGTCGTTATCATCCTGGTTGCCGGATTCACCTCTGTTGCCGCGGCCTCGGAACTGGACCATATCCGCGACACGGTGGAATCCTGGCGACTGGCATGGATCAGTAAAGATGTCGACCGCTATTTCGAGCACTACAGCGCCTCTTTTCAGCCCGAAGACCAGGACTACGACACGTGGCTCCGACAAAAGCGCGAAATGCTGGAAGCACCCGGCGCCATTGAGGTCGACATTCGTGGCCTGTCCGTGATACTGGACGGATCGCAGGCCAAGGCACAGTTTTTTCAGCGATACCGAGGACCGGATCACGAGGATACCGGCGTAAAGACCCTGCTGCTGCATCGGTCCGAGGGCCGTTGGTTGATTCAAGAAGAACGGTGGCGCTCGGATCTCGACTCCGGGAAACCGGCACCCGTTGCCGCCGCCTCGGGCCCGGTATCCGGAATTTCGCCCCCGGCCGGAATTTCCCCCAACGATTTCGAACATGATCTCGTGGAGGAAAAAGACCGCGTGTGTATTCGCATGAACCGGTTCTTCATACCCAAGGTGTTCTCCTTGGTGGAATCGAAGCCGCGCATTGTCGTCGACATTCCCGACGTCCATCAGTGGGAGGGGACGGACCGGAGGGAGGTGAACGGGCCCCTGGTGAAGCGGATTCGAACCTATCTGCACCGAGACGAAGACCGATTGCGGGTGGTGTTGGACCTGCTGCCCGCCGATGCGTATGCCATCGACCAGACCTACTACCGTGGAGAGAACGTTTTCTGCATCGTGGTAAAATAGAAATCGATTCCCGAAGCCTCCGTGCTTGACAGAGCGATAGCTGGCGCATTCCCTGCAGCGGGCTACGGGAGTCCTGATAATCAACCCCTTGGGCTGGAGAGAGCCCCCTTCCGATTCGAGGATCTGCTGCATGAGATTTTCCTACGACGGCAGTGTTCTGAAACAGAAGTCCAGAAGGAGATCCACCCTGAAATCCACTTTGCTGCTGACAGTCGTCATCGCCCTTTCGGTTTGGGGAATCCTCACCCTCTTTCTCTCCCAAGAAGAGCCTGTCGGTGAGGGAGACCGGCCGCATCCCGTGCCTTTGCGGGAAAAAACCGCTGAAGCCGCAGAAACCGAGCGGGATGTTTCCGACCCCTGGGCAGGACCGGTTCTCTATCATGAGCCCGAAGGCCAGCCCATTTATCTGGTGCTCGTGGAGAAGGACCTCCAGAAACTGCGACTGTACCGCTTTGACGGAAGCTACTCGCTTGTGAAGACCTACAACTGTGGCACGGGAGAAAAGCGGGGAAGGAAGAGGGAAGAGAACGACGAGAAGACGCCGGTGGGCATCTATTTCAACGACCGGACTTTCCGGGACCGGGAAATCACGGTGTTCGGCGATCGGGCCTTTGGTCTGACCTACCCTGATCCCTTCGACCGGATCGAAGGCAACCGGGGAAGCGGCATTTTCATTCACGGTTCCAACCGGAAAGTCAAGCCCTACAGCTCCAATGGGTGTATCGCGATGGACAACGTGGATATCGCCGACCTCGACGATCGGGTCGATTTGCGAAGGACTCCGGTGATTATCGGAGACCGGCTTCCCTATCGATTCACCGCACCGCAAGACGTCGTCCGGGAACTGATTCCGTTTTTCAAGCAGGCGCTCGTTCCGGAACGCCATGCCGGCAGGGGAGCCGAAGTCCGACAGTTGACCGTTCTTCGCTACCGCGATCGGACTGTTGTGATGGGGGAGGTGTCCTTGCCGGGCAAGCGCCGCACCATCGGGCTCTCTCGGCTCTATTTGGCGGGACCGAACGATCGCCTGCTGGTCTTGCTCAAACGGGAGTGGGGAGAACAGGAGGCACCGGTGGTGGCCGCTTCGGCGCCGACCCCGGCGGTCGCGACCGCCGGGCCCTCATCGGGCCCATCCTCGGCCGCCACGGCAGCGAGATCCACCCCTCCGCAGAAACGAATCCAACCGTCCGAGACCGAAGCCATCGGCCGGCTGGTGGAAGCCTGGCGGGACGCTTGGCAGTCCAAGCGGCTTGAAGAGTACATCGGCTACTACCATCCCTCTTTTTCCAGCAAGGGAAGGGACCGAACTGCCTGGAAGGCCTACAAGGGAAACCTCAACCGAAAGTACCGCAGCATCCGTGTGGGCATTTCCGGCCTCCAGATTCGGGTCGACGGAGGCCGTGCCAAGGCTTATTTTCGGCAGCGGTACCGATCGGACACTTTCAAGGCCGACAGCTATAAAACCCTGCTTCTCCGCAAAGACACAGGAAGTTGGAAAATCTATAGGGAGAACGCCTCCGCAAACAGACCGCAAGGTTGGCCCGGTTGATCGATTCCTTCCGGTTTCGAAAAGGCTACAGCCCCAGCCGCCGCAAAAGAAATCCTCCGGATCGGCTCATTGCCAGCCGCTGCTCCTTTAGCAGAACATGGCTGGGGATGGCCTGGACGAGCTGCAGCCGAAGGCCTCCATCGGCCTCCCATGCCGTGTAGCCCGTGACCTTCAGTATTTTGCCGCTGAGCAGCTGCAGCTTGGCCACGACCCAGTCACCCAGGGGAAAATCGCTCAGCGCGGCGCGACGCATGCAACAAAAGCGCAGTTCCGTGCGGCTTGCAGCGGTGACTTCAAATATTTGCTTCCGGATGCGAAGGCGCGCGCATCTATCCTGAGGGTACTGGATCCCAATGGCGGAAGCATTTTCTTCTGCGTCCTTTCCGCGAGTCCGTTTTCGAAACATCCCATCGCCTCCCGGCGCAAGTGTGATTGGGGCGGTTTTCCGTCGTCCCTGTTATTGTTTATCGGCACAAATGCCTCTTTTCTTGAACCGGCAGCTGAGGGGCAGCCCCAAGCAGCTTTTCGTCAACCGCTGCGGAGATCGACTGTCGTCGATAGAGCCCCTTGCTGTTGACACCGAATGCGCAGGAGACTACGCTGAAACGCAGCTTTCCAACGGCTCTGTCCGACAGGCCGCCGTCGCAACAGCGGAGTGCCGCAGTGGGATCAGAGACAGATCGACAAGGAGGGACGCATGGCAGCCAAGAAAATTCTGATGCTCGTGGGGGATTTCGTCGAGGATTACGAGGTGATGGTGCCGTTTCAGGCCCTGCAAATGGTTGGACACACCGTCCATGCCGTCTGCCCCGGCAAAAAGGACGGAGATACGGTCCGCACCGCCGTGCATGATTTCGAGGGAGACCAGACCTACAGCGAAAAACCGGGACACAATTTTGCCCTCAACGCCACGTTTGAAGAAGTACAGGAGGAGAAGTACGATGCATTGGTCATTCCGGGCGGCAGGGCACCCGAATACATCCGGCTCAATCCGCGGGTGCTGGAAGTCGTGCGTCATTTCACCTCCACCGGCAAGCCTGTCGCTGCGATATGCCACGGAGCGCAGTTGCTGGCCGCAGCCGGGGTCGTGCAGGGAAAGTCCTGCAGTGCCTACCCGGCCGTCGGGCCGGACGTCACCGCGGCCGGAGGTGAATACGTGGATATTGCCGTCGACCAGGCCCACACGGACGGAAACTTCGTAACGGCTCCGGCTTGGCCCGCGCACCCGGAGTGGCTGAAGCAGTTTCTCGTGGTCCTGGGCACTCGGGTGGAGCCATAGGCCTACATTCGCAACCGAAGCAGAACCCTAGAAGCGATCTCAAAATTGTCTTTTCGTTCAACCCGCCAGGGGCGGATAAATCTCGGCGTCGGGTCCTCGTTTCCAGTCCTCGAAATACGGCCGTATGCGTGTCGGAGATCCCGGTGCAACCGGGGCGGCTGAAAACTCGGATCCTCCTTGACCTTGAGCGAAAATCCTAATTTTGAGATGGCTTCTAAACAAGACCGCGTTCGGAACAGGGGACGGCCACTCTCCGGCTTTGCCGACCCTGCTGAAGACGCTCCATGGAAAGGGCTTGCATTCATGTATCGACACATCCTGTGCCCGACGGACCTGAAGGATCGCTCGTTCATCGCTCTGAAAAAGGCGGTGCAGATCGCCCACCAGTTTAACGCCCGAATCACGATGCTCAACGTGCATGCGGAGTTCATGGACAAAAAGGAAATGGAGATGCTGCGTGTGAGCTTCACCCGGATGCAGGAGCGCTTCAAGGAAACCGCTCTGGAGTGCAAGGAAAAAATGCGCGAGACCATCACGAACTTGCACGCGGAGGATATCGAACTGGCGTATCTGCTCAGGGAAGGGAAGCCGGAAAAGGAAATCGTGTCGGCGGCCGAGGAAGTCGGTGCGGATCTGATCGTGATCTCCACGGACGGAAGGGACAACCTGAAAGACTTCGTCGCTGGGACCGTAACCGAGCATGTCATCAACCACGCATCCTGCCCGGTACTCGTCATCCCCTACATGAAAATGGGAAAGCCGGTCTGAGGGCTACGGCAGCATGCGTATCCCCTCCAGTATCAGCCAGTAGCGCAACGCCTTACCCAGCGTGACCCAGAACAGGAAGAGCAGAGGCTGTACCCGCAGCAGCCCCGCGGCGACGGTGAGTGGGTCCCCCACCAACGGCAACCAGGCGAAGAACAGCATCGGTGCCCCCCAGCGCGATGCCGCCCGGAAGGCGCGTTCGATGCGTTTTTTCTCACCTGCGGAGAAACGGGCAAACAGCCATCGACCTCCCCATCTTCCCAGCCCGTAGTTGACCGCTGATCCCATGACGTTGCCCGCAGTGGCCACCGACAGAACACCCATACGATCCAACCCGGCTGCGGACAGCGCCACCACCGCCACCTCCGACCCCAGGGGGATCAGTGTCGCTGCAAGGAAACTCGCTGCAAAAAGCCCCGGGTACCCGAACGCCATCAGATAAGCTTCCACGATTTCTCGGATCTCCTTTTCACACGGAAATTCACTTCATTCGGCGGGACGACGAATGAAATGGATAAGTATCGCCTGCCGCACCCGCAAATGCCTTTTTGGGACCGCCCCTTGACTTCCGGTGACGGTGCGCTCGGGTGATGAGGCCTCCGCCGAGCGAATATTGGGTAATTTCGAAACACCTTTGCCGCCCTTCGAGGGGCTGACCGTGTAATTTTCTCTCATATCCCGTGCTTTCTGGGAATCCACTCCGCGGGTTTTTCCGGGCCCAAGGGCATCAAATCTAAATAAATTGTTGTTAATTCAAATGGATAAGCAAAAAATCCTTTGCATTGGCATTGGCTTTGCATTCCCCAGGGCAGTCCATGATCTTGTAACGACCATGGGTCTTCAAGACCCGAAATCAACATCCACAGGAGGAAGCGAATGAAAGCCAGAAACTTGTTGATCCTGATTGTCGGAATCGCACTCGTCGGATTTGCCAGCACCGCCATGGCCGGCTGGGGCGGAGGCGGACACATGGGCCCGGGGTGGCACCACCGCGGAGGCTACGAGGGCGGCGGTCCCTACGGACCGGGCGGCTATGGCAAGGGGGGCTGCGGCTATGGCGCCGATCTGACCGACGAGCAGATCCAGCAGATCGAGAATGAACGAAAGGCGTTTTTCGAGGCCACCAAGGAAATTCGCCGGGATCTCCGCGACAAGCAGCTGCAGCTTCGCCGCGAGCTCGATTCCGAAAACCTGGATCGCGACAAGGCCTTCCAGTTGCAGAAGGGAATCTCCGATCTTCGTGCAACGCTGGATCAGAAGCGGCTGGAGCACCGGATCGCCATGCAGGAAATCAGCCCCGATCTGGGTCGCGGTCCGGACCGAGGCCGAGGACCCGGAATGGGATACGGGCGCGGTGGCTACGGCGGCGGACCCTGCTGGGACTAGCGGCAGATCCCCTACAAAGCCCCTCAACCTCCCGGTCAAGGCCGGGGTCAAAACAGGCAGGGTCGATTTCGACCCTGCCTGTTCCGTCTTGAACCCCGGTGCGGTTGTACCGTACACTTGCCCTGTGGGATCCCATTCCCGTGTTCGACCCTTATTATTGGTTGCCCAGACCGTTTCTGGCGCCGCAGTCCGGGCAGTCCCAAGTGATGGCGTTGCAGGACATACCCCAGATGTTTTCCTGCATGCACCGCTGGCATATGCGAAACCCGCACCGGCAGCGCCAGCAGAATGGAGCCTCTTGGCGGCAGCAGTGACACTGTTGCGGCCCCGTGACGCGCCAGCGTCTTCGATAGGCGCTGCGGTCTTTGTTGGCGTTTGACGGCATGGATCGCTCCCGGTGGTTGTTGCCATTGGCGGAAGGTGATATGTCCGAGCGCTGGAAACCCTAAATCAGCCGGCCGGGTGTGTCAATCCACCGCCTGCGGAACGACTGCGGTCTTTCCGCTACCGGAGGGCCCTGTCCATGCCCTGTCCGGACACCGATACACACAGCGACGGAACCGAAAATGACCTCTGATCAAAGCTCCACCAACCCAACGCTTCCACTGTCGAAGGACCGTCCACGGGAAAAAACGATCTATCTGGTGGACGGGAGCGCCTATATCCATCGGGCCTACCACGCGATCCGCGGACTTTCCAATTCGCGGGGAATGCCGACCAACGCCCTTTTCGGTTTTACCCGAATGCTGATCAAATTGATGGAGGAGCGGAACCCCGCCTTCGTCGGCATGTTTTTCGATGCCAAGGGCCCCACCTTTCGGCACGATCTGTACGAGGCCTACAAGGCCAATCGCCCGCCGATGCCCGAGGACTTGCGCGTTCAGATTGCACCCATCAAGGAGGTGACCGCAGGATTTCACATCCCCGTCATCGAGGAGGAAGGCTTCGAGGCCGACGACCTCATCGGAACCCTGGCCCGAACCGCCCAGTCCCAGGGGTATTTCGTGATAATGGTCACCGGGGACAAGGATTTCATGCAGCTGGTGACGCCGCATGCGGTGATATGGGATCCCATGAAAGAAATTTCCATAGACGAACCCGAGGTCCGAAATCGTTTCGGCGTCGAGCCGCGGCAGGTCATTGACATCATGGCGCTGGCCGGAGACAGTTCCGACAACGTTCCGGGTGTGCCCGGCATCGGTCCGAAAACGGCGTCAAAGCTCATTCAGACCTTCGGAAGCCTGGACGCCTTGTACGATAGGCTCGAGGAGGTCGGGGCGAAAAAGCAGAGGGAAAACCTGGACCGTCACCGGGATCAGGCTTTCCTGAGTCGCCGTCTCGTCACCATCCGCACGGACGCCCCGATGGCCTTTCGACCCGCCGATCTCGCCCGTGCCGAGCCGGATCGGCAGAGGCTGGGCGCCCTTTTTGCAGAGTACGAGTTCCGGCAGCTCCAGCAGACTTTTTCCGAAACCACAGCGCAACAAAAGACCGACTACCGGCTGGTGACACGGCTGGAGGAGATCTCCGAGCTTGCCTCCCGGCTGGGCGCTGCGCCCCGCTTCGCCCTGGATACGGAAACCACATCGGAGAACCCGAATGCGGCCGAATTGGTGGGGATCTCTTTTTCCGACCGGGCGGGCAGGGCGTGGTACATCCCGGTTGGGCACCATGTGGCTGAGGAGCAATCCGACCGCGAGCAGGCCCTGCAGGTGCTGCGGCCGCTGCTGGAAGACCCGGCTGTGGCCAAGGTCGGCCAGAATATCAAATACGACTGGATCGTGCTGGACCGCCATGGCGTGAACCTGCAGGGAGTGACTTTCGACACGATGCTGGGAAGCTATCTGCTCAACCCCTCCAAACGGTCCCACGGGCTGGACCAGATCGCCCTGGACTTTTTGGGTCGCAAGACGATCTCTTTTGAAGAGGTGGCCGGCAAGGACGGTAAGGCGGTCGGGTTTCGGAACGTGCCCTTGGACAAAGCCGTTCCCTATGCCTGCGAAGACGCCGATGTCACGCTGGCCGCCTGCGAAGTCCTCGAGCCGATGCTGGAGGAGGCCGGGCTGACGGAGCTGATGCAGACGGTGGAGATGCCCCTGGTTCCGGTACTGATGCGCATGGAGATGCGGGGCGTCTGCGTGGATACGGATCGGTTGCGGGAATTGTCCGCCTCCTTCCAAGAGCGGATGACCGTGCTCGAGGAACGGATCTACGAGATGGCCGGCGAACGCTTCAACGTCAAGTCCTCCCAGCAGCTGGGACACATTCTGTTCGACAAGCTCGGGCTTCCGGTGCAGAAAAAGACCAAGAAAAAAACCGGCTATTCCACCGATATGGACGTGCTGACCACCTTGGCCGAGCGGCACGAGCTGCCCGCCCTGGTACTGCAGCATCGCACTCTGGCCAAGCTCAAATCCACCTACGCCGATGCCCTGCTGGATCTCGTGCGGCCCGAGACGGACCGCATCCACACCTCCTTTAACCAGACGGTCACTGCTACAGGTCGCCTGAGCAGCTCGGAGCCGAACCTGCAAAACATCCCCATCCGAACGGAGGAGGGCAGGGAGATCCGAAAGGCCTTCGTACCCGAGCCGGGCTGGAGCCTCCTGTCGGCGGACTATTCCCAGATCGAGCTACGCATCCTGGCCCATTGTGCCGAAGACACCATTCTCATCAAGGCTTTCGAAGAAGGCGAAGACATTCACACCCGCACGGCCGCAGAGATCTTTCAGGTATTTCCGGAGATGGTCGACGACGAGCTGCGCAGGCAAGCCAAGGTGATCAACTTCGGCATCATCTACGGGATGAGCCCCTTCGGCCTTTCCAAGGCGCTGGGCATCTCGCAGAAGATGGCCAAAACCTACATCGACCACTATTTCGAGCGGTACAGTGGCGTGAAGCGCTTCATCGACGAGACGATCCGAACCGCACGTGCGACCCATCGTTGCGCCACGCTGCTCGGGCGGATCCGCAGGCTGCCGGAAATCAACAGCGGCAACCGGAACGTGCGGCAGTTTGCCGAACGCACGGCCGTCAACACGCCTGTGCAGGGCACGGCTGCCGATCTGATCAAACTGGCGATGATCCGGGTGGACGAGCGGCTTCGCGGTCAGGGGCTGGAGACCGCCATGCTCCTGTCGGTTCACGACGAAATCGTGTTCGAGTCTCCGCCAGGGGAGCGGGACACGGTGGAGCGGTTGGTTCGGGATGCAATGGAGAATGTCTGGCAGCTTCGGGTGCCGTTGAAGGTCAATCTCGCCTGGGGCGAAAACTGGGCGTTGGCGCATTGAGGCGGCCCAGACCGGCGGCGAAGGGGCCCGGAAGGTTCTTCTATCGAGGCATCGAAGAGGCCGGATGGTATGAAAATCGATGGCCGAGGCCAGGGGCCGCAGCCCTCAGGCGGAATCGGAGCCGCCCTCGGCGTCCGAGGAAGGGACCGGCGGCTCGGATGGGCCTTTCACGGTCTCCTCGATGGCGCTGTAGATGGCTTTGAAGGTTTCCGGAAAGGCTGCGGGAGACACCCGGCCGGTCTCGATGAACTTGACCGCCACTTCCTTGGCGGAACGAAGAATCTGTTCGTCTATGGAACCCATGCTCGTTTCCTTGCGGCTGGGGTACGGGGGGGGCGAAGCCTAAAAGCCGGTGCAGTCCGACCCTTTGGGCATGATTTGGCAGAAATGCGCTCCGGAGTCAAGAAACAGCTGCGGCGGGAGGACTCCTGCGTTTGACAGCAGATGTCGAATTCACTATGTAGAATCCATCTCAAAACTAGGATTTTGGTTCAAGGTCAAGGAGGATCCGAGTTTCCAGCCGCAGGAATACTGCTGGTTTTCGAGGACTGGAAACAAGGACCCGACACCGAGATTCATCCGCCTCGGGCGGGTTGGGCCAAAAGACAATTTAGAAACAGCCCCTAGTCACCATTCGAAACGATCGGCTCATGAAGAGAGGAAGCCCATGAAACCATTCGTCGCACGATCCCGATGGACGGCCACCGCATCGGCCCTGCTCGTTGCCGTTGCCCTGCTTTCGGGTTGTTCGACCTGGAATAGGGTCAAGGAGTCCACGCTGGATTTTACGGATAAGGTGGCCCATCAGGTCGGGCGCATCGGAAAGCTGGAGTTTACCGACAGCGGGTTGCGATGTGTAATTGCCGTGGGAGCCGTCCAGACCACAACCGTGCTTCCCGGTGAGGGCATTCCCGAGCTGTTCCAGGAGACACTGGTAGACAATCTCGCCTCCGGTTGCCCAAAGGTCCTCATACTGGATCCGAGTAACCCCTCCTACCCGGAGATGATTCTGGAGATGACCCGGAAAAACATCGGCCCCTTCGACAATTTCGTTCTGGCGCAGACCGCCCGCCAGCTCGGCCTCAACGGCGTTTTGACCGGCGGCGTGATCGACGTCCGGGAGCATGTCGAAGAGCGGGGTTTCTTCTGGATGCGCGACACGCACCACTTTCTCCACGTAGTGGTGGGTGTCGAGGTTTTCGACGCGGGAACCGCAGCCAAGCTCGTGGACGAAAGCCGGCTGTACGAGGTGGAGATCGACGATATGGAGTATGAGACCTCGGAAACGCGCAAAGAACTACTGATTCCGATTTTGAAGGAAACCATCAAAAAGGCCGCCGAGGAAATGGCCAAAGAGGTTTGTGACGCCGTCAACGATAACCCGTGGACCGGTTTTGTGCTCGCGGTGCAGGACGGGTACGTGGTTTTGTCCGCCGGCACCAATGTCGGACTAACGGAAGGATTGGAGTTGGACGTTTTGGACTCCTCCGAGATCCTCGAGTCGGAATTCGGGCAGCGGTTTTTCAAGCCGGGTCCCCGCATAGCCACCGTCCGTGTGACCGCCGTCCACGAAGATCATGCCGAGGCGGAGATTCTTTCCGGAGACGAAGTCCCGGTTGGCAGCCTGGTGCGGGTGCCGTGAGGATGCAGACCGCCGGATGTCCGAGGTTCCGGTTTTCGAGACAGGACGGTCCAACCGGCAGCCCCAACCAGCCGGACCGATGTGAAAATCCCGGGCAAGGGGGGGGCGGCAGTGTCGTTGCTTCCAGCAAGACCCGAAGGACGGGAGGATCTTCACCGCCTCATATGCGGATTCGATATATCTCGATGGGTTCCGCCATTCCCTTCACGCGAACCGGACCCAGCGGCAGTGCGCAAAAGTTTCGGCACACCTTGTCGTAGGTTTCCCGACACAGCATGATCTCCCCTGCATGGGCCAGCGCCTGCAATCGGTAGGCGATGTTGACCACGACGCCGATGGAGGTAAATTCCTTGCGCCGCAGTGAGCCCACCATTCCCGAGAACACCTCCCCCGTGCACACGCCTACGCCGGTGTGCAGCCGCAGTCCATTTTTCGCCGAGAGCCGTCTGTCGATCTCCTTTGCCTTCTGCTGCATGGCTACCGCCGTGGCGACGGCCCGGTGAGGATCATCCTCCTTTGACAGGGGGGTACCAAAAACCACCATCATGCCGTCACCGATGTGCTTGTCCACCATGCCGCCGTGTTCGCAGGCGATTTCGCCCATTGGGGTGAAATACCGTTCGTTGAGAAAGCCGGCGATGGCGTCCGGCGATACCTGCTGCGTCATTTCGGTGAACCCCCGAATATCCGAAAACAGCACCGTCGCGTCCGTGAACCGGGGTGCCAGTGCGGCCGGAAATTTGCCGATTTCCCGGTAGACCTGCTCGGGAACGAATTGTCGAAGGCACCGCCGGATGTAGATGTCGCGGATGCTGGCACGCAGTTGCACGTTGTCGAAGGGTTTGGTGAGGAAACCGTCGATTCCCTGGTTGGTGGCCTCGATGGCGGCTTCCATCGTCGCGTAGCCGGTGAGGATGATACGTGTGATCTCGGGGTTGATGCGCCCGATGGTGATGAGGGTCTCCATCCCGTCCATTCCCGGCATTTTGTAGTCGGAGATCACCGCGTCGAACCGGCTGCAGTCCTCCCGCACGGCGGCGACTCCCGCCTCACCGCTTTCCACCGTGTCCACCCGGTAGGGTTCCCTTCGCAGGGCGCGAAGCACGGAGCGCCGCACCGCCTCCTCGTCGTCGATGAAGAGAAGCTCTCTCATGCCCTGTGGCATAACAAGATCCGTGCCAGCGCTGGGACCCCTGATGAGGCTCTGGAAAAACGGTGCCTCCCGCCCGGATACGGCGTCCTCGCCTCGGTCCGATCCTCGACGTAGCGCCGCTACGCCTGCGGTCGTCCCTTCGACTGCGTTCGTATCCGAGAGCGGGATGCCTGTTCATCCACAGCCCCATAGGGGCTGCACTCGGTTGGGGAATACGGTACGGTGGATGCACATCGTTTCGTGCCTTCGCACGAGAAGCTGTGCATTCGAACCGGCAGAAGCGAGCGCATTCCCCGCCGCTTGTTGGAGCGAAGAGGAAATTCCGGGCACCGGGGCGACGGGGAGTCTTCAATTTACTTGTAATCATAATTCAATACGGGAGTTGCGATTGGAAATTTTTGACCTTCATAAACCTGCATAAAAACGATGTTTGCCGATGGAACCCAAATGATAAAGTGGCATTGACTTATGGGTTCTCCGGCATCTCGCATGCCATTGGCGTTTTTGTCGCCCCAGAATCTCATATCCGTATAAAAATAATCATCCTTTTTCTTCATATCAGAGGGAATTCCAACATCAATGCTATAGGTTCGATAATATTCCGATACATATTTTGTTTTGAATGGCACTTTGGCGCTGCCTTTTTCAAAAAGACACACTTTGTTGTAAATGGACCCTGTCTTTCCCTTTATGGTCACCTTGGAAAATGGTGGAGATTGTGCAAAAGACACACTCCATGAACACATGACCAGCATTGCAGCTGCAGTCGCTAATCCACGCATTTTCACGCTCCTCGGGTGCAAAGAGATTGCGGTTTCAGCCAATGGGCTGGGCGGTTCGAACCACAGAAGATCGTCAACGGTTCAACAGGCAGGTTTTCGTGCCGTTTTTACAAACCGTGTTGTCGGCCCACCCCCTTTGACCGGCGGGTGATAGTGGTTGTCAGAAATCCGCTCCGTTTCCCTGATGGTCCTTTTATCGAAATCGGGATCGAAATCGCTATCGAGCATTAGCGTTGAACAGCCGATTTCGATCCCGATCCCGATTTCGGAGGACTGCCAATCGGGATATATTTTTGACAATCGTTATATGCGGCTTTCCCAGGCTCTTCGCAATCAACCAGGAATCCAACGTGCAGCAAAGACGTCAGCGCCTTGTGCCTCCAACGAATCGCGGCAGCTGTACCCATGACGGCATATGGGGGTGTGACCTATATCCGTTTTTCTGTGACGTCTTTGCCCAGAAGAAAGGGACGAATCTTTTCAAGAAGCCGAACCGGCTGCTCTTCGATGACCAAATGCCCGGCATCCGGAATGATATGAAATGTCGAGCCTGGAATGGCGGCGTGCAAAAGTTCGCCTCGATGCAGCGGTATCCAGGTGTCCTCGCGGCCCCAGAGGATCAAAACCGGCTTGGAAATCCGGGCATACAAGGGTTGCACCTCATCCGTGTAGCTCGAATTGGCTTGGGCTATTTGCCGGTAAAAAGCTGCCTTTCCACCGGGAACTGTCCACGGCAGGACAATCCGGTCGAGCGTCAGGTCATCCATGGGGGTAAAGGATGCCGTTTTCACGTAGGCACGAACAATCGCTTCATGAATGGTATCCGGCACTCCTGCAAAAGCCGCCTCGTGCTGATGGACGTGCTTGAAAAACGGTGAACCCCACGGAGAAAGTGCCACTGGATCGATAAGTACGATTTTATCGAAATCACGCTTATTCAACTATCGCACGGCTGCACCGCACCCCAGTTCCTGGAAATAGGCGCAGATCATCTCTTCCGCCTGGGGTATCGAAGAGATGCGCTTGATGGATTCCCGGAAGCGGCTGCTGTGGGGAAGACCTTTGACAAACCATCCCAACCGGCTCCGCATCATGAAGGAGGCGTGTGTTTCCCCGACGTGCGACGCGGTGGCCCTAACGAAATGCAGCATCGTGTCCCGCCGCCGGTCCATCGTGACCGGCGGCGCTTCTTCGCCCCGGAGGCGGGCTGCGATGCGGGCAAAGAGCCAGGGGTTGCCGATGGCCGCTCGACCCACCATCACGGCGTCGCAACCGGTCCGGGTCATCATCATTTGGGCGTCTTTTGCGC
This sequence comes from Desulfobacteraceae bacterium, assembly GCA_022340405.1. Taxonomy (GTDB): domain Bacteria; phylum Desulfobacterota; class Desulfobacteria; order Desulfobacterales; family JAJDOA01; genus JAJDOA01. The sequence goes on along the minus strand of JAJDOA010000312.1, from coordinate 7,102 downwards.
AGGCGATGTCCCCGTTGCCGATCACCGGCACCGAGGCCTGCTCCTTGACGCGGCGGATCAGGGACCAGTCGGCGCACCCTCCAAATCCCTGGGATGCGCTGCGCGGGTGCACGGCGATGGCGTCCACACCGGAGCGCTGCGCCACGTCCGCGATGTGCAGGGCCTGGTCGCCGGAACGGTTCCAACCGCTGCGGATCTTGACGGTCAGCGGGACCGCGACCGCCTCGCGTACCGCACGCAGCAGGGCTTCGGCCCGTTCCGGTGTCCGCATAAGGGCGACACCCGCACCGGTTTTCACCACCTTTTTCACCGCACAGCCGAAGTTGATGTCGATGACGTCTGCACCGGCTCTTTCCACCAGGACCGCTGCGCGGGCGACGATTTCCGGATCGGCGCCGAAAATTTGCATGGAGACCGGTCTTTCCTCGTCAACGGTTTCCAGCATCCGAAAGGTTTTTTCCGACCCGTGGATCAGTCCATTGGCCGAAACCATCTCCGAGCATACCAGTCCGCAGCCGAATTGCTTGGCCAGCAGCCGAAAGGGCAGGTTGGTGATGCCGGCCAGGGGCGCCAGCACAACGGGTGGGTCTATGAAAGCGGAACCGATGCGCATGTGTGAATGCTCAACTCCGGGAAGCCGGCCCCCGGGGATTGGCATAGCAGTACAGGCAGTTGTGGTGACAGGGGTGCAGAGCGTAGGAGCCGATGTCCCTGGAAACGCTGCAGCCGCATCCCTGCCGAGCGCGCTGCCCGGTGTCCCTCGCCGTGGAGATGCCTTCACCGTACAGGGATACGAGAAGTTTGCCGGGTATGCAGGCGGCCCGGCCGATACCGCTTTGCGGGGGCAATCCTTCCAGCACCTCTCTTTCGCAGCAGGTATACAGGCGGATGTTCCGTCTGTCCAGCCTTTCGGCCATTTCCGACAGCAGACGGCGTTTTCGCTCCATGGACGGGATGCGAAGCGCGACACCGTCAAGCGCAGCCATTCGTCTGTGCACCTTTGCGTATTCGTCGACGAAGCTGGTGATGCAGCGGGAAATGCCGCATTTGGCGGCGGCGTCGGCGATCCGGCGAAAGTCCCCCAGATTGTCCGGAGGACTCGCCGGTCCTTTACCCTCCAAGTGGCAGATGGGATCGAAACGCCATTGGATGCAGGCCGGGCCGAATCGTTCGCTCAACGCCTTCATCTGCTCCAGGCGCCCTATCAGCGGCGGTACGTTGGGCTCCAGCAGCGGATGGACGGAGTTCACGGTGAAATTGAAAAAGAGTCCGTACCCCTTCTTTTCGAGAGATTCACCGTATCCGCCGGACAGAAACGGGCCGAAGTCCTTCGACCAGAAGACCACGGAGTGCACCGTTTCCGGATCGGAGGGGACACGGGTGACGCTGCGGTTGTAAGGGTTGATGACTTCGAAGTGGCCGGAGCGGATGCCGGCCGTAAACCAGGGCATGTAAAAAGCCGGTATGTCGGTGCGGCGGGAAGCAGACAACACAATTTTCCGGGGAGATCTTCGGGTGCCGGATGCGGCCTTCACGCGGGTTTGTCCTTCGGGTGGCCTTTTTTGGCCCTGACCAGGGGGATAACGTTGTCGTTGCTCGACGGCCCTTGCGGCGCATTCTCCGGCTGTTTTTCGGATTCCTCTTCCGAGGGCTCGGGGCACACCACGGGCTCCAGGCGCATCCGTTTGCCGCCCATGGTGAACTCCTCGCCATCGATGTAGACGTCCCGGAGAATCCAGGTGACCGGCTGCAGGGGCAGCTGCAGCAGCAACAGCTTCGTATGGTACCATCCCGGTTTGTGATCCGGCGTGATGGCCTCGATGCGGGCAAAAGCCAACGGCTGGTCTTCGAAATAAATGAGGACGACGTCGTTTTCCTGTGCCATTCGGCATCCCTTCCCGGAAGCGGTGTCGGGTCCGTGCGCCACTTCCGATGGTCTCCTGCACGTTGGGTATGGAAACTACCGTTCCAGACTCCCTGCATCTTTGTCAACGGAAAACGGAGGGCTCGGCAAGAGGTTTGTTCCGTTATGACGCGATGGATCCTGCAGGTTTTCAACAGGGAATACAAGATGTTGTACTCCATGCCCATTGCGCGACTTGGCGCCTCCCTTTCTCCGGCATCTCGCCCGACGTCAAAGATCCGGGAGCGATCCATTTCCCTATGCCGCCCAACCAAGGACCTCCGAATTCGGGGGCCGGACGCATCAGCGGCGAAATTGGCGCACCCTATAAATGAACAATAATTCATTCGAAAAGTATACGGTATTCCTGAGGGAAATATCCAGTATCGGTGGGATTTTTATTGGGGATATTTATCATATCTATAAGAAATCATATTTATTTTAAAATTACACAAGGATATATCATTTGAATGAAAATTAGACTTGACAGGGATTAATCGCTTTGATAAATGAATGAGTATTCATTCATACAAAGGACGTATCCCCCGCCCCCGAGAACCGACACCGGTGCGGGTCCCAACGCTGCAGTTGCCGCTCGACTCGGACGCCCAAACGCCGGGAGCCGGGTCCGTTGCGGTTTCATCGACGGGCAATCACCCCATCCACCTTTCCAGGAGGATCGTATGCAGAGAAAAATCAAGAAAGTGGCAGTCATTGGCTCGGGTGTCATGGGAGGAGGCATTGCGGCCCTGCTGGCCAGCGCCGGCCTTCCGACCCTTCTTCTGGACATCGTGCCTCCGGACCTGAGCGAGAAGGAAAAAGCCGATCCCAAGGCCCGGAACCGAATCGTAAAGGGTGGCTTCGACAAGATGATGAACGCCAAACCGGCCGCGATCATGCAAAAAAAGGACGCCGACCTCATCACTCTCGGAAATATGGAAGACGATTTCGACCGTATCGCCGAATGCGATTGGATCGTCGAGGTGGTGGTCGAAAACCTGAAGATCAAGAAAAGTCTGTTCGAACGCATCGACGGGATCCGCCGCAAGGGCAGCATCGTTTCGTCCAACACTTCCGGCATTCCGCTGCATGCCATGTCCGAAGGGTGCAGCGGTGATTTCAAGCAGCACTTTCTGGGAACGCATTTTTTCAACCCGGTCCGCAACATGCACCTGCTGGAGATCATTCCCGGCAAGGAGACCCTTGACGAAGTCCTGGCGTTCGTGGCGAATTTCGGCGAGCGGCGCCTCGGAAAGGGCATTGTGTGGGCCAAAGACACTCCCAATTTCATCGGCAACCGCATCGGTATCCACGGGATGGTCACGTCGATGCAGCTGATGCTCGAAGAGGGTTTTACCATCCCTGAAGTGGACGCTCTCTTCGGCCTCGCTATGGGAAGACCAAAGACCGCCATGTTCAAGACCGCGGACCTGGTGGGCCTGGACGTAATGGGGCACGTGGCCGACAACACCTACGAGATGGTGCCCGAGGACGAGGAGCGGGAAAGCTTCGTGCTGCCGGAGTTCGTCCGCGCCATGATCGACAAGGGCATGCTCGGAAAGAAGGCCAACGGCGGATTTTACAAGACCGAACTGACCGAGAAGTGGGAAATTGTGCGCAAGGTCGTCGATCCGAAAACCTTCGAATACGATACCTGGGGAAAACCGGAGTTTCCCTGCCTGGAGGAGGCGAAAAAGGCCGGCAGCCTTGCCGAAAGGATCAAGGCCGTGGTCTACGGCGACGACAGGGGAGCGCGCTTTGCCTGGAAGGCGCTGGCCGGGCAGCTGATCTATGCGGCCAACCGGATTCCCGAAATATCGGACACCGTCGTGCAAATCGACAACGCCATGCGCTGGGGCTACAATTTCGAGTTGGGCCCCTTCGAAACCTGGGACGCCATCGGGGTCGAGGACTCCGTGAAGAAGATGAAGGCGGACGGTTTCGATGTCCCGGAAAAAATCGAGAAGATGCTGGCCGACGGAAACCCATCCTTTTATCGAATCCAGGACGGCACGCGGCTGTTTTTCGATTTTTCCACCGGAGACTACCGGAAAATCGAGCGCCCGGAAATCGCCGTCTCCCTGCAGCTGCTCAAGGCACAGGGCCGCCAGGCGATCGGCTGCGACTCCGCCTCCCTGGTGGATGTGGGCGAGGGCGTTTACTGTCTGGAATTTCACACCAAGATGAATTCCCTCAACGATGAGATGATTCGTTTCGCTCACGAGTGTCTCGATTTCGTGGAGGAAAACGGTGTCGGTCTGGTTATCGGCAACGAGGCGGGCGGCATGCCCGCGCCTTTTTCGGCAGGGGCCGACCTCAAATCCGTGGGTGCGGCCGTCAAGCAGGGCCGCTTTGCGGAAATCGAGAAAATGGTTGAGCAGCTGCAGCGCTTCGTCCAGCGGTGCCGATACGCACCCTTTCCCGTTGTGGCGGCGCCCTTCGGACTGGCGCTGGGCGGCGGGTGCGAGGTGTGCCTGGGGGCCGACCGGATCGTTGCCCATGCAGAACTCTACATGGGGCTTGTGGAGTTCGGGGTCGGGCTGATTCCGGCCGGCGGCGGGTGCATGAACCTTTGGAAGAAGTTCCTGGCCAGCATTCCCGAAGCCGTAAGCGACTTCGACCTCGGCAAGCTCTTCCTCCCTTGTTTCATGAACATCGCCTTGGCCAAGGTTTCCTCCTCGGCGGCCGAAGCGAGGGCCAACGGTTTCCTCGGTCCGCAGGACCGGATCGTCTTCAACCGGGATCACCTCATCGGAGAGGCGAAGCGGGAAGTGCTGCGCATGGCCTCCGACGGATACGCCCCGCCCGTGAAAAGGGACATCCGCGTTTTCGGGCAGTCCGCTCAGGGCATGGTCAACAGTGAGCTTCACAACATGAAAAGCGGCGGCTTCGTCACCGAACACGACGTGTTCCTGGCCAAGCGCATCGCCACCGTGCTGAGCGGAGGAGAAGTGCGCACCGGATCCCGAATCGACGAGGAGGTCATTCTGCGCCTCGAGCGCCGGGCTTTCATGGATTTTCTCCGTGAGGAAAAGAGCCAGGAGCGCATCCGGCACATGATGGAGACCGGAAAGCCCCTGCGCAATTGATCCTTCGGCCGGCGGGGTTTCGAGCCGCCGGCACGACAGAGCCGGGTAACCGCCGGCACTGTCGAACCCAACGCCATCACCGGCGGCCGCCCGTTCGGAGGCGGCCGCCTGAGGAGGTTCGAAAAATGAGAGATGCATACATTGTCACTTCGCTCCGGACTCCGGGCTGCAAACGCAACAAGGGCGCCTTCAAGGACACCCGCCCTGAGGATTTGCTGGCCTTCATTCTCGAAGCGGTCGTGGAGAAGACGCCGAACGTCGAACGCCAGGATGTGGAAGATCTGATGATCGGCTGCTCCTTTCCCGAGGCGGAACAGGGCCTGAACATCGGTCGGGTAGCCGGGCAGATCGCCGGCTTTCCCGAGTCGGTTTCCGGTGCCACCATCAACCGTTTCTGTTCGTCTGGGCTGGAGGCCATCGCCCAGGCGTCGCTGCGTGTCATGGCCGGCTGGTCGGAAGTGACCATCGGCGGCGGCATCGAGTCCATGACCTACGTTCCCATGGGAGGCAATGTGCCCCGCCCGCACCCCGAGTGGTCGCGTCAGCACGCGGACTTGTACACCTCCATGGGCATTACCGCGGAGAACGTGGCCCGCCGGTACAAGGTCTCGCGGGAGGACCAGGACGCGTTCGCCTGCGACTCCCAGCGGAAAGCGGCCGAAGCCCGGTCGGAGGGCCGTTTCACCGAAATCGTCCCCACTCCGGCGGCGCGGTTCGTCATGGGCGACGACGGCACCTACCGCAAGGAAACCTTCCTTCAAGAGGTGGACGACGGCATCCGGGAGGGAACCACCGTGGAGGCGCTGTCCAAGCTTTCCCCGGTTTTTGCAGCCGGAGGCAGCGTGACGGCGGGCAATTCCTCCCAGACCACCGACGGCGCGGCGGCCGCCCTCATCATGAGTGAAGAGGCCATCCGGCGCTTCGATCTCCAGCCGGTGGCCAAACTGAAGGGCTACACCACCGTGGGTTGCAGAGCCGATGAGATGGGGGTCGGGCCCAAGTACGCCATTCCCAAGGTGTTGCAGCTGACCGGGCTGGACGTTTCGGACATCGGACTGTTCGAGATCAACGAGGCCTTTGCCTCTCAAGCGCTGTACTGCATTCGGGAACTGGGCCTGGACATGGATCGGATCAACATCAACGGCGGCGCTATCGCCCTGGGGCATCCGTTGGGATGTACGGGGGCCAAGCTCTGTGCCACGCTTCTGGCAAACATGAGGGCCAGGGGGATACGATACGGAGTGGAGTCCATGTGCATCGGGGGCGGAATGGGTGCCGCAGCCGTCTTCGAACTGTGCGATTCTATCGATTGATCTAAATGCAGTAGCAAAGGGCATCTTCGGTTGCGACCCTCCATTGGTTCACCCAGGCGAGGGGATCCGCTGGATGCCGACCGGACCTCGAACAAAAGGCCGCCTTCGGGCGGCCTTTCTTTTGGACCCTGCCGCTTCCGTGTGGTATGAAAAAGCATTCGCCGACCCGGCTCCAGTGAGCGCTTACAGCATTCGCCAAGAGGTTGTTCCGATGGAAAAAAAAGAAAAAATCCTTGTCATCGACGACAACCGGGTGATGCTCACCTTTATCGCCAATCTGTTGGAAAAAGAGGGGCACGAGGTCTTCACCGCACACGACGGCCTCCTCGCGCTGAAGATCATCTTCCGTGAAAAGCCGGACATCCTTTTCATCGATCTGTTCATGCCCAAAATCGGCGGGGATCTGTTGTGCCGGATGGTCCGGAAAATGCCGCAAATGGGCGGATGCTACGTGGTGATCATATCGGCCGCCCTGGCGGAGGCGGATATCGACTACCAGGAGGTGGGTGCCAACGCCTACATTCCCAAGGGCCCATTCGCCGCCATGGGAAAATTCATTCTGGCTGCAGTGAAAGAAGCCCAGAAGCGCTCCCGTGACGACGATCCAAAGCGTTTCACCGACATCATGCCGGAGAAAGAGCTTCCCCTGCAATCCCGGCAGATCACCCGGGAGCTCATCTCCCGCAACCGGCACTGGGAGACGGTCCTCGACAGTATCGGAGACGGCGTAGTGGAAATCGTGGCCCAAACGATCATCTATGCCAACGAGGGAGCCCTGACCTTGTTCGGATTGGCCA
>JAJDOA010000056.1 GCA_022340405.1 Desulfobacteraceae bacterium | reverse complement strand
GCGCTGATCGATTTTATCCAATCGTCCAAACGGGGCATCACGCGTTAGGGGCTGTTTCTACATTAGGATTTTGGTTCAAGGTCAAGGAGGGTTCGAGTTTTCAGCCGCAGGAATACTGGTGTATTTCGAGGACTGCAAACGAGGATCCGACGCCGAGATTGGGCCAAAAGACAATTTAGAAACAGCCCCTAGCAGCGGCGGGCGGGCCCTCCGGAACATCGTTTGCGGGATCTTTGCTGAACTGGCCACAGGGAGCGCATTCCCCTGCCACTTGCCGCGGGGATTTTCCTTCCGGCTCGCCGGGCCGAAACGCCACGGATATGATTGTCCATGCGCATCGGATTGATTGCAGGAAACGGACAGTTCCCGCTGCTGTTTTCCCGGGCCGCCCGGGAAAAGGGTTGGGAAGTGTATGCCGCCGCATATGTCAACGAAGCCGAGCCCCTGCTGGCCGATACCGTCACCGCCCTTGAATGGCTGCATCTGGGCCAGGTCAAACGTCTGGTGCGGTTTTTCAAACGGCACGGGGTGGATCAAGCCGTGATGCTGGGAGGCATCCGCAAGACGCGGATGTTTACCGACGTCCGTCCGGACCTGAAAGCCATCTCCCTGATTGCTGGAATGCGCAGTACCCATGACGACGGCATTCTCAGTGCCTTTGCCGACGCATTGGAGGCCGACGGCATTCGTATTCGCGCCTCGACATTTTTGCTTCCGGAGCTGCTGGCCCCGGAAGGGTGCTGGACCCGCCGCAAACCGAACCGTTCGGAGAACGCCGACCTTTTGCTGGGGTGCCGCCTGGCCAAGGCCATCGGTCGCCTGGACATCGGTCAATGCGTGGTGGTGGGAGGGGGGTCTGTGTTGGCCGTGGAGGCCATCGACGGCACCGATGCCACCATTCGTCGCGGTGCGGCTTTGGGACAAGGCAACGCGGTGGTGGTCAAAGCTTGCAAACCCAATCAGGACCGTCGCTTCGACATGCCGGCGGTGGGAGCGCAAACGGTGGCCACCATGGCCGAAGCCGGCGCCACGGCCTTGGCCGTGGAATGCGGGCAAGCGGTGGTGTTCGACCGCCAGGACATGATTGGCCTGGCAGACCGCCACGGCATCGCGGTCGTGGGAATCCCCATGGAGGAAGAGGACGAACCGCCGATTGGGCGGAAATAGGCGGTCCGGCCTGATGCCCGGCGGGAAAGGGACGTGTTGGTCTTTCCGAGAGCATAAACAGTGAAATCCGCGAAATCCGCGGCAAGGGATCACGACTATCCCAAAGGATGAAGTTTCTATCATGCAATCACTGAAAGTCGGCGTATGCGGGGTCGGATATCTGGGGGCCTTTCACGCCGAAAAATATGCGGGAATGGACGGTGTCGACCTCGTCGGTGTGGTCGATATCGATGACGCCAGGGCGCGTGAAGTCGCCGCTCGCTGGCAAACCGTCCCTTACACGGACTACCGTGATTTGATCGGCAAGATCCAGGCGGCGAGCATCGCCGTCTCCACGCCGGCGCATTTTCAACTTGCCAGGGACTTCCTTGAAGCCGGGGTGGATGTACTCATCGAAAAACCGATGACAACAGACCTTGCCGAAGCCGATCGATTGCTGGAGATCGCCGAAAGCAACGGGGCCATCATCCAGGTGGGGCATCTGGAGCGATTCAACTCGGCCGTGACGGCACTGGATGGAAAGATCCGATCTCCACGATTTATCGAATCCCACCGCCTGAGCATCTACAAACAGCGGTGCAACGACGTCAGCGTGGTGCTCGACCTGATGATTCACGACATCGACATTATCCTGAACTTCGTGCGCTCCGAGGTCCGCGGCATTCACGCCGCCGGTATTCCCGTCATTTCCGGCCACGTGGATATCGCCAATGCCAGGCTTGAATTCGAAAACGGTTGTGTGGCCAACGTAACCGCCAGTCGGATTTCCATGAAAAATGAGCGCAAAATCCGCCTGTTTCAGCCGGATGCCTACATCTCCGTCGATTTTGCCCATCACGAAATCACCATGGTCCGCATGAAAAGAGAAGCCTGTTCCCCCGGCGTCGGCGACCCCGCCGCCGTTTCGGCGGTGCACGAGGATCTCATACCCGGCATGGATATTTCCAAGCAGCGCTTTTCCCGGGGCGATGCGCTGCAGGACGAACTGCGTTCTTTTGTGAACGTTGTACGACGCAGGGGAGAACCGCTGGTCACCGGACGAATGGGTCGTGACGCCCTGCAGATCGCGCTATCCATCATGGAACAGATCCAGACCGTCAACCACCGGACTCTGGGATGAACGCCATGGCATCGGCTACGGGTGCCGGTCACCGGCAGATGATGGTCATCGCCGGTGAAGCCTCCGGTGATCAGCACGGTGCTGCTGTGGTGCGCTCCATCACGCGGAGGGGAGAAGAGGTCTCATTTTTCGGCATCGGCGGCGGCGCTTTGCGAAAGGCAGGGGTCGAGATCGTGGTCGACGCCGACCAACTGTCCGTGGTCGGTATCACGGAGGTGGCCGCCAGGCTCCCCGGGCTCTGGAGAGGGATCGCAACGGCCAAGGACATGTTGCGGAATCGACGCCCGCATCTGCTTCTTCTCATCGACTTTCCGGATTTCAACCTTCATGTGGCCGCTTGCGCCAAACGTCTGGGCATTCCGGTTCTGTACTACATCAGCCCCCAAATATGGGCCTGGCGCCGGGGTCGGGTGGCCAAGATTCGGGACCGAGTGAACCACATGGCGGTCATTCTTCCCTTTGAGGCTGCATTTTACCGGCAAAACCGCGTACCCGTCTCCTTTGTGGGCCATCCGCTTGCCGATCGATACGCGGCGCTTCCCGGCGCACCGGTCGAGCAACCCCCCGCTCCCGTCCTGGGGCTGTTGCCCGGGTCGCGAGAAAGAGAAGTCATCGGCCATCTTCCCGCCATGCTGGATGCCGCACACCGCATCCGTCGGCGGACACCCGGGCTGCGAGTGATCGTCTCGGTGGCCGGCTCCGTTCCGGTCGCCACGGTCGATCGTGTGTTGCGCGCGACCGGCTCCGGCCATATGGTGGAAGTGGTGAAGGGCCCTGTTGAAAAGGTGTACCGTGCCAGCTCTTTGGTGGTCGCGGTTTCGGGCACAGTCACACTGGAGGCCGCCTTTTTCGCCACGCCATTGATCATCATCTACCGGGTTTCCCGGCTGAGTTATACCCTGGGGAAACGGCTGATCCGCGTCCCGTATATCGGATTGATCAATCTGCTGGCCGAGGAGGAGATCGCACCGGAGTTGATCCAGGACGATGTCACCGGCCCAAAAATCGCCGCCACGGTGACGGAGATGTTCGAAGATCCTCCGCGGCTGCGCCGCATCCGGGAACGGATGCGGCGGCTGCGGCAGCATCTGGGCGGGCCCGGAGCCTCGAAACGGGTTGCCGACTTGGCCCTGGGCTTTCTTTTTCCCGACGGGAAGGCACTATGAAACCCTTTTCTCTGAACCGACGGACTCGTGAGCTGCTCGGGCTGGTTTTCCAACATCGCTTCCGCCTCGGCGGAGCCATGGCATTCAGCCTCCTCATCGCCGCCACCACCTCCGCCATCCCCTTTCTGCTCAAGCCGGTGCTGGACGACATTTTCATCAATCAGGACACGTCCATGCTCAAGATGCTTCCGCTGGCCGTCATTCTCCTCTACCTGATGAGGGGAATAGGTCTGTACGGCCAGGAGTACATGATGAACTACGTGGGCGAGAGCATCATTCGCCGCCTCCGGGATCGCCTCTACGACCATATCCAGGACATGCCCCTG
>JAJDOA010000222.1 GCA_022340405.1 Desulfobacteraceae bacterium | reverse complement strand
GCCGTGGCAGCGGCCGGTTCTGTGGCACTCACCAATGTGATCGGGCGCGGGATTGCGGTCTTGTTAAATCGTTTTCCGGGCCGAAGATCAGGGGAGGCGGCGCCGCTTTCGGGTCTTGGGGCTGTCTCCTTTTTCGACTGGGGGTTGACGCTCGTTTCATTTTTCCTGCTCATTCGATCGGTGGGCGTAGCGGTCCAGTTTGCGGCTGCGGCCCGGACGGTGTTTACTGGATATTTGGCCGGAGTGATCAGCATGATTCCGGGGGGGGTTGGAAGCGCCGACGCAGTCTGGTTCAAAGGCTTTGATCTGTTGGCCGTCAATCCTGGGATGGCGGCTGCGGCCATTGTGGTCTTTCGTGCAGGGTTCTACTTGGTTCCCTGGTTGGTTGCCCTTGTAGTGATGTATATTCTGGCGGCGTCGCGGTTGGAGCAGCTGCGCCTGTGGCAGCGGCGGATCGTGGGAGGAGCGGTACTGGTAAACGGTGTTTTGCTGTTGCTGAGCGCCGCCACGCCCGATTTCAGCGAGCGGCTGGTAGTGCTGGAGAAGGTTGTTCCCCTGGGAGCCGTTGAGGCATCCCATTTGATGGCGACGCTGTCGGCTGCAATGATGCTCTTTCTGGTGCGCGGACTGCTACGAGGCTATCGCGGAGCGTATGTGATGACAATGGCGCTGTTCGTGGCTTCGGCGCTAGCGCACCCGCTGAAGGGAGGGGATTATGAGGAGGCGGTCATATCGGTAATCCTGATGGTGCTGCTGTTCGGCGCGCGAAAAGCCTTCACGAGGCAAGGCCGTGTGCCCCTGGGGTGGGAACTGGCTCTGGCGGTGGGGGTGGCGTCGTTGGCGATGTATCTGGTCATCGGATTTGCGGCAGTTGATCCGTTTTCATTGAGTCATGATTCCTGGATGACGTTTGCCTACGATGCTCAGGCCAACCGGTTCATACGGGCGGGGATGCTGCTGGGTCTGGTCGTATTTGTCGTTGTCATTCGCCAGGCGTTGCGCCCGGTTTCTGAATGGATAACGCCGAGGCCAGAGGATATCGACAGGGCGGAGGCATTTTGCCGTCAGCATGCGGATTCGGCCGACGCGCTTCAGGTTGGCGGCGGGGACAAGGCCGTATGGTTCTGGGAGCCCGGGGACGGCGGCCTTGAGGGCGTTGTTCTGTACCAGTGCATTGACGACAAAATGGTTGTATTCAAAGATCCGGTCCTCTCTCCAAAAGGTGACCCGGTCCGACTCCTCGAAGACCTTTTCCGCTATGCAGAAATGCTGGATGTAGAAGTGGATTTCTCGATGATCACGGGCTCGTGGATGGAGCATCTGCATGACTTCGGATACCATTTCGTAAAAGTTACGGAAGAAGCGGTCGTGCCGCTCGATGATTTTTCGCTAAAGGGCGGCAAGAACGCCGGGTTGCGGCGAACGATGCACGCGATGGAACGCGCGGAAGTGACGTATGCGTTTATGGAACCGCCGTTTGCGCAGGAAACGATAGATCAGTTGCGCACGGTGAGTGATGCATGGCTGGACTCCAAGGGGGGGCGGGAAATGCAGTTCAGCCCCTGCTACTTTTCTCCAGAATATATCCAGCGCAACCCCGTAGCGGTGGCGCGGGATGCCTCCGGGAGGATCATCGCTTTTCTCAATGTTCTCATCACACGCCCGGGAGGGCCAGCGATGTTTGATTTCATTCGCTATCTTCCCGAGGCGATAGACAACGCCATCGACTTTGTCATCGTTCGCACGCTGGCGTTGCTGGCTGAGCAGGGGTATGCGTCGTTCAGCTTGGGCGGAGCCCCGATGAGCGATGTGGGGACACGGCGCCAGGCGCGGCTGGCCGAACGCGTGATGCGACTTTTTTCACTCCGGGCGGAGGGCCTGTTCAACTTTAAGGGCCTGCAGCGATACAAGAGCAAGTTTCATCCGCAGTGGTCGCCACGCTATCTGGCTTACCCGAAGCCGTGGGACTGGGCTTCGGCGCTGGTGGCCTATGTGCGGTTGGTTCAAGCCGGCAGCCGCGAAGCGCGAGGCCGGATTGCCGCTGCACGGTTGGGACGGACGCCATAGCGCCCGAATGATAGAAGCGATCTAGGAAACGGAACAGCATTCTGACAATTGCTCTAACTGAACTACGGTATGTGGGAAGAAGTTATTTGGGGCTCGCTTACTGATGATCGTATAACGGAGGAGAGGGCGATGCGCTTGATACGTATTTTTTGGTCCTATTTTCGTGAGAATCAGCCACCTCTTGTACGCGTGGTCCACACGGCCGTGCTGGCGCTGGTGTTGATGCAGATGCTCAGCAGCAACCTGATCCGCTTCGATCCCTCCTCCGGCAGGATTAGCGACTCCCCCGCCTTTTTTCTGGGAAGCTGGGCCCATTTCAGCGTCGGGATTGCACTGGTGTTGATCGGATTCTCATTTGTCGTCATTGAGATCGCCAGGCACGGTTTTCGCTACTTTTTCCCCTATCTGTGGGGCGACTTTGCCCAGCTGAAAGCGGACCTGAAAACCCTTTGGAGCCGCAGGCTCCCGGAGGCAGGCCCTGGTTCTCTGGCCGCGACAGTCCAGGGACTCGGGCTCGGGGCGCTGGTACTAACGCTGACCTCCGGCCTGGGATGGTTTTTGCTGTGGCAATCAGGCGCAGCTGGGATGGCTGGGGCCTTCAGATCCCTTCACGAAGGGCTCACTGGTCTGCTCCAGGCCTATGTGGTCGGCCACGGCGGCCTCGGCCTTCTGCATATTATCGTATGGTACCGCACGAAAGGCAGCGCCGGAAAGGAATGACGTCATTCGTGAATCGGTTGATGGTTTGTCTTTAAGACCCTGCCGATGGCCTGTGACAGCTCGTCGATGTAAACAATGTCCAATGCATTCTGGATCTCATCGGGAATGCCCAGCAGGTCGACCTTGTTCTTGGCCGGCAGCACCACGGTAGTGACGCCGGCCCGATGGGCCGCCAGGAGTTTTTCCTTGATGCCCGCCACAGGCAGAATGCGCCCGGTCAGGGTAAGCTCGCCGGTCATGGCGGTTTCCCGTCGGCAGGGACGCCCGGTGACGAGCGACAGCAGCGCGGCCGCAATCGACAGGCCGGCCGAGGCGCCGTCCTTGGGGATGGCTCCTGCGGGAATGTGAACGTGGATGTCCCGGCTTTCGAAAAAGTCCTCCGGCACACCATAAGACTCGGCCGTGCTGCGAATGTAGCTAAGGGCGGCCTGGGCCGACTCCTTCAGCACCGTGCCCAGCGAGCCGGTCAAAATCAGCTCGCCGCGACCCTTCATGGCGGTGGCTTCCACAAAGACGATCTGGCCGCCAAGATCGCTCCAGGCAAGACCGGTGGACACCCCCACCCGATCCTTTGCCTGGGCCACTTCGAATTCGAATTGACGGGGCCCCAGAAATTGTTCCACGGTGTCGGGCCCGATGGCCTCGCCAGCGGTATTGTCGTCGCCGTTTAGCCGCGCTCTGGCCATCTTCCGGCAGAGCGAAGCGATCTGGCGCTGCAACCCCCGCAACCCGGCCTCCCGCGTGTATTCCCGAATCAGTTTCCGGACAGCCTCCGGGCTGAATTCCACCGGTCGTTCGCTAAGGCCGCTGGACTGGATTTCTTGCGGGATCAGGTGGTTGAAAGCGATCTGGACCTTTTCGGCTTCGGTGTAGCCGGTTAGCCACAGGACCTCCAGGCGGTCGAGAAGAGGGGCCGGGATGTTCTCCAGGCCGTTTGCCGTGGTGATAAACATGATTTTCGACAGGTCGAAGGGCACGTCGAGATAATGGTCCGTGAAATAGGCGTTTTGCTGCGGGTCGAGAATTTCCAGCAGAGGCCCGGCCGGATCGCCCTTGAATTCCTGATGGATCTTGTCCAGCTCGTCGAGCATGAATACCGGATTGTCGGTTTCGCAACCCCGCAGTTCCTGTATGATGCGCCCGGGCAGGGCGCCCACGTAGCTTCGGCGGTGCCCCCTGAGCTGGGCTTCGTCTTTGAGGCCGGCCAGGGAAATCCGGACGAAGCGGCGCTGGAGGCTGCGGGCGATGGAAAGGCCCAGGGAGGTCTTGCCGGTGCCGGGCGGCCCGACAAAGCACAGCACCGGCCCGGCGTTCTGATACTGCGCCCGGGTGCGCTCTAAGGCCTTTTTCACCGTTTCACGCAGTTCGTCCAGTTTCAGCGGTTTGGAGATGAAATGGTAAGAGCCCCGCTTGATGGCCTCGATGGCCACGGGCACGGTGGCATAGCCGCTGATGAAGATCACTTCGGTGCCGGGATGTTCCCTTTTGACGTGGGAAAGCAGCGCCATGCCGTCGACCTTTTCCATCTTCAGGTCTGTGACGATCACGTCGAAGGGGGTATGCCCCAGAAGGTCCAGGGCTATGGCGCCGTTTTCGGCCGTCTCTACATGGTAGCCTTCCTTGACCAGAACGTGCTCCAGATTCATGCGGGTGAGGCTTTCATCGTCGACAACCAGCACCCGCGGCTTTCGTTTGGAGAGCAGGATTCGGACGGCCAGATGCTCCAGTATCCTGTTTTTTACCTCGGACAGACCGTAGTGCTCCGAATCGAGAATGGCTTTGGCGGCTTCCAGATCCAGCCGGTCCGGGCTCGAATGATTCCACGGAAGGCTGACGAGGTAGTCGATGTAGTTGATGCCGATGGTGTACTCGGCACTGGAGGTCCCCATCTTGTCGATGCGGTCGATTTCCCTCAGGGCGGATTTGACTACGGCGGAAGGCATACGGCTGTCATTCACGGCACGGCGCAACTCCGCGATCTCGGCAGATTCCGCCTCCACTTCGTCCGGTTCTTTGCTTTTTTTAAAAAAGTTCATTTCATCCATCGATGTCGGCTTGCCGCCCCCCAGGGACGGCAAAAATCAGGACTCTTCTTCATCCGGGTTGAAGCGCTTTAATTTCCTCCACAGCGACACCCGGTCGATTCCCATGATCTTGGCGGCCTTGGTCTGGTTTCCACCGCACTTGGCGAGAACCCATTGAATGTAGTTGCGCTCCTGCTCGACCAGCGTGGGGATCGACGCGCCGGGCCGTCTGTAGGTTTCGACCAAGAGGTTTTGGATGTAGTCGGGCAGATCGTTGGCCCGGATCGCAGGCCCGTTCTGCAGAGCGACGGCTCTTTCGATGACATTTTCCAGTTCCCGCACGTTGCCGGGCCAGCTGTATTCGCAAAGCAGGTCCATTGCCTCCCGGTCGATTTCCTGGATGTCCTTTCCCATGCTCTGGCTCTTTTCGACCAGAAAATGCCTGGCCAGAAGCAAAATATCCTCGGGTCGTTCCGCCAGCGGCGGCAGCTTGATGGTCATGACATTCAGGCGGTAGTAAAGGTCCTGACGGAAAAGGCCTTCCTCCATGTCCTTGGCGAGGTCCCGATGGGTTGCGGCGACAAAGCGCACATCCACCGGAATCGGTTCCGTACCGCCAACCCGCATGAATTCTCCTTCCTGGATGACGCGCAGCAGTTTCACCTGCATGGTCAGCGGCATGTCGCCGATCTCGTCCAGAAAGATGGTTCCGCCGTCGGCTGTCTCCACCAGTCCGGTCTTTTTCTGGGTTGCGCCGGTAAACGCGCCCCTTTCGTGTCCGAACAGCTCGCCAGCCATCAGCTCTTCGGTGAAGGAGCCGCAGTTGAAGGCGACAAACCGCTTCGACGCTCTGGGGCTGAGGTGGTGGATCGTCTTGGCCACCAGTTCCTTGCCGGTGCCGCTTTCTCCCAGGATGAGCACGTTGGTGTTGGAATCGGAGATCTGCCGGATTGTGCGGACAACGGCCACGATGGCCTCGCTCTGACCGATGATGGACTGCTCTTCCTGTGCTTTCTGAAGGCATTCTTTAAGCTGACGGTTTTCCATCCGAAGCTGGCGCTTTAAAACGGCCTCCCTTGCGGAGCGGCGCACTTCGTCGATCTTGTAAGGTTTGGCGATGTAATCGTAGGCGCCCTGGTGCATGGCATCGACCGCCGAGCGGACCGTGGCGTAGCCGGTGATCATGATCACCTCCGTAAAGGGCTGAAGATCCCGGCACGTCTTGAGAACGCCTATGCCGTCGACCTTCTTCATCCGCAGATCCGTAAGGACGAGGTCGAACTCTCTTTGTTTGATCAGTTGTATGGCCTTTGCGCCGTCGTCAGCGGAAACGACCTTGTAGCCGTCTTTTTCGAGGATGTGGGCCAAGTTGCGGCGGGCCACCTCCTCATCTTCCACAATCAGTACCGTCGGCGCCTGATGCTCCATACGTCTACTCTTTTCCTGCCGCATCGCCAGAAACGGCGGCACCAGGGCCGGGGTTGCCGCTTTCGATGCCGGGTGCCGACTCTGGCCGGGCCTTCAGAAACAGGGTAAATGTGGTGCCTTTGCCCAAGTCGCTTTCCACGTTGATCCGGCCGCCGTGCTTTTTGACGATCCCGTGAGACACCGAAAGGCCCAGGCCCGTGCCGTGTCCGACCTCCTTGGTCGAAAAGAACGGGTCGAATATCTTCGGCAGATCCTCCGGGGAGATGCCGCTTCCCGTGTCTTGAACCTGAATGCAGACTTCTTCCGCATCCGGACTTTCGAATCCCCTGATGTACAGCTTGCCGCCATGGGGCATGGCCTGGATGCCGTTGATGATCAGGTTGATGAGGACCTGCTGAATCGTCCGGGGGTCGAGAGCCATCTTGATATCCGGCGGCAGTTCCGTTTCGATTTCCACATCCGCCGGCACTTCGCCGCGGATGAGCTTGAGGGTGTTTTCGATCAGATCCTGCAGGCACACTTCTTGGATGCTGAAATCGGTCTCCCGGGAAAATTCGAGCAACGCCTTGACGATGTCCCGCGCCCGCTCGACCTGTTTTTCCGCCTCTTCCAACTGCATCCGTTGATAATCGATGTCGCCGTCTTCGAGTTCTTCCAGAAGAATCTGCAGGGTGGTCGATATGTTGTTGATGGGGTTGTTCAATTCGTGGGCCACCCCCGAAGTCAGTGTGCCCAGCGAGGCCATCTTCTTGCTCTGGATGAGTTGGTCGGTGCGGCGGTTGATCTCGTCGAGCATGTGGTTCAGGCTGACCACCAAATCCTCGAATTCGTCTCCTTTGGACGTGGAGGGCAGGTTTTCATAGTCTCCTCGTGCGATCTTGGCAATGCCGTTTTCGATGGCCCTGAGGGGGCGGTTTACGCTGAAAAACAGAAAAAAGACCGTAAACACACAGAGCCCGACGATCTCGGCGAGTGCGATGTAGTGATACTTCTTTTTTTGTTCCAGCAGCTTGCCGACAACGCTTTGCTGGTTTCTAACCATCGTTTCCGCCTCGGTGGTCAGAAAGTTTCCCCGCCCTCTTACGGTAGCAAGATGCACTTGAAGGTCCGCGCTCCGCGATGCTCCGAGGCCGGACTGCCGGACTCCGGAGAAAGGCGCGATCAGGTCTTCCAGGGATTTTTGATAGCTGCCCAGCGCCTCCAAAAGCCGGGGAAAATCATCCCGTACACCGCCGTTTGTAATGGATCGGTCGGCGATCAATCTCAGCTGTTCATGGGCCTTTCTTGCGAAAGTGATGGCCTCGGCCAGATTGTCCCTTCCCCCGGACAGGAAGTAGTTCTTCTCGTATCGCCGGGTCTCCAGGATCCAATTCAAGAATTTGTTCTTTTCCTCGAGCAGCTGAAGGCTGTGTGTCAGCTGACGGTAGGCATCGAAATTCAAGGACCAGGCGGCGCCGCCGACCAGCAGAAAGATGGAAAAAATCAGAAGGATCTTGAGTCTCAGCGTAAATCGCATGTTTCACCCGGCCTCAAGAGGTCGTCAACGGATAAGGGTGAAGAAAGGTAGAAGGCGGCAAGCGGCCTTCGTTGCGAAGGCCGCTTCGGTTTCCGGTGCCGGTGAGTATAGCACATTGCCGCCATTATGTCTTCGGGAGGGATTTTCAGGCCGATTCTACCCCTATATCGGGCATATGGTACCGGTGGGCAAGCTTTCGGTTTTGAAAATGGGCCCTGAAGGTGAAAAATATGATCAGGAACGTGGCGACGATCCCGCTGCCGAAAAGAAACACTTTGCTGCCGATTTCCAGCCAATGGCCTGCGGGGCCGGAAAGCTGGATCAGGTCCAGAGACTTGAGATAGGCCGGAACGGCCAGAACCCGTGAAATGCAGCAAAGCAGGATCAGGATGGCGGTGACCATCCGAATGTAGAGTTCCTTAACCAGGGACGTGCCGATAGCCCCTACGTAGATGCCCACAAGGGAGCCGGCATAGAGCAGAAGGGTGAGTCGCAGGTCCACGAACCCGCCCAGTGCGTAATTGAAAGCCCCCCAGGCCCCCATGAACATGGCCAGGAACAATTCCGAACCCGTCGCCACGACTGTGGGCACGCCAAAGATGTAAATCATCGCCGGCACACCGATAAAACCGCCGACACCGATGGTGCCCGCCATGAAGCCGATGGCGATGCCGACGACCAGGAGGGTCCATACGGAAATATCGACGCCGGAGACCGGAAAGTGGATCATGGGTTTGAATTTGAGTCGACTGGACAACGCCAGCAATGCTTTTGACGGCCCCGAGGCCTCATCTTTCATCGACCGCAAAGCATCCTTTAGCATGGACCCGCCGATCAGTGTCAGGGTCAAAACGAAAAAGGCGCTCACGTAGAGGCTGGATCCGGCTTCGCCCAATACATGAAAAACATAGGCGTTGACCCAGACGGCCAGCTTGATTCCGATCAAGGCCGTAATCAGCAAATAGATCGCCAGCTTTTTGTCGACATGGCCGTACTCGCCATGCTTTCTGGATCCCATCATGGCCTTGCCGAACTTGTGTGTGATGTTGGCGCCGACGGCCATCACCCCGGGTATGCCCAGGTTCATCATGCCCGGCGTCATCAAAAACGCGCCTCCCGACCCGATAAAACCCGACAGGGTGCCGCCCATGAAACCCAGAAGTGCAACGCCCCAATACTTCCACTGGCCGTTTGCCAGCATGTCTGTCACGATACTCAGTTGTTCCGGGCTGATATGCCCGGTTACCGGTGCCGCCATGGATTGTTCCTCCCTCCGCTTATTCAGATTTCGTTTTCGGTCTCGTTTCAGAAGGCTGTTTTCAGTGGCCGTGGCCGCCCCTATCCAGGCCCATGAACCGAGGCAGGTATTCGGTAAAGCTGCCGTAGATGAAGGCGTGCAGGGCAACAACGACCATCACTGCAATCCCACCCAGAACCGTTCCCTTCATGAGCAGAATGTGGTTCAGGTAGTCGATCTGGGGGAAAAAGATAAAGTAGCTTGCCGCTGACAGGAGTCCGAAAATACAGAAACCCGCCCATTTGATTTTGGCCTTGGGGGCCTCATCGACGGCCAGCCGATCCACCGGCAGAACAGGGCAGTGCAAGTGGCTGCTGAGCTCCTCCAGGTTATGAATTTCGGGAAGCCCCAGGGCCTCCAAGTCCATCTTTCCGGTCAAAATGATATCGGCCGGCATGAATTCGGAAATGGCGTCCATGACGGCATCGGCGTTGCCCTGAACCACCCGCCACCGGAAGGGCTGCTCGACCGCCTCCATTTCGGAAGCCATCTTTTCTCCGTAGGCAGTCATCCGGGCTTCGGCCTCTTTCACCTGCTTTTCGTGGACCTCCACCCAATCGGAAACATCCGAATAGAGAGGGATGACGAACAGAGCCGACAGCCTCAGCCCTTTGGTAGAGGCCAAGCCGATGGCTTCGTCGAGCCGGCTGCTTTTTTCATTCGACAGGTTTTCGATAAATAAAATTTCTTTCATCATTTTATGGACCTTCCCTCCTTTCAGGATGTGGCCCCGCCCTTTCGACTGCGGTACCGGGGTGCAAACACGCTACGCCCCGGCCTGCTGCATCGTGCAACGGTCCACGGTGTACTGCTGGTTCAGGAAAGCCTGCAGATAGCGCGTGCGATCTTCTTCGGACTGCAGACACATATCCAGTTGTCGGATAAACCCCATCAATCGGCCGAGCTGGTCGAGGCGCCGTTCGATCTGGACCCGGCTGCCGCCTCGGAAAAGCGCCGAAACAGTGTCGCCTTTGACGCGAACCCTGAAATCGAGTTCTTCCAGAATGTCTTTCATGAGAAGGACCCGGCTGCTCCGGCCGGCGGCCCCGGCGCCGCCGCCGCCGAATCGAAAGGAAAGGTGGTTGTTTTCGGGCGTTTCACCGCAGATGGCGTCGACCACGGTGAAGTGGTAGGCGAGCTGGGAGTGGAAATTGAGGTATTCTTTGCCCAGCAGGGCGTAGCCACGGCCCCCCTTGTCCGTCACGTTGGATCGAATGAAGGAGCGGGAGGCAACGGAGATGAAACCGCCCAGGTTGAATTCGACGGGGCCGGACCAGGACACGCCTTTGTGGGTCATGCCCTCGGCCAGCGCCTGAAACGGCCAGGAGATGACGTCGTTCGGGGAGATATTGCGTTTGAAGGTGGCTTCGGGGACAAGTCCGTTTCCCACGTCGATGACGTAAAATTGCATCGGCACGCCCGGCAGACTCATGATGTGGGCGGCGTCAGCCTCCCGGGTGCCGCCGAATCGAAACACCTCCCTGACGGAGACCTCGTGGACGAACCGGATGATGTCGTGGACGGTTTGAAACGAATCGGCCGGCATCGCGGTTTCCTGGGCGTAGGCGGTGGGGACGTGGCTCAGGGTGAGCGGCACGATGTCTTCCATCACGCTTTTGATCAGCGGCAGGTTGACTTCATCCTGAACGTGCCGTGCGGCTTGGTGATATTTGGTCTTGAGCAGCGATTCGATGCGGCCCCTGTAGGCCCTTCCGCGGCCGGCATCCAGTGTCAAGATCTCCTTGTGCTTCAGGATCTGTGTCGCCCCCCTGGCGTCCATGATGGCGGGTTTCTGAAATTCCCGTGCGATGGTGGCCAGGTGGGACGTGCGGCTGCCGATCTCCGCAATCAGACCGCTGGACATCGGGATGACCTTGGCGATTTCAGGATCCATCGTCCGGGTCACCAGGATCGATCCTTTGGGGACGTTTTTCAGCGTCAGATCCCGGACCAAAAACACCGGCCCAGCGGCAACGCCCGAATGAATCGTTGTGCCGCTCAGTACAGGCATTTCCTCGATTTCTTCTACAGCCTGGTCCGGAGTGCCTGCCGAGACCTGCAGGGGACGGACCTGAAGGATGTAGATCACCCCCTGGGGGTCGATGGTCCATTCGATGTCCAGAAATGAACCGAAATGCCGTTCGAGCAGGGAGGAGAACTGATACAGGGTGTGCAGTTGCTCCGGAGTCAGGCACGACTTGTCCTGCAAATTTTCCGGGACCGGTTCTTCGCGAACGCCCCCCGTCTGGGGGTCGGCCACCAGACGAATCCGCTGGTCGCCGGCGGTGCGCTTTACGAGGCGCCCCTTTTCCTGCCGGTCCAGGACGTAGGCTTCCGGGTAGACCGTGCCTTCCACGGCGGGCTGGCCCAAGCCCCACACTGCACTGACCATGGCTTTTTTGGATTCCGGACGCTGTGGGTCAATGGAGTAGAGCACCCCGGAAACGGCTGCCGGGATCATCTCCATGACCAGCACGGCCATGGCCGGCTCGTTGCCGGGGTCGATCCCCAAGGCCGTCTGGTAGCCGATGACGCGTTCTGCATACTGGCTGGCGCAGACCTGCTTGAAGGCGTCCAGAATGCCGTCTGCCGGAACGTTCAGGGCTGTATGGTACTGGCCGGCAAAGGAATGCTGTCCGTCTTCGCCGAAGGCGCTGCTTCGGACGGCGAAAAATCGGATGTCTTCGGTCTGGGCGAGGGTTTCGGCTACCGCTGCCTCGAGTTCTTCCGGCACCGCGGCGGCAAGAATGCCGTTTCGAAGTTCTTCGGCAAGCGACTCGACTTTCTTTTCGTCCTGCGACTCGACCGCGGCGGCCAATTTTGCGGTAAGCGGTGTGAGGCCGTTTTCCTCCAGCAGGCGTTTGCAGGCCAGGCAGGTAAATACCATGCCGCGAGGCACTGGCAGGTTCAGCTTGTTTTTTACCTCCCCCAGCCGGGCGGCTTTGTTGCCCATTCGATCGGCCATCAGAGAGCTGATCTGACCCAGGCTGTAAAGCACCTGTGGCGATTCGACCGCCTCGGTCTCCATCTTCGTTTCGATTCGGGTCTTGACCTTTTCGGCGAGGGGAAGCAGCCAGTCATAGCGACGGGGGGACATGCGGGTAAGGGCCCGGACAAGATCGAGGAGGTGTTCGAGCAGCCGCGAAACTTGTTCCTTGAAGTAGGGAAAGGTGATCAGCTGTCCGCTGACCTGTTCCTGCAGATCGTTCAGAAGACTCAGCACCACATTGTTTTCGGCGAGAATGTCGTTGAACCGGCTGTAGCGTTCCTGAAGCTGATCGAAGTTGCGGCTCATAAAGAAACGGACCAGTGCGGTGTCGTAGGCGTCGCTGTAATCCCTGAAATCGCCACGCAGGATGAAGTTTTTCAGTTTTCGGATGAATGATCCCTGCACAAACACTCTCCCTGGTGTCGAGCCGTTAGAATCAGTCGAATCCAGGCTTGCCTACGGTCCCTAGAGCAGGCCGGCCATTGCGGCTTCGGCGATCAGGCATGCACTGTAACCACCGGAACCGCCAGGTGCTGCCGGATGAAACCGGCGACATTTCTTGCTCTGGAGGCTTTTCCCTCGTCCTGGGAATCGCCTGCAGTGCTGTCGTAAACGGCCAGGATGATGTCGCGGTGCCGCCGGGTGTAATGGAAGATTTCACGGTCCGGAGGACCTTCTTTCATGGTGAAGCGGCACTGGATGCCGGCCTTTGCCGTCTCGGGCAGCAAGTCGTTGATCTGCTTTCGGGCCTCGATCATCATATCCCGCGCGGTTTCGTGTTCGCCGGCTTCCGCAAAAGTCGCCGCGGTCAGAGAGCTTTCCAGAAATTTCCGGGCCCGGCGGGCCTTTTTTTTGATCAGGCCCTCGGGCCGCTCTTCGCCGCCGGGATCGATGACCTGAAGCACGATCAGCTCCGCTCCGAGCCGCTTGCATAGCTGCACGGCATAGCTGAAGGCCTTTCGATTCGGCCGCACCCCGTCGATCGCCAGCAGGATTTTTTGCATGGTTGTCTTCTCCGCACCGCAGCCCTGTCCTGCCGCCGATCTATGCCATCAGGACCGGCCGTCGATCCGCACGGGACTCATTCTTCTTCCGGGGGCGTTGCTGGGGCCTTTCTCCCGGTTCTTGAGTCAGCATTTCCAAAGCCGATTCGTGCTCGTTTGCCTCTGCAAAGGTGGCGGCCATCATAAGGCGAGCCATCCTCTGCATCAGGGCCAGTTTTTTTGTTCCGCTCTTGGTATTGAACATGACGCACTCCTTATTGGATGTGATCGATCTGCCGATTCACCAAAGTTTCGCCATTTCTATGAGCACACGGCATGCCAAATCCGTTTATAGGTGTATAACAATCTGAAATAACTTTGGATAATTGAAGTTAGAGGTTGGGTTGGGGGAAAAGGAGGATTGTTGCGAATTGTAACATAATACAGATAATTTGAATAATAGTGTGTATTTCTAGTCAGTTGTGAATTGATGCAGAAATGTCATAGATGTTGCAGTATGTAACGATTTCTGCGAGGAAGGCTGGACCGACGTTTCGGCCGCGAGGTCTTCAATTCCGTTCCGTTTCAGCAAGCTTTTTGTTTGAACGGTAGGGGAGGGGTTTATCCCGTCCCGTTGGTGGTATCACCTCCCCCGGCCGGGCGGGGATCAACCCTGCCCCTACGAAAAACAGTAGCACCGCATTTTAATCGGAACCAATTTTTGGCAAATGCTCCATTGCACGGCAGAGCGTTTTGCAGATTGATTTACCATGAACCGGAGACAGCGATCGCATTCTCCGTAGCTTGTTGGAGCGAAGCGGAAATCCCGGACACCGGGGCTGCGGGAAGTCTTCAATCAGTGCGACATCCGATTTGGGATCGGTCCCTATCCATTTTGCATCAAACTCACGTCCATCTTTCAGGGTTACTTCGATCTTGTCGGCCTCTCCCACTGCATGGTGGTTTGTCAGGATATATCCATTTCTTCAGACCTCCCATTGTCGTCGGGTTCGAGAAATCGATTCTGGTTGATTGCATCCGAAAGATGGAGCATATAGAGCAGCTCGATTTGGTTGACGATGCCCTGGATTAGAATGTTCTCCTCCTCGGAAAGGTTCGTTTTCGGCAATATGCAAACCGTCTTCAATTTGACATTTGCTGGGCACGAGCCGATTTGGATCCACCCCGGGACGGGGCGATCCTCCAGTATTTCTCGGTTTCCGACCGTCAAGTCAGGAATTGCTGTTTTCGGCCGCGTTGCAACAAATTCTTTGACCGTTCGAAAGTCGCATCGGTTCAGAATGCGGACTAGCGTCCATGGGGTGCCGGCGACGGTCATCACTTTCGTCGCCAGATCCTCGAACAGTCGTTTCCACTCCCTCTTGGTTTGTGGGTACCTATCCATGCCGCAAAGGATGGAGTGCACCTGCTGCAACTCAACATTGACCGTCCCTAAATAGCTGAAGGATTCCGCAAGCCGGGATATCAGTCGCGAGCGTTCCTCGCCGGCCTGCTTCACTGCCCAGTCGTAGGCGCGCAGTGAGAGCCGGGCTCCAATCAGGATCAGGCAGGAAATTCCGAACAGAACCACGATCAAGGACGTCTCCAGAATCCCTTCGTCGATAAGAAAGTCGTGGCTCACCTGCCATCCGTTTCGAATCACCAGCGGCGTGGCCATCACGGATACCAACAGGAACACCAAAATCCCGACATAAAGGTAAATGAGAAATTTGAGTTGTGGGACGGTTCGCATAGGAAAAGCCAAATTCGATGAAGCCGAAGAATGCTCGTATGGACAACCGCATGAACTCCTTTACAGAGAGCGGATTTCCTGTCTCATGAATACAACATAGGATATGCCAAAGCAGATTACCGCTATGGCGATTAGCGTGACAATGTATGGAATCACGATGAACAAGCTCTGCAGCAACGATAGAGGGCCTGAAAATCGGCTGAGAGAAAGCCGTTCCATCGGTCCCATGGCGACAATGGAGCGGGTGGTCTTTCGAGTCGGATCAATAATGGTGGCGGCATGGGTGTAAAGTTCCAACGGAGAAGCCAAGGTGATGGTGTGGACGATTCGGGCCCGTTGAACCAATGCACTCACGTCGGAAGTCTCCGTTTGAGAGACCTGGGAATTCGCCACCACCGATGCGCCCAGAGGAATGAAGAAGGAAAAAAATATCCATACAGCCAGGGCAGCCAGGGCCGAAGTAGCGATGCTTCTGAACAGGATAGAAAAAAGCAGGGAAATTCCAAGCCAGAACGATATATAGACGATGCTGATCAGAAGGTAGATCAGGATGCGCCACAACTCCTCAACCCCTGGAACGACGCCGACAATTTTGAGCCCCAGCCCTGTTATCACCAGCACGATGGCTGTCATCATCACCGAAATGGTAATCACACCGGCAAGAAATTTTCCGTTGATCACGACATCCCGATAAATGGGTTGGGAGAGCAGTTTGCTCAAAGTTCCTTCACTCCGTTCTCGGTTGATGGCGTCGAAACCCAGTACCAGACCCAGCAACGGACCGAAGAAAGCTACAAACTGAACCAGTGAGAAAAGAGAACCCGAAGAAGTAAAAAGTAACAGAAAAACGAACTTTGGTTTCGCGATCCCCCGCAGTTCGGTTTTCAGGTTGAGACCCACCATGTAAACGGTGATGAGGCTCACCATGGCGATCAGCGCAAACAGGATCAGGAAGCGGTAGCTGGAGAAATGATCCGCCAATTCCTTTCTGACAATGGCACGTATGCCGTTCATGGCCGGCCCTCCTCGAAATACTTCATGTACACCTGTTCCAATGTATATGCGTCGTTATCGATGCCCAGTTTTTCTCGGGCCAATTGCTCCACGGGGCCGCAGGCCACCATTTTCCCGCGAATCATAATGCCTACCCGATGACAGATACGTTGAACCAAGTGGAGTAGATGGGAAGATAGAAGAACGGTCATGTTGGTTTCCTGGCAGAGTTGTTCCACCAGGTCCATCATCCGGTTGGTGGCGTCCGGATCCAGCCCGAGGGTCGGTTCGTCCATGAAGGCGATTCTGCACTCTTTGATCAGCAATTCGGCGATGCCAAGTCTCTGTCGCATTCCCCGGGAAAACGTTCGGATCGATTTTTCGGCCTCGTCGAGCAGCCCTACGGCCCGGAGCGCTTTTTCGCACCGCTCTCGGGCCGAATCATCGGGAATGCCGTTCAGTTCGGCAATGAAGTCGAGCATCTGCCACGCATTCAAATCGCCGTAAAAGCCCATGTTTTCTTGCAAATGGCCGATTTGGGACTTTACCGCAATGGGATTGCGCGAGGGGTCCAGGCCCAACACCTTCACCCAGCCTTCTGTAGGCTCGGTAAGCCCCAGCAGCATGAGAAGCGTGGTGGTTTTCCCGGCTCCGTTTGGCCCCAGAAAACCGAACACCTCTCCCTCCAGGAGGTGGAAACTCAAGCGGTCCACGGCAGTTCGCCCATTGTAGATTTTTGTCAGATTTTCTGTTTCGATCAAAATTTTGCCGCTCATTTTAACGCCTTCCTACCCATCGGAAGAGTCCGACCAGGCCGATCACCACCAACAAAATGATGCCGATACCGATCCAGCCCCAGGAACTGGATGCATTCACGGTGACCCGAAACTCCAGGGGCTTGGAAACCTTCTCGCCCTTTACGTTGACGTTTACGGAGTAGTCTCCCACTAGGGCCTCGGCATACGGCGTGATAGACACTTCCACCTGTTTCAGTTCTCCGGGCTTGATCGTATCCAATTTTTCAGGCGTAAATTCGACCTTCCAGTTTTCTGGTTTGAAAGACAGGAATTGGATCCCGTTGTTGTCCGCCGAGCCCGTATTCTTCACATAGACGGACATATTGGCGGGCCTCCCCTGCCTGGCGTTCAGAGAGAGCAGGCCGTCCGGGGTGCCTACTTCCAGAGCGTAGGTTCCTGTCAAATTCACTTCCAGATTCGCTTCGGCTTTGGCATCTCCGGAGGTTACCTGGACGGTGACGGGATAATTCCCTGGCTCGGTGCCCGGCGGAGGATTCACCACGACGGCAACGGTCTTGGTACCGCCGGCCTTGAGTCGAAGACTGGAGATGTATTTATCTTCGTAGGCGGGTTTGAAATTGATATCCCATTCTTCTGGACCCTTCGCAAAAAGCTCGAACAGCGCATCCTTGTCCAGTTTACAGTCCACTTCCAAGGAGAATTCAAACTTCCCGTCCGAAGGTCCGCGCAGCACCGGATAGGATGTGGTCAGCTCGATCCCGTGCGGCCCTTTGTCGCTTTTTTCCTCATCCGAGACTTTGATTTCGATCGTTTGCGCCATTTGGAACCGCTTGTCCGGAGTCTTTGCGTGTATCTCGAAGGTGTAGGTTCCAGGTCCCAGGTCCTTGTCGCGAATTGCCTCAAAGGTCAGGGTCTTGTCTTCACCTTCCGGGACGTGAATCCCCATAACCGTGTACCGATAGCTTTTCAGCCTCGCTGTCCATCCTTTCGGGGCTTTGGCCACCCATGCTTGCACGGTCTCATCGGTCCGCCCCTGGTTGTGAAACAGGATGTTCATGCTGACACTGTCCTGATCTCGCGCAATCTCCACCCCTGGATATTCCGGCGCCATGACAAGCATCCGGTCTGGACGATGGTTTCCATCGGACGGGTTGGCTGCCCACGCGGTACCGAGCGGCCCGATCCCCATAAATGTCACGACTCCGATCCATATCAGCGCATGGATCAAAAGCTTGCCTTTTCTAGTCATCGCCAACCCTCCTGTGCTGCGGGGTGAAAATTTCGAAAAGCAGGTTCACTTGGACTTGGTCGTTTTGCCATAGCGAACATCCTCGGCTTGTCAGCCCTCGTCGCCCCGTCCTGAAGCATCGCACTTCAGACAAGGCGTCGGTTGCCCTGTGATCCGTTACGCGATATATAGCCCATGAACATTGCAGAAATCTTTCACCAGGATTACAATTGTGAAAGGTGTCCGATGGTATTGGATTGCCGGAGGGCCAACAGCAGCGGAGAAGATCGCGGCAGAAAAGGGAGTTTACCAATGCGGGTTCTTATCGTTGAGGACGATGCCAAGATCGGGGCCTTCATCCAAAAAGGTTTCAAGCAGGAGGGGTTCGCAGTGGATCTTGTAGACAACGGTGAAGACGGAATGCATCTGGCCATAAACGAGCCGTATGACGCCTTGATTGTCGACATCATGCTTCCGGGAATGGACGGCCTGACCCTGATCGAAGAGATTCGATCTCGCCGGATTCGCACACCGGTGCTCATTTTAAGTGCCAAACGATCTGTGGATGACCGGGTGCGGGGCATTCAGAGAGGAGGCGACGACTACCTAGTAAAACCGTTCGCCTTTTCAGAACTTCTGGTCAGGGTGCAGGCCTTGATTCGGCGCTCGACCGGAGTGGTCGAGGACTCCGGGATGACGGTCGGTGATCTATCACTGGACCTGCTAAAGCGCGAAGCCATTCGGGACGGCAAGACGATCGAGCTGCGGCCCCGGGAATTCATGCTGCTTGAATATTTGATGCGCAACGCCGACAGGACGGTGTCCAAAACCATGATTTTGGAGCATGTATGGGATTTTCATTTTGATCCGCAGACCAACGTGGTCGACGTGGCTGTCTGCCGGCTGAGGAGCAAGGTGGACAAGGACTTTCCGGTGAAAATGATTCACACCGTTCGGGGATTCGGCTATGTACTTAAAACACCTCCGGGAAATCGCCTCGAGCATCAGCTGTAAAATTTTTTCCTGGTATGCGGGCGTATTTATCTTTGGCTCGGTCATACTGTTTGCCTTTTCGTATTACTATTTTTCGGTGACGCTGCTGCGTCAATTTCATGATGACATCCTTCTGGAGTTCAATGAGGTTGCATCGCTGTATCGATTCGGCGGCATTGAAGCCGTCGAATCCTATATGGTCGAAAACTTCATCTCAAAAAGAAAGACCCCTCTTTTCGTACGAATCGCAGACCACGAAAACAGAACCGCCCATCTCTTGTTCCCCCAATATTGGAAAGACTTCGAGCTGAAGCAGCTCGAACAGCGGATGCCGGATGCCGAAGATGACTGGACATCCCTTCCGGCGCGGGGCAGCCCTTACATTTTGGAAATCCACTCTCAAAAGACGGACAACGGACAATGGATTCAGGTGGGAATGAGCAACGAAAAGTGGACGTACATCACGAGCCACTATCGAGAGCATTTTGTGATCATCATGATCGGGCTGATCGTGTTCGCGCTGGGCGGAGGCCTGCTTCTCTCATCCCGTGTGCTCAAACCGATTCGGGACATCATTTCCACGGTCAAGGCGATCGATGTCGGTCGAATGGACAACCGGATTCCCCGATCGAACCGAAACGACGAGTTGGATGAACTCGCGATGCTGTTCAACCGCCTGCTGGACAAAATCAGCCTCCTGGTAAACGGGATGCAGGATTCCCTTGACAACGTGGCGCACGATCTGCGGACGCCTCTGACGAGAATCCAGAATACAGCGGAACTGATGCTTCACTCGGAAGAGGTTTCCGATACTTCCAGGGAAACCTTTCTCGATATTATGGAAGAAACCGATCACATACTGAGAATGATCGATATTCTGATGGATCTTGCCGAGGCGAAGGCCGGCACTTTACGCATCGAGCGGCGACAGACGGAAATGCTCTCCCTGGTGGATCGAATCGTGGACATGTACCAATTTGTGGCTGAAGAAAAAGGAGTCGATATCTACACCGTGGCATCGG
>JAJDOA010000221.1 GCA_022340405.1 Desulfobacteraceae bacterium | reverse complement strand
GAAGGCAGTAAGCGGTTGACAGGAAAGAAGAAAGAGTGAAGAGAAAGGAGTGAGGAGTGAACCGACTGGAGGACCGGTTGTTGGCTGATGAAGAGACGGTGTCAGACAACGGTTGTTCGGCGTGCTGGACGGTTCACAAAGCTGAGCGCACCGGACATGGCCTGTAGGGGAGGGGTTCATCCCCTCCCGTTGCTGCGAGCCGGATTCGAGGACTGGAAACGAGGACCCGACACCGAGATGGGACGAAAAGACAATTTTGAGATGAGTTCTAAACAAACCGGACAAACCCAGACCACCCGATCCACCTGCGAGGGCCAATGGGCCTGATGACACGCTGGAAAAACCGTATCCTGGCAAGCCTCGGCAGCCGCTATCCCGCATTTGCCCGGTGGCTGAGTTCGGGTTACGATCCCCTCTCGCTGGAGGAGACGCCATGGGCCCCGGTGGACTTTCGGGTATCGGAGGCCCGGCTGGCTCTGGTGACCACAGCCGGCGTCCATCACCGGAGCCAGAAACCTTTCGATATGAACGACCCGGATGGAGATCCCGAATTCCGCGAGATCAACGGAGCCGCAATTGCCGACGATTACACCATCACTCACGACTACTACGATCACCGGGACGCCGACCGGGACCTGAACGTAGTCTTCCCGCTCGAGCGGCTGCGTGCGATGGTCCAAGCCGGGGTCGTCGGGGGCGTGACCGGCCTCCACTACAGCTTCATGGGGCACATCGACGGGCGGCACATCGACACCTTGGTCCGGCAAACCGCTCCGGATGTCGCTGAACGCTTGCAGCGGGCGGGCGCCGATGCGGTGCTGTTCACACCGGGTTGAGGCATCTGCAACCAGTCCGTCGGACTGATCCAGCGCGCGGTGGAGAAGGTGGGAATCCCCACGGTGGGTATCTCCATCGTCCGGGAATATTCCGAGAAGGTCCGGCCGCCCCGAACGGTGTTTCTCAAATGGCCCTTCGGCCACCCTCTGGGGGAACCTTTTCGGGAAGATCAGCACTTTGCCGTGCTCGCCCAGGCGTTCAACGCCCTGGAGGCAATCCAAAAGCCGGGAGAGATCTGGGACCTGCCGTTCCGTTGGCGCCGGCAGCAGTACCTGCCGCCGGCCTGGAAGTCGCCTTAGGCGCCGGCGATCTGATGCACCCGTGTTGTGCCCCGCTCGTGCATGTCCAGAATTCCACCATGTGGTGCTTTGGAAGTGTAGGGGAGGGGTACCGGGATCTTGCAGTTCCAAGGCTTCTCTTGTAAGAAGCCGGTGATGACACTCCCCGACGCACACGCCCTTATCGAGTGGGTTCGTTCGCATCAGACCCTCCTGGAGTGGGCGGGACTTGCCTCTCTCTTTATGTTCGTGGGATCGCTCGTTGCGGTCCCGACGCTGATTGTCGCCCTTCCCCCTCACTATCTGACGGACCGAACCGATGCCAACCCGTTGCGGGGGACGCTCTGGCACTGGCCGGTGCTGGTGGTGAAAAACTTGCTGGGAGCGGTTCTCATCGTCGCCGGCATCGCCATGTTGGTTCTTCCCGGTCAAGGAGTGCTGACCATCTGCATCGGTTTGGTGATCGTCAACTTTCCCGGGAAGAAAGCCATCATCCGCCGCATCCTTGGAAATCCCCGGGTATTGCGCACCGTCAACCGGATCCGGCTCCAGTCGGGGAGACCGCCGTTGGAACAACCTGAGCCCAAACAATCGATTCCCCTTTGACCTCATCCGTCAATCCGGTATCGTAGGATCGTTTTGAAGCCGGGTGTTCAGCGATACGGATTCCCCCTATGACCATCGAACTGTATTTCAGCAACCGCCTCGAGGCGCTGGCCGACAAATTCGCCGAGATCATGTCCGCCGCAACAGCCGAAGCCGACGTGCTCGAGGCTCCCGCAGTGGTGGTGCCCAACGCCAACCTGGCCAAGTGGCTCAAGCTCTTTCTTGCCCAGGATACGGGCATCTGCATGAATGTAGGATTCCGGTATCTCGAGGACGGGCTTTGGGAGATGCTTTCGGCGCTGGATGAAGACGAAGTCCCACCGGAGCGTATGAACGAGGAGCGGCTTGTTCTTCTTCTGCTGCACATCTTGGAGCACTTGGAAATCGACGATCCCGACATGGCTCCGGTGGCGCGATATCTCATGGATGACGGAGGCAGCCGGCGACCGGACTACCCGGCCCGCCTCTGGCAGTTTTCCCACCGGCTGGCAGGCCTTTTCCAGGAATACGAATATCACCGGACCGACATGGTGCAGCGCTGGTTGGAGCCGGCGGCAGCTTCTCCCAGGCCAATGGAGCGGTGCCAGCAGAAGCTGTACCTGCGGATGAAGCGCCTATCCGAGGACGCGTCGAAACGGAGCGGAAGGCGGCTCCTGTCCCTGTGGCAATATGCGGACGAAGTGCTTTCCGGTTCGGCTCCGGATGCGCTGAGCCCGGATCGGCGTTGCGGATGCGTCCATTTTTTCGGCCTGTCACAGATCTCCGTATTTCATCTTCGACTCCTCGGCCGGTTGCAGCCCTGCTGGGACATGCACATCTATGCCTTCAACCCTTCCCGCGAGTTCTGGGAGGACGTGCAAACCCCCCGGGAGCGGCGCTGGATCCGGCGTTCCCGGGCTGGATCGCTGGTTATTCAAGAGGCGGAGCGGGAAAGCGGGGAGCTTGCGGGCGCGGAAGACAACGCTCTGCTGGCCGCGTGGGGGAAGCCCGGCCGGGAAAGCGTTCGGCTGTTGTGCGAACTGACCGACTACAACTTCAACTCCTGCTTTGCGGTCCCCGATGCGGAGGCCGGCGTGCTGCAGCGCGTGCAAAGCGATATCCTGAGCCGGAGCTCCGCTGCGGGGGATGGACACCGCCGCCTCCGCCAAGACCGGTCGTTGCAGATTGCCGCCTGCCCGAGCCGCAGCCGTGAGGTGGAAACCGTCCACGACAGCATTCTGGTCAACCTGGAACAGGACGAAAGCCTGCAGCTGACGGACATCGCCGTGCTGGTGCCGGACATTTCCGCATACAAACCCCTTTTCGACACCGTGTTCCAACGAAAACCCGCCCGGATTTCATACAACCTGGTGGACTCCCACGCCGAGATCGAGAGCGTTTACGGCAACGCGGTGTTGTCCCTTCTGACCCTTTGCGCCGGGCGCTTTACCCGAAACGAGGTCTTCGCACTACTGCTCAATCCCTGTTTGATGAGCCGGTGGAACATCGAACCGGAGGCCGTGCATGCATGGGCGGAATGGACCGAGGCGCTGAACATCTTCCACTGCTTCGACCGCGCGTCCAAGCGAACCCGGGGCTATCCGGACAGCGACGCCTACACTTGGAAGCTGGGTTTGCAGCGGCTGCGCCTGTCCCGTATCATGGCGGCCCCCCAGGTGGTCGATCCCCGGGGATTTGTCCACTACAGGGGGCGGGTGCCCTACGGCGATCTGAGAACCGGCGAAACGGGTCTGCTGGAAACCTTCTGCATGGTTATCGAAACCCTTCACGGTGCTGTGGAGAGGCTTCGGCAGCCCGGAGCCGGCGGCCGGCAGTGGTGCCGGCGCTTTCTCGAGGTCTGCGATCGGCTGCTGGAGGTTCCGGACGACCGCAGGGGGGAGTCCGCCGTCCGCCAGGCTCTGGTGCGGGCGTTCCAGGGGCTGGAATTTTATGACGACCTGTACGCTTCCGGGTCGCAGCCTTTCATGGACGTGGAGTGGGTGCGGGAGTTCGTACACGCCCATCTCCGTGCCATTTCCGGGGGGCACGGCGACTACCTCACCGGAGGCGTCACCGTTTCCGCCCTTCGTCCCATGAGGCCCATCCCCTTTCGTCTCGTATACGTGCTGGGGATGGAGGAGGGGAGCTTCCCCGGCAGGGCGGAGACCTCCTCCCTCGATCTGCGCCTGGCCAGGCGGCGGATCGGCGACATCAGCCTGCCGGAGCGAAACGCGTACCTTTTCCTGGAGGCTCTCCTGTCGGTTCGCGACCGGCTGTACCTCAGTTATGTCTCCAGGGACCTTCAGAAGGACCGGAAGCGGCAGCCCTGCATCTTGCTCCATCAGCTGATGCGGGTGGTGGAGGAGGAGATCCTTCCGCCTGGACAGCGCTTCCGTGTCGCCGAGGTGCCTCTGGCAGGCAGCAGCGACCGATACTGCGATCCCGGCGCCGTCAATGAATGGAGCGATGTCCTGGTCAATCGTTCCCTGGCGGACCGGGTGGCCTGGCTTCGAATCCGCGGCCGGTGGGAGGCGTTTCGGCGTCGGGCCTCGGCACAGGATCTGGAGCGGGTTGGGCGGTTCACTCCGGAACTGGCACCTCCGGCCGGAAGCCGCGCCGGAGCAGCCGCTGCGCAGACAGAGGAAAAGATCACCCTCCGGCAGTTGAAACGCTTTCTGGTAAATCCGGTGCGGGAGAAG
>JAJDOA010000193.1 GCA_022340405.1 Desulfobacteraceae bacterium | reverse complement strand
CATCCTGACCACCAAGTCGTTGGTGACTCCTGAGAAAACAATCTCGGAGACCCAGAAAAAACTCCCAAAGAAAACCGACGAGACCACCGACCCTTCCCTCTACGATTACCGTGAATTTGTGCGGCTCACCATCTCCGGCTACTACGACATTCGCGAGGCCACCACGGACGATCCCACTGAAAGAATCGATCCGGATGAACGGCAACCGTGGTCGCCGATGTATGTGGAACTCAATTTTGCCCCTTCCCGCTATATTTCCCTGCGGGGCGATCTCACCTACGATTTCTACGATGACAGTAACGATGGCCTCGACTCGCACAACATCGCCGTCAACCTTTCCGACAACCGGGGCGACCGGCTGTTCGTCCAGCACCGCTACCGGCGCGACAGCCAGGAGACCATCTACACGGACCTTTGGCTGACGATCAACGAGCGGTGGGCGGCCTATGCCGAGTACGAGCGAAACATCTACGACGACCTCGACATTCGAACCAGCCTGGGTGTCGTCTACCAGGCGCAGTGCTGGGCTCTCGATATCAACTACCTGGAGTACGAGGACACCAGCCAATTCGGTTTCATGCTGAGTTTCAGCGGACTGGGAGAGTTTCGCCGACGGTTTTCCTTGCAGCAGGTGCAAAGTCCGGTGGAATACGACTGACCCGCGGACGGATCGTCCTAATCCCTGCCGCCCCGGCGGCGGCAGGGTCCACGATTCCAAAGATGGATCGAACCCTTGCCCAGGAATTGCTCCGTACACGCCCATGACCGCTGATCGCTTTGTCGATGCATGGTATGCCATCCACACGAAAAGCCGCTTTGAAAATGTCGTTACCGACGGCCTGAAAAAAAAGAACCTCGAAGTGTTTCTGCCGAAAATCCGGGTGCGCAGCCGACGCCGGGACCGGAAAATGATGATTTGGGCGCCGCTGTTCCCCGGTTATGTTTTCGTCCGGACGAATCTGAACCCCTACCAACAGATCGAGGTGCTGAAGACCACGGGGGTGGTCCGCTTCATCGGCAATCTGGACGGGCCGATCTCTGTACCCGACGCAGACGTGGACTCCTTGAAGATCATGGTTTCCAGCGAGGAACCGGTGGCGACGGGAACCCGATTCAAAAAAGGGGACCGGGTGATGGTCATCTCCGGACCCTTCGCCGGCGTCATCGGTACCTTCAGCCGATATCGGGGAAAGGAACGTGTCATCGTCAACATCGACGCCCTCGGTCAGTTCGCAGCGGTGGACGTTCTGGAGGACGAGGTAGAAAAGCTGCCGTCCATCCTCAGCTGAGCCTTTCACCGGAAGCGAAAAAATCATAACCTATTGACTTTTCTATTAAGTTCTGGTAACCAGGCTTCATTGTCACCGCCGGAGGCTTCATGAACAAACTGGAACTCATTTCTACCTTCAAAGAAAAATCCGATATTCCCAAGACGGAGGCCGCGCTCGTGGTGCAGGCCTTTTTCGATTCCATGGCCGAGGCGCTGGCCCGCGCAGAACGGGTGGAAATCCGAGGATGGTGCAGTTTTTCCATCAAACACTACGACGGTTACATGGGAAGGAACCCGAAGACCGGCGCAAAGGTGAAAATCCAGCCCAAAAAGCTACCCTTTTTCAAATCCGGCAAAGAACTCAAAGATCGCGTCGATCGGTGACCGTGCCGTCCCCCTTCCCGATAGTCGGCCAGGAACGCCCCCTGCGCATTCTTTCGGCTCACCTCTTGCGGGAAACCATCCCCCAGGCCCTGCTGTTTACGGGAATACCTGGAATCGGCAAGGCAGCGGTCGCCACCCGCTTCGCCCAGGCATGCAACTGTGACGTGCGAGGACCGGGCCAGAGCATGGCTGAGGAGACGGCATCCGGTCCGGCGGAGCCATCGCCGGAGGCCGAACTCCCGGCATGCGGCCGGTGCAAATCCTGCCGGCAGATTGCCGCTGACAGCCACCCGGATTGGATTCGGATCCGTCCGGAGCGCAGCGGAATCCGTATCGGTCAGGTGCGCGAACTGCTCCGGATCATTGCACTGCGGCCCTATGCGGCCCGCTATCGGATCGTCCTCTTGCACGATGCCCACCGTTTGAACCCCTCGGCGGGAAACGCGCTGCTGAAAGCACTCGAGGAGCCACCGAGCAATACCATCTTCATCTTGCTTACGGACCATCTGTCCGAATTGCTGCCGACCATTGTTTCCCGCTGCCAGCGCATTCCATTCCATCCCATCGCAGGAAGCCTGATCCGGCGGCATCTCATGGAAAATGGAGGTTGCTCCCGGGATCAGGCGGCCTCCCTCGCCGCCGCGGCCGGGGGCAGCCTTTCCCGGGCCGAGGAGCTGCTGGCGTCCGATTGGTGCGACGATCGCGCCCGGCTCATCAAGGAACTGAGCCACTTGCAGGACCGGGCACCGGAGTACGTTTTGGCCCTTGCCGAGCACTTGTCCGGAGACCGGGAGCGGCTTGCCGAGGTGTATTCCGTGATGGAGAGCTGGTTGCGCGATTCAATGGTCTGGAAGCTTGCACCGGAAAAAATAATCAACAAGGACTTGACCGACTCCATCCAATATGGTTCACAGGAGGTTGCCGTTTCGTCGCTCATGGAAAGATTCCGGGCGGTTCAGGCCGCTCAGCGGTACATGCAGCACAACGTCAACGCGAGGCTGACCCTGGAGGAACTGCTGCTGCGCATCGGGGACTCCTGAAGATACGATCGATTCCCACCGGAAGGTCGACTGGCGGACGGGCCCGCCGCCCCCGCTGGATACCGGGCACCTCCGGAGACCGACCTTTCTCTGCTCCCGGCATCCTTCCGTACGCGGGGGATCGGCACTCGCCCAATTGCGACGAAACCCGCAAAGCAAGATTATGGAAAGATTTGTAGGCATTCGCTTCAAAGCCGCAGGAAAGGTGTACGATTTCGACTGCGGCGCGTTCGTGTTGGAAAAGAACCAGCATGTCATCGTCGAAACCGAAAACGGCCTCGGTTTCGGAACGGTGGTCGTACCGCCTCGTCCCGCCTCCGAAAGGGAGGGAGAGGGAGCGAAAAAGCCCTTGAAGAAGGTATTCCGGCTAGCCGGCGATGCAGATTATCGGCAGTTGGGAAAAAACAGGGAAACCGAGCAACGGGCACGTGCCTTCTGCCAACAGTGCATCGACCAGCTTGGCTTGAAGATGAACCTCTTTGCCGTGGAGAGTACGTTCGACGGAAACAAAATGACGTTCTTCTTCACTGCAGATGGGCGGGTGGATTTCCGCCAACTGGTGAAGATGCTGGTGAGGGAACTCGGCGTTCGCATTGAAATGCGGCAGGTGGGCATTCGAAATCAGGCCAAGATGTGCGGAGGGTTGGGGCGGTGCGGACGGGTTCTCTGTTGTTCCACCTTCATGGAAAAATTCGGCCCGGTCTCCATCCGAATGGCCAAGGAGCAGGGGCTTTCCTTGAATCCGACCAAGATATCCGGCCAATGCGGCCGCCTGATGTGCTGTCTGACATTCGAGAGTTCAACATACCAGGCCCTGAAAAAGAATTTTCCCAAAATCGGAAAAACCGTTCAAACGGTTGAGGGCCGTGGAAAGGTCACACGGCACAACGTCCTTGCCAACCGCATCGCCGTCCGACTGGAAGGCGGCGGCGAGGTGGAGGGCTCGCCACAGGAGTTGCTGAAGGGCAAATAGGAGACACCATGGCACCGCCTTTTTACATCACGACGCCGATCTATTACGTCAATGCCAAGCCGCATCTGGGTCATGCCTACACGACGATCGTCGCCGATGCCATCCGCCGCTTTCACCAAATGCGCGGTGCCGAAACATTTTTCCTCACCGGTACGGACGAGCACGGCGACAAGATCGAACGGGCGGCACGGAAGGAAAACCTCGA
Source organism: Desulfobacteraceae bacterium (assembly GCA_022340405.1). Lineage (GTDB taxonomy): Bacteria > Desulfobacterota > Desulfobacteria > Desulfobacterales > JAJDOA01 > JAJDOA01. Next base: position 5,030 of record JAJDOA010000193.1, on the reverse strand, counting down.
ACCGAAGGCATATGCCGATTGCATCAGCGAACTATTCCGAGAGCTGTGGCCGAAGCTGAACGCCGGCTTCGACAAGTTCATCCGAACCACGGACCCGGACCATATCCGAGTCGTCCAGCACATTTTGCAAAAGATCTACGAAAACGGCGATATCTACTTCAGCGAATACGAAGGGTTGTACTGCTACGGGTGCGAACGCTTTTACACGGAACGCGAGCTGGTGGACGGTAAATGCCCGGATCATCAGGTGGCGCCTGACACCATACGGGAAGCCAATTATTTTTTTCGCATGAGCCGGTACCAGCAGTGGCTCATCGATCACATCCAGGAAAATGCCGATTTCATCCGACCGGAAAGGTACCGAAACGAAGTCCTCTCCTTTCTGAAAGACCCGCTGGACGATCTCTGCATTTCGCGCCCGAAGAAGAGGCTGCAGTGGGGCATCAGCCTGCCTTTTGACGACCAATACGTCACCTACGTATGGTTCGATGCCCTGCTCAACTACGTATCCGCTCTGGCGTATCCGGACGGCGAACGGTACCGGACGTTCTGGCCGCATGCCCAGCACATCGTCGCCAAGGATATTCTCAAACCCCACGGCATCTACTGGCCCACCATGCTCCGGGCCGCCGGGATTCCCGTATACCGGCATCTCAACGTTCACGGCTATTGGAACGTGGATGAGAGCAAGATGTCCAAATCCATTGGAAACGTGGTGGACCCCCTGAAACTGGTGGGTGTCTACGGACTGGATGCATTCCGTTTCTTTCTGCTGCGCGACATGGCCTTCGGTCTGGATTCCAATTTCAGCGAGGTGGCCCTGGTCCAGCGCATCAATTCGGATCTGGCCAACGACCTGGGCAATCTTTTCTCTCGAACCCTGACCATGATTCACAAATACCGAGGCGGAACCATACCGGCGGCCAAAGCGGGGGCCGAGAGAGATTTCGATTTGCATCTGAGCGAGGCGGCCCGGGAGCTGGTCGCCGAATACGACGAGGCAATGGAAACGTTCGGGTTTCACCGGGCGCTGGCGGCCGTGTGGCAGTTCATCAACCGGATGAACAAGGTGATCGACGTGTCGGCCCCGTGGGTATTGGCCAAGGATCCCGCCAAAAAGGATCACCTCGATGCCGTGCTGTACCATCTGGCCGAGGGGCTGCGCATCGTCTCCGGCCTGCTGTATCCGGTCATGCCCGAGACCTCCTCTACCATGCAGCGCCATCTGGGAATGGACCCCGAAAAGCCCTATTACCTCCTGGAACGTCTGAGAGCATGGGGCGAGCTGACGGCGGGCACTCTCCTGCCCGAGACGGTGAGCCTTTTCCCAAGGGTGGATCCGAAATCCATTCGCACCGCTGCATCCGAGTCGGCCCGGCCCACACCATCGCCGCAGGAATCCAAAGAAAAGGGCCTGGAAGAGATCGAAATTCCGGATTTTCAGAAGATCGAGCTGCGCACCGGTACGGTGATACGGGCGGAAAAGGTACCCAAGGCCGATCGACTGCTCAAGCTGGAAGTGGACATCGGGGAGGTGCGGACAGTGGTGGCCGGGATCGCCCAGCAGTATCGACCCGAAGATCTCATCGGCAAGCAGGTGATCATCGTGGCCAATTTGAAACCGGCCAAAATCATGGGTATTGAGTCCCGTGGCATGCTGTTGGCGGCAGCCGGCAAGCAGGTCGAGGCGTTGGCCACCCTGGACCGTGAGGTGCCGCCGGGGCTGCGTCTGCGGTAAAATAACTCCCGTGAAATCCGCAGCAAAGTCCAAATCGAAACGAGCCCATGAAGCGGAAATCGTTCAAATCCATATCCTCTCTGGAGACCGGTGCACGGTGGCGCCTGTACCAGAGAAGGCTGCAACAGCGGAAAACGGTACGGCCGGCTCTCAAGGTTCTTTTTCTGCTGGTGGTCCTGCTCGGCGCCGCTTACGGCTTGGTGGATGCCATCGGTGGAGATTCTTTTTCATTTTTCTCCACCGGTTCGCATGCACCCCTCGCGACGTCGAAACGTGTGCCAGCAAGGGAGGCGATGCCGGCATGGGGCAAGGAGGATGTCCGGCAGCTACTGGACGGAAACCTCCCGCTGAATCTTCGCAAGCGTCGGTTTTCCGTCGTCCAGGACGGCACGCCATTGCATGTGGAGACAACCCTGGACATGCAGCTGCAGCGGACCCTGCTGGATGCGCTGAACACGGCACACGCCCGCTACATCGGTATCGTCGCAATGAACCCTGCCAACGGTTCCATCCTGGCCATGGTGAGCTACGACAAAGACGATCCGACCCACAACACGACCATCAACAGCGCGTTTCCTGCGGCGAGCATCTTCAAGATCGTCACCGCCGTGGCGGCCATCCAAGAGCATGGATACCACCCCGACCAGGCGGTTTACTACAACGGCCGAAAATACACGTTGTACAAGTCCCAACTGAAGGAACGGCGGACGCGATGGACCCGAAAGACCTCTTTTCGGGAATCCTTCGGGCTTTCTATCAATCCGGTTTTTGGAAAAATCGGCGCCGGCCTGCTGGGCAAACCGATTCTCGAATCCTATGCCCGCACGTTTGGCTTCAATGAGCCCATCGATTTCGAAGCCCCCGTATCCATGAGCCGTATCGTCGTCGAGGACGACCCCTACCAGTGGGCGGAGATCGCCAGCGGCTTTAACCGGACAACCCGAATATCGCCGCTTCACGCGGCGGTCATCGGGGCCAGCATCGTCAACGGAGGGCTGCTGGTGGAACCGACGATGGTGGCCCGCATCACCGATGGCGAAAACCGACTGCTCTATCACCATCAAGCCCGAACCGTTCGATCCGTCATGTCCCGGGAGGCAACGACAAAGATGCAGCGTCTGATGGCCGAAACCATTCGATCGGGGACGTGCCGGAAAACATTCCGGGGCTACAGAAAGGACCCGGTCCTGTCTCAGCTGGAACTAGGGGGAAAAACCGGTTCCATCAGCAACGGCGACCACGACGCCCGATTCGATTGGTTTGTTGGGTTTGCCGTCGAGAAGCGCGGCGACGTGCAGATGGTTTTGTCCATCGTGGTGGCCCACGAGGATTATATCGGCGTGCGCGCCAGCCAATACGCCAGAGAGGCCTTCAAGCAATATTTTCAAGAGGTGTTCGCTCAACGGAAGGGGAGAGAAAGCCAAGGATAGGTTTCGATTGAAATCGGTTTTCATGCCTGTCAAGGGGCGGGGTTTATCCCCGCCCGTCGCACAGAAGCGGAGATCCCGGCTACGGGGCACGGGTCAGATGAAACCACCAACGGGAGGGGATAAACCCCTCCCCTACCGCTCTATTGGAAATCGTTTCGGAAACGGAACAGAACTCTGACAATCGCTATAGGAGACAGTCATGCCAGGCTTCGAGCTTTTTGGTCAAGAAGAGCGGGACGAGGTCGAAGAGGTTCTGGAAACCGGCGTCCTGATGCGGTACGGCTTCGATGCCGCCCGCAAAGATCGATGGAAGGCGAGATCTTTCGAACAGATGCTGGCCAAAAGGTTAGGGGTCGCACACTGCCATTTGGTCGGCAGCGGCACGGCGGCACTGGATGTGGCGCTCAATGCCTGTGGTATCGGCGCCGGGGACGAGGTCATCGTGCCGCCGTTTACCTTTGTCGCCACTTTCGAGGCCATACTGAAAGCGGGAGCGGTCCCGGTATTCGCCGAAATCGATGACACGCTGTGCCTGGACCCCTCTGCAGTGGAAGCGGCGATCACGGAAAAAACCCGGGCCGTCATGCCCGTGCACATGTGTGGAGCAATGGCCCGGATCGACCAGCTGCAGCATCTCTGCCAGCAGCGGGGCCTGACGCTCATCGAGGATGCCTGCCAGGCCCTTGGCGGAACCTTTCACGGTAAGGCACTGGGAACATTCGGTCTGGCGGGCTGCTTTTCCTTCGATCCCGTCAAGACGATCACCTGTGGCGAGGGGGGCGCCGTTGTCACCGATGACGCGCGCGTCTACGAGCTCGCTCAGGCCTACGCCGACCACGGCCACGATCACATCGGCAACGACCGCGGTTTGGAGAAACATCCGATCCTTGGAACCAACCACCGCATCAGCGAACTCAACGCTGCAGTGGGTGTGGCGCAGCTGCGAAAACTCGACACCATTTTGCAAATCCAGCGGAGCCGGAAACAAATCCTCGTGTCCGCCCTTTCCGCGGTGGACGGTGTCCGCTTCCGGACCATACCGGACGAGGCGGGAGACACGGCTACGTTTTTGACGTTTTTTCTGCCGGACGAGGAGCGTGCGCGGAAGGCAGCCGCAGCGCTGCCGGAAGCCGGCGTCGATGGCTGCTTTTACTGGTTCGACAACAATTGGCACTATATCCGCAGCTGGGACCATTTGAAACGCTTTTCATCTCCAGCCAAGCTCCCCGTACAATTGCTCTCTGAGCGCCCGGATTATCGTCGGCTTGCCCTTCCTCAATCCGACGCCGTCATGGGAAGGGCCGTGTCCATGCTGATCAAGCTTGGGTGGTCTGAAACGGAAACGCAGGAGCGTGCGGAAAAGACGGTGGAAGTGCTGCGAGGGATTCTATAGAGCCATTGTCAGAATTCTGCACCGTATACGCTATGCGCTGCTATGGAAATGTAGGGGAGGGGTTTATCCCCTCCCGTTGCAGCGTGACGGGCCATGCAGCGCTGGGGCGAGGATAAACTCCTCCTCTACGAAAGACAAAAAATGGCCATTCCAATCGGAACATACTTTTGACAATTGCGATAAAATCGTGGAGCCGACATATTGATCATGAACATCGTTTCAAGAACAATCCAGTGCATACATCGAGCGGCAACGGCCGTCCCGGTTTGGACACGCGCCGTGCGCAGCTATCTCGACTCCCGCCTCCCCCGGCGCATCAATCCCGGGATCTGGTTCGGCAAATGGCTGCACCACGTACCGCAGGGATCCCTTGTCTTTTTCCCGTGTAGACAAACGATACTCGGATGCGGATTGGCCGGCATCGTCGCCTACAAACGGGCGGCGGCCGCCGAAAAAACCGTGGACGCGG
>JAJDOA010000192.1 GCA_022340405.1 Desulfobacteraceae bacterium | reverse complement strand
CCCGGGAAACCGCATCCGGTCAGGCCCGCAGGGAGATGGAGCGCACTCTGGCCGTGGCCGATCGCCTGGGTGCGGAGATGAGCGCAAGACCCGTACGGGTCCCGGCCATGGCCGGTATCGATCCGGAGATGCGGGAGTGGTCGGTGTTCATGATTCTGGAGCACGACACCATCGTCAGCCGTGAAATCACCGGCATCGTCAACGACCTCGCCTCCGGCGGTGATGTCCGGCCCCGCATCGACATGAAAACGGGCGTTATGCCCTCCCCCGACGCCGGCGCCGAGCACGTGGAGGCGTTTCGTGATTCGATACTCCGCCATCTGGATACCATCCGGAAACTGCCGCGTTTGCGGGGAACCCAGCGGCTCCGCCATCCCGTTTTCGCCGACCTGGACGCCCACGGCTGGCACTGCATGTTCGCCTTCCATCTGATGCTGCACCGGCGGCAGGCCGAGGCCATCGCCAAGCGGCTGAAATAACGCTTTTGCCGGATTTCGCTTCCGACTCCGCTCCAACTTGGAGCATACTTTTGGCAAATGGTATCGACCACGCCCGCGGGCTTGCCCCGAGCGCCGTGCCCGTGGAGGGATGGAGCGTCAAAATGCGGAACCGGGACGCGTCAATCGCGGTCGGAGAGCCAACGGTTTCGGCCGGGCCCGATTCCCGGACTCTCGGTGCTGAAAACCCGTTTAAGCCCGTTCCGTTCTCGAAAAACGGTATCCCAGACGCGGTCGTGAAAATCCCTCCGAAACCGTTCACGGCTGGACGCGTAGGCAGGGCCGATCTGCACGGCTTGCGGATCGTGCGGGGTCTTCGCCTTGACCTCGGCCTTGGTGACCCGCCGGGCGGCTTCCTCGAGACGACCCGGGTCAAAGGCTTCCCCGAAGTGCCCGGCAATTCGTGTGAACACTTCGGACAGGCCCGTTTTCATGGCCTCGAAGGTCAGAACGGTTTTCCGCACCGTAAAGCGTTCACGACAAAGCCACTTGTCCAGGTGCCTACCGTAAAGCTCCGACCAGTGGTCGATGCGACCCGGATCCTGAAAAGGCTCCCGGTGGTATTGAAGCTGTGAATAGACGGTATCCACCGGATCGCGGTACAAGTACAGAACGTGGGACCTTTCGACGGTCAAGTTTAGGTCGTGCGTGTGCAGCGTGAGATAGTCGCGGCGATTCGGATAGTAGAAGACGCGGGTCAGCGATGGCCTTCCAAAGTACAGCTCCATCAACATCCGGAGCCAGTGGCTGCCGGTCCGCGGGAAACTGACCAGGAAAGTGTTGTCCGGCTCGGCCTGGAAGGCGTCGATCACCGCTTTGTCCTCCACGGGGAAGGAGCCGCCGACCGAGGCGGTGGCCGAATTCCGAAAATCTTTGATGAATCGTCTGATCTTCTCGTACATCGTCGTTTCGATGGGAACCTCCCCTCCGGCTCACGGGGCGGCGCGCCGCACGCAGTGCTCGGGCAGTCGCTCCAGGGGTGAGGGATCCTTATCCCCGTAGGCGATCAGGCCCCAGCCTCGAAGCCCGTGATGCGGGGAGGTCCGCTGGGTGTAGTTGGGATAGTACAGTCGATAGTGCAGTCCGGGACGGATCGACTCCCGGATGTGGTCGAAGTCGCAGACTTGATCTTCGTAGGTGTCGAAACCGAACTCCGGCCTGCCCGGAACCTTAAAATCGTCGATCAGTAAATAGGCGGATGTGAATTTCTCCGTGATGAAGGCGATCTCCTCCTGCAGCGGCCATCGGAACCCGTGCCCGTGGGCGTCGAGCCAGAACAGAATCCGGTGGGAAAACAGGTCGGGCTGCTCCTGTTGCAGCTTTGTGAAAAAATCCCCGGAGGACAGCGGTTGGACCGCTGCATTGGGAAAGGGTGCGACATTGCGCTCCGCCCTTTGGAACCCCTCGGGATCGGGCTCGCAGGACAAACAAGCAACGTTCGGATAGCGGGAGGCGACATACGCCAGGGTGGAGCCCACGTTGGTCCCGGTCTCGATGAAATGCGAGCAGTGCTCGATGAGGCTGTCGACCACCTGGATCAGATGCCGGTCTCCGTGAAATCCCACCTCGTAGAAAACGTACCGCGCCCGCACCTCTTTGGACATACGGCGTGACCGGGAAAGCATTTTTTGGCGGAGTCGCCGGAGGCCAGTGCTCAACATCGCGTGTCCCAACGCTTTGTCTTTCTTCCTCTGCGCAAAAACAAACCGGTCCCTGTCTGTGACCGGGATTTCGGTTCGCTGCGGGCCGTCGCGGCCAACGTATCACTACAGCGGCGGCCCGTCCATCGGAGATTACCGGAAGGCTCGGACCCGTAGGATCACCGCTCCGTGCTCATCGGGCATTTGCAAGCCCTTTCTGTCGCAGCCCGCTGCGGTCCGTCTTCATACGGAAACGGTCAAGGCTTTCGGCTGCGCCCATTGTGAAGAAGGCTGGCGGCAATCGCGATCAGAACCAGTATGGCCAGAAGGACAAACGGCGCATAGGGGTTGATGAGGGACAGGCGGGTGTGTAGCCCCTTAAGCACGGCAGCGTATCCGAGGATGGCCAGAAACGTTCCGGTCAGAACGACAAGCATGTTGGTCCATTGCCTCAGGCCCATGAGGAAACCGATGATGCAACCCATCAGCGGCCCCGTCATCCAGAAAGGAAGCCAAACGAAGGCCAGCAAACCAGGAATGCCGTATTTGCGGATTTTGTCCCGGTTCTTTTCGGCGGACCGGTGGGAGCGTTCCATGAAGTTCTTCAGAAAGGAGAGCACCAGCAGGCGCCGCCAGCTGAAAACGAACAGCGGATAGAACAGCAGCACGAGGATGGTCTCGATGAGCATGTTCACCGATATGACCAGGGCGTGGTCGAAGCCGAGGGTGTACCCGAAGGACATCCCGGCGGCGCGGCCAAAAAATACGTGGGAGGCCGTCATCCCCATCAGCAGCTGCGCCGTATCGGGGGACCGGAACAGGCCGACCGTGAGCGCCAGAATGGACACTGTGGCCAGGCCCAGGCCAGCCAGGAGGATCTGCCCCTCGGGCTCGGCAAGAAGGCGGAAGTGCAGCCCTCCGGCGGAAGCGCCGTTCCCGGCCGATAGAGAGGGTTTATCCGTTTCGATGCCGCCTTTTGCCATGTTGGACCCTCTGCCGGGCGCCCACCGCCGGGCACCGGGGCCCGCGTCGGAAAGAATAAGGATAGAAACGGGCGTAGAATACACCGAATCGTGATGAATGTCAGTCGTGAAAAGCCGAATGGGGAAAAAGCCTGTCCGGGGAAATGGCAGGGGCCGGGATCCGGTTTGCATAGGATACGATATCCGCCGGGCCCTGTTCGACGCCAAGAGAGAAAACCGGCATCCGCCGATGGGGTTTTCGCCAGACTTACCTCTTGCATTTTACAGGAGTCTGCTGGCAATCTTTAGAAGCCATCATCTCCGGCGCGAGAAGTGCCATCCATTGTTTTGGAGAGGGCTCCCATGCCCCAAACTCGCCGCAAATCTTGGAAACCGAAGTCGGTGCGAATCCGAATGGCCGCAATCGTTGTCGCATGCCTGGCGGCTGTCTGGGCCGGCGCCTGCAGCCGGGCAGGCGTCGCCGATCCCTCCGAAACGAAAGTGTCCGGTATCACGGACACGGAGATCACCATCGGCATGTCCCTGGCGCTGGGCGGCCACGCCAGCTACCTGGGCACGCAGATGCTCCACGGAGCCCGTGCCTATCTGAACCATGTCAACGAATCCGGAGGGATTCACGGCAGGACCGTCCGCCTGATCGCCTACGACGACCAGTACGATCCGCCCCAGTGCGTTTTCAACACCCAGCGATTGATCATCCAGGATCGCGTTTTCGCCCTGTTCAACTACGTGGGAACCCCTACGACGCTCAAGGTACTCCCACTGATCGAAGAAGCGCAGATTCCCTTGGTGGGCATGTTCACCGGGGCACATCGGCTGCGGGCACCGCTGTCGAAATGGCTCATCAATGTCCGCGCCTCCTATTACCAGGAAACGGAAGCCGCCGTCACCTATCTCGTCGAGGTGCTGCGGCTGAAGAAAATCGCGGTATTCTACCAGTACGACGCCTACGGCTTCGACGGATTGAGCGGCACGGAGCTGGCGCTGAAAAACTACGGCCTGGTTCCGGTTGCCAAGGGCACCTACATCCGCGGCACCCTGGACATCGAGGAGGGCCTGCGGCGGATCATGGACTCCGGCGCAGAGGCCGTGGTCATGATCGGCACCTACGATCCCTGCGCCACGTTTATCCGGGAGTCCTACATTGCCGGTTTTACGCCCATTTTCTACAACGTAAGCTTCGTGGGCGCCGACGAACTGGCACGGCTTCTTGGGGACGAGGGGGAGGGGCTGATCGTCACTCAGGTAGTGCCGCCGCCGGAATTGATCGAAACCCATCCTTCCTTTGTTGGTGCCCGGGAATACCTTGAGCTGCTCGGAAAATACTACCCGGAGGACAAACCGAACTTCGTCAGCCTGGAAGGATACATCAATGCCAAGGTGCTGCACGAAGGCCTGCGGCGGGCCGGCAGAGCATTGAACCGGGAGGGATTCATAGAGGCGATCGAGAGCATCCGAAACTTTGACCTCGGCATCGACAACCCTTTGTCCTTCAGCGCCAGGGATCACCAAGGTCTGGAACGTGTGTATTTCACAAGGCTGGAGAGGGAAAGGTTCGTCCTTCTCGATCCGCAACCGTCCGAGAAACGGATGTGAGGGAACCCATGCGTGCCACGGGCATCATGACCCTGAAAAACCTCAGCCTGAAGAACAAGATCTTCCTGGCCACAACGGCCGTCATTCTGCTCATCAGCGTGTTCATCGCCCTGTTCACCCGATGGGTTCTTATTTCGAGCTTGACCTCCGAGCTCAAGCGGCGGGGACTGGGCATCGCCAACAGCATTGCAGAAAGCGGCCGGGGTCATATTCTCACGGCGGACATCCCCGCTTTGACCAGCCTGCTCTTCGACGCCCGCCTTCACGAACGCCGCCAATTGATTCTGTATGTATTTGTGCTGGACCAACAGCAATCCGTCATCGCCCACACCTTCATCGACGACTTTCCCGCAGGGCTCGATGCCGCCAACCCCATCGCCGAGGGTTCCGATCGCAGCATCCGCCTGCTGCGTCTGCGTGGGCATTCGGTGTACGATATCGCCGTTCCGGTCAAGGAAGGCATCTACGAAATCGCCACGGTTCGACTGGGATTGAACAAACGCCACATCGACCATCTCATCGGCAAACTGCGTACGACGTTTCTGGGATTCGTGTCGGTGGTGACGATCATCTTTTTCATCGTCAGCCACTGGCTGTCGCGATACATCACCCGACCTCTTTCCGAGTTGACGGAAATCTCCGACGAGCTTAGCCGGGGCAACTTCGAAATCCGGCCGACGCCTCTCGACCCTGCCCGCTGCTGGGAGCGGATGAACTGCGGGCAGCGGGCGTGCCCCGCATTCGGCAACGATAAACAGCCCTGCTGGAAGCTGCGAGAGGCGGCCGGCGAGGCAGAGGATACCTTGAGCGGATGGAGCCGGAGCGAGGTCCAGTGCAGCGATTGTGAAATGTTTGGAGAAAGCGGAGGGGACGAAGTGCGCCAGTTGACCAAATCCTTCGTCAACATGACCCACCGCATCAAACGATCGCAAATTCAGCTGAAGGAGTCGGAGGAAAAGTATCGTTCCCTGTTCACCAGCGGACCCAACCCGATCTTCGTGGTGGACCGGAGCACCCTGACCATTCTCGACGCGAACTCCAGCGCAGAGGAAACCTACCGCTACCCGCGAGACGACCTGATCGGCATGCGGTTTACCGAGCTGGGTCCGCTGGACTTCCAGCAGATATCAGACCTGCGGTCCGTCCGAACGGCAACCCAGTTGCTGACCGCCAAAATGCAGTTTTTCCGCAGCGACCGATCGCCGCTGTACGTAAATGTCCACGCCAGTCCCACCCGGTATCAGGAGCGAGACGCGTGGATCGTCGCCACGGCGGACATCAGCGAAATGGTCGAAAAGGACAGCCAGCTCATTCAAGCCAGCAAAATGACCACCTTGGGAGAAATGTCCGCCGGTATCGCCCACGAGCTCAACCAACCTCTCAACGCCATCAAAATGGGTAGTGAGTATCTGCAGATGATGGTCGAAACGGACCGTGACATTTCGCCGTCCCACCTGGTGGAGGTGGTGAACGAGATGAGCGGTCAAGTGGACCGTGCTGCACAGATCATCGTTCGCCTGCGGGATTTCGGCCGAAAAGCGGATTTCACGCGGGAAAAGGTCAACCTGAACCATGCCGTCGGCAGCGTTCTGGATATCGTGGGTAAACAACTCAACCTCCAGAACATCGACGTCCGATCGGAACTGGATGAAACCATCCCTCCGATTTTGGCTCATCACAATCGTCTGGAACAGGTGATCTTCAATTTGATCACCAATGCGCGGGATGCCATCAACCAGCGGCCGGAGAACAGCCGCGAGCCTGGACAGCGGCAAATCCGGATCCGCTCGTTTACTGAAAACGGCACCGTGGCCGTGTCGGTGTCGGATACCGGCATCGGCATACCGGAAGGGCACAAGGACCAGATCTTCGAGGCGTTCTTCACGACCAAACAAATGGGCGAGGGAATGGGGCTGGGCCTGGCCATCACCACCGGAATCGTCGGCGATTACGGCGGCACCATCGATGTGGAAAGCCGGGACGGCGAAGGGGCCACTTTCACGTTGAAGTTTCCCGCCGCGATTTAGAAGTTTCGCGATGGCGGCTACTTCAGGTAGCCGGGCAGTGTGCCGTCGTATCCTTTCTCTGTGGCCTGCAGATCCAGGTGAAGGGTGGCCACGGCCTCCAGCGGGCCGTAGAAGGGTCGGTTCAGGCAGCGGGTGTCGACGGTTTTGACATACCGCTTGCAGGCGTCGCAAGCCTCCACCCGGTATTCGGGCTCCGCGTCCGAATAAAAATAGGTATGCGCCCCCCTTTCGGCCGACCGGCAGAGCGGACAGCCGGCCCTGGCAACGCGCCATTTTTCCCAGCAAAATCCACACAACAGGTGGCGCTCGCCGCCGGCGTCGATCAGGGAGAGGGCCGGTGGCGTGCCGCAAACGGGGCAATGCCCCTGGCGCCAATTCCGGCCGTCCATGGTGCGCTTGGCCAGGCGCTCGGCGGTGTGGCGCAATTCCGGCAAAAGGCTGTGGTAGGTGAAAAACGACAAGGTGGCTGCCTTCACGCCGATCTGTTCGGCGATCGACCCCAACACCTCCCAACGGTCCTGCAGCAAGGCGCCAAAAGCTTCCCGCGGTTCGAAACGCTCTCCTTCGAGCGCTTCGGCGATGGTGCGGGCATCATCGGCCAGATCGGAACCGCTGGTTTCGGCCCGGCGACTGACCGACTTCAGCAATTCCGCCGCGCGGTCGCCGTTGATGGCAAAATCGCGGGGAGAGATCAACGGCAGACTCCGATCGGTTTCACCGAACTCCGGCAACGGAGGCGGATCGGCTGCCACCCGCTCACCCATGGCCGTCTGCAGTTGAAACAGATCCCCGTAGAATGCCATCAACTGCCGGTAGGCGGGTCGCCGGGCGACAATGGCCTCCGCTGCGCTCTGAATCGCTTGCAGCTGTTTCGTCGTGGCGTTCAGCATGGCACGAGCCTCCTTCCAGAAAAACCCGATATCCATCATACCATCATTTTTGCCGATGCCATAGCCGATGGTCTGCGCGGGGTCTTCGATGCAGTGCCGCCGCATATCCGGCAGCCCGCAATCCAACAGGCAAGAGGGGGAGCGTGCGCTCCCCCTCCTGATACCGATGGTAGGTGGTTCAACCGATGTGGGCAACGGAACGGGTGAGAGGTGAAATCATTTTCCGCAGCGCAGCCTGCCGTGTCAGTCCTTCAGGCGTTCGGGCTCGGGCCGCGACTTCGTAATGGCTCCGGTCATACGCCACCAGATAGATGACACTGACCTCGTCGGGATCCAACAAGCTGGCTTTGGGGAATTTCTTTCGCGCCTCACCCAGCCGTCGGTCGGCCAGTTGAAGCATTTCTTCCCTGTCGCCGAAATTCATGGCTCCCGTGGGGCATGTTTTCACACAGGCGGGAAGCTGTCCGTTTATCACCCGATCGATGCACATGTCGCACTTGGCCAACACACCGTCCGGCCCCTTACGGGGTATGTTGTAGGGGCAGGAATCGATGATTTCCTGGGCATTGAGTTCGCGTGTGGCCATCGTGTAGAGAATGGCACCGGTGGCCGGTTCCTGGTAGATGGCTTCCTCGTACATGGCCGTACCTTTGCACGGCGCGTCGAGGCAGTGCCGGCATTGGTCCGGGAAGAACAGCCAGCGGAGCTTACCGTCGATCTCTTCTTCGCGCATGCGCACCAGTTTATAGGTCATGGCGGAGAGATCCGACGGGTTCTGATAGCTGCCTCGGTTTTCGGTCTCCTCGGCGGGCAGGTCGTGCCATTGCTTGCAAGCCACCTGGCACCCCCGGCATCCCGTGCAGACCGTCGTGTCGATGAAAAATGCTTTGGTCATTCGGATCACCTCCCTCCTATAGCTTTGCGACGTTCACCATGAACGCCTTGGTTTCGGGGATGCGGGTGTTGGGGTCTCCGGCCGACGGGGTGAGAAGGTTGGCGCTCTTCTCCGTGCCCGAAGCCGGCCAGCGCCAGCCGAAATGCCAGGGCAGGCCCACCTGATGGACCACGGACCCCTCGATCCGGAAGGGTTTGAACCGTTTGGTGACAATGGCGGTGGCTTCCAGTGAGCCGCGGGCGCTGGACACCTTGACCCGCTCGCCATTGCTCACACCCTTCAGCTGGGCCAATTCCTCGCTCATCTCGACAAACACCTGCGGCTGCAATTCCAGCAGCCATGGTTGGTACCGCGTCATGAGGCCGGTCTGCCAGTGCTCGGATACCCGGTAGGTCGTCCCCACATAGGGGAACCGGGGATCACAGGTAGCGAACATGTCGGCTTTGCCGCTGTAGACGGCGGCCGTGGGGCTGACCATTCTCGGGTTGAGGAGGTTTTTTTCCACCGGGCATTCCAGGGGCTCGTAGTGCTCCGGGAACGGCCCGTCGCTGCGGCCCGGACCGAAAATCTGGCCGTGGCCGTGAACGTGCATGATGAAAGGATACTTGCTCTTCGGGTTGGGATTGGTCAGGCTCTCCAGGGGAGGCCAGCCACCGTCGGGGACGTCGCCCTCCCACTTGCTGCCGTTCCAACGAATCACCCAGTCGTCCTTGTCCCAGGGCTGGCCTTTCAGGTCCACCGACGCCCGGTTGTAGATGATCCGGCGGTTGACCGGCCAGCACCAGGCGAATTCGGGGTAGATCCCGATCCCGTTGGAGGCGTCCTGCTGGCTGCGGCGGGCGGCCATGTTGCCCTTTTCGGTGTAGCTGTTGCAGTAGAGCCAGTTACCGGAGGAGGTGGAGCCGTCGGCCTGAAGGAAGGCGAAGCTGGGAACCAGGGTCCCCTTCTTGTAGGTCTTCCCCTTCACCGTGACGTCCCGGAGAAAATAGCCGTTGATCTCCTTGGCCACCTTGTGGGGGTCATAGGCGCCGCCGGTCGTGTAATCCCATTTCAGGTGAATGATGGGCTCGGGGTGTACACCGCCCTCTTTTTCGTAGAGCGCCTTGATCCGGTCGCCCAGTTCGAGGATCATATCCCCGTCGGGCCGGCAGTTGCCCAGGGGCTTCGGGCCCTGGTAGCGCCATTGCATCCAGCGCCCGCTGTTGGTGATGCTGCCCTCCTTTTCGACGGACACCGCTGCCGGCAGGAAAAAGACCTCGGTTTGGATCTCCCAGGGCTTCATGCCGGGACCTTTCCAGAAGGATCCGGTCTCGTTATCGAAAAGGTTGACGTTGACCATCCAGTCGAGGTTTTTCATGGCCTCGCGGTTTTTCCCCGCATTGGAGCCGGAGCAGGCGGGGTTCTGACCCCAGGAAAAAAACCCCTTGATTTTTCCGTCGTACATGGCGTCGAAAATATCGAGCCAGGAGTAGGCGGTCCCCGCATCGACCTTGGGCACCCAATCGTAGCCGAAATCGTTTTCAGCCGTGGCGGCATCCCCGAAAAACGATTTGAGGGTGCTGACCATGTACTTGGGTTCGTTCTGCCACCAATTGGCGCTCAGGGGATCGTTGCTCTTGGCCCTGCGCTGGAGGTAATCGGCCAGCTTGGGCCATTTCGTGCTGGGTGTGGCCAGGTAGCCGGGCCAGATGTGCCACAGCAGGCAATGGTCCGTGGATCCCTGGACATTGGACTCGCCGCGCAGTGCATTCACGCCTCCACCGGCGACCCCCATGTTGCCCAGCAGCAACTGGATGATGGCCATGGTGCGGATGTTCTGGGTGCCGTGGGTGTGCTGGGTCCAGCCCATGGCGTACATGATGGTGCCGGCCTTTCCGGTGGCCCCTGTGGCGGCGTAAGTGCGGTAGATCTCCTCCAGGGAAGCCTTGGGGGTTCCGGTGACCTGGGACACGGTATCCGTGTCGTAGCGGGAAAAGTGCTTTTTCAGCAGCTGGAACACGCAGTGGGGGTCTTCGAGGCTCCGGTCCATCTTGGGAACGCCTTTTTCGTCCATCTGAAACGCCCAGCTCTTTTTGTCGTACTTTCCGAGGGCCGGCCCTTTCGGCGTTTCCTGAAAACCGGAAAACACACCGTCCTTGAACCCGAAGCCCTCGTTGACGAGAAACGGTGCATTGGTATAGGCCGCCACGTACTCCTTGTTGAATTGGCCGCTGTCGAGGATGTACTTGATCATACCGCCCAGAAAAGCGATGTCCGTACCGGAGCGAAGCGGTGCGTAGATATCGGCCTTGCTCGAGGTTCTCGTGAAGCGGGGGTCTACGCTGATGAGCGCCGCGCCTTTTTTCTGGGCCTCGGTGACATATTTGAAACTGACAGGATGGTTTTCGGCAGCGTTGCTGCCCATGATGAGGATACAGTCACTGTTCTTGATATCGATCCAGTGATTCGTCATTGCGCCGCGTCCGAACGACTCTGCCAGAGCCGCAACCGTGGCGCTGTGTCAGATACGGGCCTGATGCTCGATGTACACCAGTCCGAGCGAACGCAGCAGGGCCTGATAGACCCAGCACTCCTCGTTGTCCAGGGCGGCGCTTCCCACCGAGGCGATCGCCGTGGTCCGATTGACCATTTCGCCTTTGGCGTTGGTCTTGTCAAAATTGGCGTCCCGTGTGACTTGAACACGCTTGGCGATCTCACTCAGCGCCCAGTCCCAGGAGACGGGTTTCCAGTCCGAAGCGCCGGGTGCGCGATACAACGGCTCGGTGACCCGCCGGCTGTTTTCCACCAACTGGCTGAGGGAGGCGCCCTTGGAGCACAAAGACCCGCGGTTGATCACGTGGTCCGGGTCTCCTTCGATGTTGATCACCCGCCCGTCGCCCTTTTGGCTGGTGTGCACGATGGCGCCGCAGCCCACGGCGCAGTAAGGACAAATCGTCGTGGTTTCCTTGGCATACCGGGTCTTCAGCATCTGGGCGTGAGCCCGGACCGGGCCCAGGTCGAAACCCAGTCCGCTGACTGCAATCCCAGCTGCTGCAGCCCCGGTGATCTGGATGAACTCCCTTCGGTTGACATTCATAGTCCCTCCTTTCTCATGTATGCGGGAAGGCACCCGGAAACACAGTGCAAAGGGCGCATGGTACGCCGCGCAGGGAGCTGCCT
Source organism: Desulfobacteraceae bacterium (assembly GCA_022340405.1). Lineage (GTDB taxonomy): Bacteria > Desulfobacterota > Desulfobacteria > Desulfobacterales > JAJDOA01 > JAJDOA01. The sequence goes on along the minus strand of JAJDOA010000192.1, from coordinate 2,501 downwards.
TGCAGCAAACATGACCGCTGCGGCACCGTCGGCACCAGCGCCCTCACGCCTCTGTGTAGGACCGGACAAGGAAGCTTCGATGCAGTGAATCGTGTCGCACACTGTAACAGGAGAGGGTTACAGGAAGGTTACTCGGAAGGTTACAGATCCGCCGTGCTTCCGTCGAGAATCGCCTCGTAGAGCCGCGTGGTCCTGGGATCGGGGGATTCTCCGATTTCCTCGGACAGTGTCGCCGAAAAATCACGGTACACACGCAGCGCGGCCGAACGCGAACCCATCCGGGCAAGCGAGCGCATCAGCCCCCGCTGGGCGGCCTCGTGGAAAGGATCGACCCGGAGGACCTTTTGGTAGGCCTCCGCTGCCTGTTGCAGATCCCCGCGACCGCTATAGACGTCGCCCATTCGCATGAGCGCCATCCGGTACTGCTCCTTCAGGGCCGAACGCTTGAGCTCCGCCCAGTGCGAGTAGAGCTCCTCGGGAAGAAAGTCTCCGCGGTACAGGGCATCGGCACCCGCACACAGCAGCAGAACCTCATCGGGATTGCCGTGATCTCCCAGGCGACGGAGGCTTTTGGTGGTTTCCAGAAACAGTTCGACGTCGATCCGGCACAGAACGGCATCGAGGGAAACGCGCTGGTCTTTCAGATGGACAAAGGCCGAGCGTTGTCGGGGGGCCAGATCGGGCTCCAAAACCTTCCGCAGACGGTGCAGCGTGACCTTGAAATTCTGCATGGCCCGGCGGGGATGGCTTTCCGGCCACAAATCCTCAATGAGAACATCGACCGGTACTTCTCTCGCACCGCGTGCCACGATCGCCATTAGCAGCGTCTTCGAGCGGCGACCTGCCCATTCGCGGTCCGCAATCGGTGTCCCATTGCCGCGCCGGACCTCCAGCCCTCCCAAAGCGTTCACCGTGAGCCGGTCCGGTGACCGATGGAAACGGGCCGATAAAACGACGCCGGCCCCGGTTGCAGCATCCGTTTCGCCGACCTCTTCATCTTTTGTCTGTCGGCTCAGCAGACGGTCGGTGCCGGCCACCCCGTGGTTCCGCGCCAGCTGCAGGATTTGGCGAAAGTCGTCCTTGCCCAGAACGATCCGGTGCCGGTACGAGCCGTCCCTCACCAAATTGAACCCTTGGGTGAGGTGGAAGAGCTCCGTCGGACCGTCCCCGCATAAATGGGCGTTCAAAGCAGTGGCCATATGAACCTCGGCCTCGAAGATGGGGCTTCCAGCGCCTTTAACCGTCCGCATGGCCTCGTGGAGATAGTCTCGGGCCTTTTCATGATCTCCGCTCCGCTGCCGCAGCAGCCCCATGAGGGTCTGCAGCTGGGCCACGTGAAGATTCGCTCCCCCCTCGCATCCGAAATCCTCGAGCGCCTCGCCCAGTATCGTTTCGGCCTGCGCGAGGCGCCCGCACTGGTAATAGGCCAAACCGGCCAAGCGCTTCGACAGTCCCTGGTAAAAGGTGCTGTCGGCCATCATGGCTACGTCGGAAAGGTGCCGGCTCGTGGACTCCGCCGCAGAAAAACGGCCCTCGTGCACCTCCAGCAGGCCGCTTGCATCGATGAACGCGGGATACAGAAAGAGCAGTCCGTAGGTCTCGATGTCTTCCCGGACCCGGTTGGCCGTTTCCCGGGCGCGGTCCAGTCTCCCCTGGTACAGCGAAGAAACCGTGTGGACGATGCCGAAAAGGGCCCGGTATTCCGGAAAGGCCTTCGCATCGATGCGGTTGCCGATCTTTTCCACGATCCGTTCGGCTTCGATGAAATCGCCGCTCAGCGCCCGACCGAGAACCGACACGACCAGAGCGTTGACTTCCAGTTCGTCGTCGTTCATCTGACGGGAAAGAAGAAATGCGTTTCGGCAGGCGGACAGTCCTTTTTGCAGGTTGTAGCCGTAAACGATGGAGCCCAATCCGATATGGAGCCACAAAAGGGTCTTGGCATAGGTGTAGTAGGGCAGGGAGCGCAGTCTCTCCAGGAGGGCGCAGGCTTGCTGAATGCGAGCCAGGAGAGCTTCCGGTCCGGCCCCGGTGAACACCATGGTTTCGATAAGATACGCCAGTGACAACAGCTCTCCACGGGCATCGCCGCTGCCGTTGAATCGGTCGACCAAGGCTTCGAATTCGGCAACGCTCCGCACGCCGCCTCGAAGGCGGCGGGCCAGCGTCCAGAAGAATGAAATCCACGGATCCTCGCGAACGAAATTCTCCGGAAGAGCTTCGATCCACTGGTTCAACTCCACGGTGCGGCCCCGGATCACCCTGTCGATTCCGATCGATCGGATGCCGTCGGCGACGGTATCGTAGTCGCCGGCTCGAAGAAAATACTTGATGCCATCTTCGATCCTGCCGGCGGAGCGATAGGCTTCTGCCACCTTTACCAGCAGCCGCCTCCTTTCAGGCTCCGGCACTGCCTCCTCGAACCGACGGTGCAGAAAATCTCGGAAAAGCCGATTGTATCGATAGCAAAATTGACGGTCGTCAAAGGGAATGGATTGAAT
>JAJDOA010000146.1 GCA_022340405.1 Desulfobacteraceae bacterium | reverse complement strand
ATTCTGCAGCCGCAGGAGCACTGGGCCCTCTTCGTTCTGCATACGGATTCGTGCTCACGGCTCTTTTTGCAGTCCCGGTAACCGGCTTCGCAGTCGCGAAAACAGTCGTCGATTCGATTTCGGTTCCATCGACTCATTGCGCACCTCCCTGTTTCTTTACCGGATTTGATCGTCCGAATGGTTCGGCTTCCGGCCGCGGGGTGGTAAACGGCCTCTACTGTTTAGAACCGTAAGCATCGTTTCCGTCCCGCACAAGGTGATCCCGGAGTCGATCCCAGGAAAAACCGGTCCGGTGGAAATGAAAGGTTGAGCCCCGCTCGGTTTTTTGCTCTCATGACCGGCGGAAAGGAACCGCTCGATGAAGAGTCCCTGGAGCACACGTTATTCGATGAACATGCAGGACTATACCGGATACGCTATCGGTAAGCTGTTGGCCCTGATCGAGGATCCGGAGATCATCTCCCTGGCCGGAGGCCTTCCGTCTCCCCGTATGTTCCTGCAATCGGAACTGGTGGAGGAAACCCAACGATGTTTTTCGGATCGCCTCGAACGCGTCATGCAGTACTCGACCATCCGGGGCGAGAAGGACCTGATCGAGGCGGTCATCGCTTTTCTCCGCCGCGACGGCATCCGTGTGGCTCCGGAAAACGTCATGATCACCACCTCCGCACAGCAGGGATTGGATTTGGCCGGCCGTCTTTTTCTGGATCCCGGCGATGCGGTTGTCCTGGAGCGCCCCACCTTCGGCGGTGCCATCGCCGCATTCCAAATGCAGCGGCCGGAATTCTTGGGTGTCGAGCTGACCGACGACGGGCTGGATATCGACCGGCTCGAAACCCTTCTGAAGAGGCGGGACGGCGCCCAGAGTCTGCCGAAATTTATCTACGTGGTGCCGGATTTTCAAAATCCCTCCGGCGTCACCATGGGGCTGGACCGGCGTCGGGCGCTGCTGGACCTCGCCGAGCGCTTCGATGTGCCGGTCGTGGAGGACAGTCCCTACCGGACCCTACGATATCGCGGCGCCGATATTCCCTCCCTCTTTGCCCTCGACCAGCAGCGTAGCGGAGAGCACGTGATCGGCATCTACACCTTCTCCAAGCTGTTCTGTCCCGGTATGCGGGTGGGATTCACGATCGGCCCGCCGGAAGTTATCGAACGGATGACGCGCATCAAGGAGGGCGGCACGCTTTGCACGCCCAAATACAACCAGGATATGTGCACGGCCTTTTTGACGCGGATGGATCTGGATGGGTACTTCGCACGATGCCGTGAATACTACGGCGCCAAGATGGAGACTCTTCTGGAGGCGCTCACAGAGCAATTTCCCCCTCACCGGGGCATATCTTGGACGCGGCCGGAAGGGGGTATGTTTCTGTGGGTGAGCCTGCCGCGGACCGTGGACACCCGGCAGTTTTTCCACGAGGCGCTGGCCTTTCGGGTTGCCTTCGTTCCCGGAGAGGCTTTCTATGCGGAGCGGCACGAGCATCATCATATGCGGGTCAATTTTTCCTTTCCTTCTCGCAAACAGCTTGGCGAAGCGATACGGCGGCTTTCCGACTGCCTTTCCGCCCGTCCATCGGGCGAGGCGTAAACATCGGACCTTATTTTGGGCAATTGCTATATTGCCTTTTCGGCACAAGGCCCAATATCCAAGACCCCCGCTATGCGGGAAGAGCGATCACTCAGGGGCGGCCGGACTGGAAGGAAAGCCGCCTCCCAGGAAGAAGAATGGAAGAAAAGTTTTCAGCCCTTTCGGAGATCTACACGGCCTTTGAACGGGAAACGGCGCCGTTTCGGGAGGCGGCGGCTTGCACCAGGGGGTGTGCCTTCTGCTGTGCCGAGGCCGGAAGCATCGATGTCGTAACCCTGGAAGGCCTGGCCATTGGAAACGCGATCGCGCGCATGCCGAGGCCCCGGCAGCGAGCTCTGCAAAAAGCCGTGGAAAAGGACGTGCGCGGCCGCCAGCAGGGACTGCGCTCCCCTTGTCCTTTCCTGCTGAAAAACGCCACCTGCGCCGTCTATCCTGTCCGCCCCTTCCCCTGCCGACGGATTTTCTCGCTGCACCGCTGCAGCCGGGAGCGGCCGCCGGTGATCCACCGCAAGGTGATGGAGCGCAGCGAGGAGGCGATCCGCACCCTCCGGCGCCTGGACGACACCGGGTACGCCGGGCACATCTCCGCCGTGCTGCTGCTGTTGGCGGATCCGGACTTTCTTTCCGTCTACCGTTCCGGAGATTTCCGGCCCGAGCGCGTGGCTGCCTATGGAAAACGGCATGGCATGCGGATCAATCGGTGATTAGGGAGTGCGCACCACGGTTTAATCACAGTAAAAAATAAAGAAAAGAAAGCAAGGAGTAAAAAGAAAAGAGCAAACAGTAAGCAGTAAGCAGAAAGCAGGAACTGCAGGGGGACGGCATCCTTCGCGGAGGGCCAGGGCCCAAGATGGTGACTTCACCAGATGCCAATGATGTTTTCCGCTTTTAACTGCTTACTGCTTACTTCTTTTCTCGGACCTCGGACCTCCGACAGCCTTTACGGCTTATCAATGTCCCGCTGGATGCGGATCGTGGTGCCGCCGACCGTCTCGACGATGAGATGCACCTTGGTGCCGCCCTGGCCGATGCTGATGTGGGCGGCATTTTTCTGGTGCTTTTTGAGGAGCCCGGCAAGGGTCTTGAACAAGGTGGCGGAGGATTTGCATTGGTCTCCGCTGAATTCGATGATGCCCAACGATTTTGATGTGCGCAGCGGCGGCTCCCCGAGCATGGCCATTTTGAAGGATGCAAAATCCGGGAAACGGTCTTCCGGGTCTTTCTCCAGCGCCTGAAGGATTCCGTCGCTGATTTTTCGGGGAATCTCCGCCACCTGATCCGGAGGCGTAGGTGCGGTGCTGAGATGGGCACGGATCATGTCCACCGGGCTGGTAACCGGAAACGGGTGAGCACCGGTGAAAATCTCGTAGAATAAAAGGCCCAGTGAGTAGATGTCGGAACGGTGATCGACGAGGTCGGCCTTGTTGGCGTCGAAGCGCTCGGGGGCCGTGTACGCCGGAGAGATCATGAACAGGGAGGTCTGCTGGGACTCGGAGGAGGAAAGCCTGGCAATACCGAAATCCATGACCTTGGCAACCCCGTTGGTGTCCACGGTGATGTTCTCGGGTTTGATGTCCCGGTGGAGCACCTGCTTTTCCAGGGCATAGTGAAAGGCATCGAGGGTTTGGGACGCGATGGAGACGGCCGTTTCCAGCGGAAGCGGGCCCTTTTGCTCCTCTAACATGTCCTTCAGGTCGATCCCCTCGACAAAGTCCATGACGATGGCGTAGTTGCCTTCATGCGGGAAGAAGTCGATAAAGGCACAGATGTTGGGATGGTCGAGACGGGACAGGATGATCGCCTCGTGGAAGAACTTCCGGACGGCTCGATCATTGTCCAGAATTTCAGGATTGAGCTCCTTGACGGCGACCATGCGGCCGGCAGGGGAGCAGGCCTTCCACACGGAACCAAACCCCCCTCTGCCGAGAAGCTTCAGCGCCTGGTAGTTTCCGATGGTCTTCACCGCGGGTCCCCCCGGCGCTGCGGGCACGCATTGGCCGCCGGGTCCTTTCTCCAAAACCGCCTCGCTGTCGAAAAAGACGGTTTCGTCCCCGTCCCCGTCTTCGGCGTCGGAGGGCTGTATTTCCGGGGTTGAAATATCCTCGGCCTCCATGGCCGCCCCGCTGTCGAAAAAGACGGTTTCGTCCCCGTCC
>JAJDOA010000144.1 GCA_022340405.1 Desulfobacteraceae bacterium | reverse complement strand
CCCGCCGCCCCCCCTCCGATGATGCCGATGTCGTAATCGTAGAGATCCGCCATGCGTTGTTCCTTTCTGTCCCCGTGCCCTCGCGTTCCGGAGAGATCCGGACGTTCTTGCCGGGCGCGGCCGGAAAGGGTCAGTATCCGTTCAAGGACCAGTCGTAGTCGAGGTATTTCACATCGATGCGGTCTCGGTTTTGTTCGAGCCTTCGTTTCAGGTCAGCCCGGGCATACCGGAGGAAAAAACCGACGATTTCCCCATCGAAATCCTCCCCGTACCAGTCAAAGATCTTGCTGACGTAGAGCGTATCGCCCTCCAACCGGTTGTTCTCCGGGTCGTTGATGAAATCCCGGGTAGCGCCGTCGAGTTGGCGGTCCAGGGTATCGCCGCGATACGGTTCGGAAAGCAGCGGGGGACAGCTTTTGGATGCGCAGTTGACGGCGAAGTGAACGCGTGGGTCCGGGAACCGCTTCCGCAGGATGCCGTGCTCGATGTGATCCAGCGACATCAGCTCACCGTCAATGCGTGCGATCTCCATCTTCCACGGGCTCTTGAACAGCGATCCCAGATCCTTGATGGATTCGATGTTCGGATATTTCGTCAGAATCAGCCATATGGTCCAGGCATTGTAGGCATTCACGAAAAAGGCAAACTGCTCGTCGGGTGTCAATGTGTCCGTATCGATTTCGGCAAGAAGGTCGAGGTATGCTTCCAGCGTTTGTCTTTCCTTCTGGAAGCCGCTGTAGTCGACGACGCCGTCTTTCACGTATCGCTCCAGCAGTTGCGCGTAAAGGCCGTGATCCACGGAAGCGCCGTGCGCCAGTCCGGGCGGCAACGACAGAACCACTGCCAAAAAAAGTCCGATACCGATGGAGCTCGGGCGATGTTGAGGACGTGGCATGGTGTCACCTCCGTTGCGTTGGTCCCGGTGCGCTCGGCTCGGAACCGATGTTCCGCTCCGGTTTTCTTGACCCGAAGATCCGCTTCGACCGAGCCTTTGACGGAGCAACCGCAGGATAGCCCTACAGCCGCACCTCACCTTCCAGCACAGAGCCTCCGGGCACGACCGCCTGGCCAGGTCCTGGATGGGTAATGGCCACATCGCCCCTCAGCATCACGCCGCCCTCGAAACGGACATCGCCCTGGACCGTCAGCGACCGGCAGTCTTTCAGCGAGGGGGCCCCCTCTGGGAACCGATCGTCGAACATGTCGATCCTGGAGAAAAAAGCGGGATCGAGGCGGATGTGAATCCGGTCCAGGGCACGTTCCGGATTTTCCCTCAGTCTTCCTGCCGCATCGAGAAGGAAGCAGTCGGAGCGAACGGCGAGGAGATCGTTGCACTTCTTCACTGGGTGAAAGCGGGAGGATGGGACACAGACGGCGCCGGCTCCCTCGAACAAATGGACGGCAGCCCCCATGGCGGTCTCGATTTGGTACACCTCCGGGCTGGAGGAATCCCGTGGATCCAATGTTTTCGGATTCAGTATCATCGGCAGTCGGATAATCCGCTCCCGCTCGGCAAGCGCCTGCAGGGATGGCAGATGCAGCCACAGCGTGTTGGTGTTGAAATAGCGGAATCGGTGTATGTCCTGGAACGCGGCTATGTCCTCCTCCGGACACTGGGCGATTTCACGCAGCAGCAGTCGGCCGTTCTCACGGTGGCGTGCCAGATGTCCTCCCTTCAGGTCGGCGGGCGTACGGCGGGCGACCTCCATCATGAAGGGAAATTGCTTGTGGCAGAAATAGCCCAGCAGGGAGGGGTTCATCACCGCTCCAAGGTTGTCCGAGTTCACCACGAAAGCATAGCGGATTCCCTCGTCCAGCAGACGCTGCAGTGTTCCGGAGGTGTGCAGTGCGGTATAGATGTCTCCGTGTCCCGGCGGATTCCATTCCAGCTCGGGCTGGCCGGGACGGACGGCAGGTGAGAAGTCGCTGCGCAAAACCTTGGGGAATTTGTGCTGTAGAAAATAGAGGGGTTTGGCGCGGGTGTCGCTGCGGGAGACGGCCGCACGGGTTTCCTCGTCGGTGTTGAAGCTGTTCATGAAGGCCAGGCGGATGCCGGATTTTTCGGTCTGCCGGAGGGTCAGGTCGAGAAACCGAAGCCCGTTTCTTACCTCCAGCAGCGACTTGGGTCCGGTCAGCCCCATGCTGGTACCGAGCCCGCCGTTGAGAACGATCTGAATGGTGTGTTTTAGCTCGGTGGCACCGGTTTCGGCATGAGCGGCCACCGCATCCATGGAGGGGATCTCGTCCGGCCCCAACGGCTGAAGGATATCGTCGGGAATCATACCGGTGCTCCCCGACACCAGTTGCCGGTAGTAATGGGCGAACGTTTCGATCACCACTTCCGGCAGCCCTTCTTTGCGCATTTTCGCCTCGAAGGATGGCAAATGTTCTGGCTCTCTGGCCGCGGTCATGGCGTTCCTTTCATCGGTTTGAAGACTCCCCGCCGCAAGCAGCGGGGAATGTTCTGCCTGGCGGCAGTGCTGCGCAGCCCGGTAAGGAATTCTGCTAATTTCGATTCGCTCGCTAACCCCGCCGCAAGCGGCGGGGAATGCGCTCGCTGACGCCGGTTCAATGTACACCCAGTCGGAGGGGTGGGGATCCAATGGAGACTTTTCGCAGACCTCCCGGACCGCTGCCGGCGCCGAAAACCAAGAAGGCCGGACTGTTGCCGGTCCGGCCGAATGGAAACGCTACGACGCCGACCTGACCCAAAGGTCCAGGCCTCAAAATAGGGCATTCGATGAAGAGGTCAAATCACCGGCTCGATCCAACCCATGGGGTCTTCGGCCCGGCCGTACTGAATATCCATGATGGTATCGAAAAGCTTCTTGGCCACGGGCCCGACTTCCCCGCCACCGATCACGACACTTCGCTCCCCGCAGTGCAGCTCGCCCACCGGTGAGATGACCGCCGCCGTGCCCGATCCGAAAACCTCCTGCAGCCGGCCGTCGTCATGGGCCTTCAGAACGTCGTCGATGGAGATCTGCTGCTCGGAGGCCGGCATGTCCCAGGAGCGGGCCAGCTCAAGGACGGAAGCTCGGGTGATGCCCGGCAAAATGCTGCCGTTGAGCTGCGGCGTCACGAGCTCGTCATCGAGGACGAAGAAAATGTTCATGGAGCCGACCTCTTCCACATATTTCTGCTCGACACCGTCCAACCACAGAACCTGCGTGTATCCCTGTCGGTGGGCATCCTCGCCCGCGAACAGGCTTGCAGCGTAGTTGGCGGGCGTCTTGGCCTCTCCAAGGCCTCCCCGCACGGCGCGGACATGGTCCCGCGTCACCCAGATTTTTACCGGATTGAATCCCTCCGGGTAATAGGCTCCGACAGGAGAGAGGATGATGAAGAAGCGATAGGTATGGGATGCGCGCACGCCCAGAAAAGGGTCTGTGGCGATGATGGTGGGACGGATATAAAGGGAGGTGCCCGGCGCATCGGGAACCCAGTCCTTTTCCATCAACACGAGCCGTTTCAAGGCCTCCAGCACAAATGCCTCATCCAGCTCCGGAATGCACAGGGCGCGGCAGGATCGATTCATCCGCCGGACGTTGTCCCGCGGCCGAAACAACTGCACTCTTCCCGCCGGAGTCCGGTAGGCTTTCAATCCCTCGAAAACCGCCTGGCCGTAATGCAGAACCATGGTCGCCGGGTCCATGGTGATGGGAGAGTAGGGTTCGATTCTCGGGCTGTACCATCCCTGGTCGGGGTGGTAGTCCATGTTGAACATGTGATCGGTGAACAGGTTGCCGAAACCGAGCTTGGAAGGATCCGGCTTCCGTTTGAGACGCTCGGCTTTGGTGACGGTGATTTCCATGGCACCTCCTCGGTGTTTCCGGGTTGGATGGGTTGGCGACTTCGGCCGGCGACGGGACCTGTGCGCTTGGGGACACGAGTCAGGAAAATCGGCTGCCTTCACTGATAAATCATCGCGGGAGAAAGAATCAAGAGCAAATTTGGATCCGAATTCCCTGCAGGAGGCGGAAGGGGGCCGCGCCACCCTTGTCATGGAAGAGGAAAGGGAATATAAAATTTGTTTGTCCGCCTGGCGAGGCGTATCATCGGTGGTTTTTTGCAGGCCAGGCGGAACATCCGAAATCCGAAACGAGAAAGGAGCTGCGGGGCCTCCGATGGACAACAGTACCGTCTTCTTCATCGATGTGCGTGCAACATACCAGGAGAGTTTCGTTTCCAAAATCGGCAAACTGTTGGACGCGGCAGGGCTGGCGTCGCTCTTGCGACCCAGAGACCTGGCGGCGGTGAAAATTCATTTCGGCGAAAAGGGAAACACCGCCTTCATCCGCCCGGCCTTTCTCCGGAAAATCGTGGCGTCCATAAAAAAGGCCGGCGCAAGACCGTTCCTCACGGACGCCAACACGCTGTATGCCGGAACCCGGGGCGATGCCGTCCTCCACTTGCAGACGGCCATACAAAACGGTTTCGCCTACGCAGTAGTGGAGGCTCCGCTGGTCATCGCCGACGGTCTTCGCGGGCGGAGCGAAACAGAGGTTCCCCTTGCGGGCCGCCGCTTTTCCAGCGTCTACATCGGCAAAGAAATCGTAGAGGCCGATGCATTGATCTCCGTGGCGCACTTCAAGGGGCACGAACTCGCCGGATTCGGCGGAACCCTGAAAAACGTCGGGATGGGATGCGCTTCCCGGCGGGGAAAGCTGGCGCAGCATTCCACGGTGTGCCCCAAGGTCAAGACCAAACGATGTGTCGGTTGCGAAGAGTGCGCGGAGCATTGCGCCGCAGGGGCGATTGCCGTGGCGGAGGGCAAGGCGAGGATCGATCCAGAGCGATGCATCGGCTGCGGTGAATGCATTCTGATATGCCCAAACGGCGCGGTGCAGATTCAGTGGAATCAGGCCGTACCCGTCTTTATGGAAAATATGGTGGAATACACAGCGGGCGTTCTGCAGGGGAAACAGAATCGCGCTTTGTTCATCAACTTTCTCACCGACATTTCCCCCGGATGCGACTGCCTTCCGATGAACGATGCCCCCATTGTCCGCAACATCGGCGTGGTCGCATCGACGGACCCCGTGGCCATCGACCAGGCATCCCTGGACCTCGTCAACCAGGAGGCGGCGCTGCCGGGATGCTGCCTCTCCACGAACAAGGATCCGGGAGAAGACAAATTCAAGGGAGTCTACCCGAAAATTGACGCGATCCATCAACTGGCCTACGCAGAGGAAATGGGCTTGGGATGCCGTCGGTATCATCTGAAAACCGTATAAAAAGGGAGCAGGATCGTGCGACGGGAAAGGGGGGCGGACCCTGTGGGCACTCATGCCGGATCCAACCCGCTTACATTTCATTTTGCTCAATAATTACAATGAATTATAATCAATTCTACCGTCAAGATCGCCCCCGCCCGGTGGTTCCATTTGCTCTTGACAGGGTTACCCAAGTTGTTTATAGGAAATCTCTTGAGTCTTGAGTGGTTTTTTTACGACCGCCTCCCAAGACCCTCATATCACAAACAATCTCCATGGCATTTTCTACAAAGCAGCAGCGGCTTCGGGAGTTGTTCCGCGAATGGGCCTGGACAAGCTACTGAGGAAAAAAAAGGCCACCATTGTCCGGCGATGGTTTGATGTGGTGGTCGACACCTATCCCGTGGACACCCGTCGTTTTCTCAAATCCCAGCAAGATCCCTTTGCCAATCCGGTCGGGCGGACCACCATGACCGGACTGAAGCATCTGTACGACGGCATTGTCGAGGGCATGGACCGGGAAACCGCCGCAACGCACCTGGATCCCATCATCCGAATCCGGGCCGTTCAGGATTTCACGCCTGCGATGGCCGTCGCTTTCGTGCTCGATCTGAAAAACGTGGTCAAATCCGTTTGCAACGAGGAGCTGCAGCGGGGGGACGCCTTGCCGGAGTGGTTGCGTTTCGAGCACCGTGTGGATGCACTGGCGCTCACGGGGTTCGACATCTACATGAGCTGCCGGGAAAAAATATTTCAGCTGAAGGCGGACAACGAGCGGACACGCGTGATGCAGACGTTCGCACGCGCCGGCCTGCTCAAGATCGAACCGGAGGCGGATGCGAACTCCGGGGCGAAATAGCCAACGTGATGGTATTACAAACCCATTTTCGGATGGAGAGGTAGGGTTCGATGAACAATAAGTACATGATCTCATTCATCGCCGTCTTTGTGCTTTTCTTCCTGGCCTATCTGGGAACGGAAGCCCTGGGGCTGGACGTGCTGTTCGGCGTCCTCATTCCCTACGCCGCCCTCGCCGTGTTCATCGTGGGATTCGTGTACAAGGTGATGGGCTGGGCGCGCTCGGCCGTTCCGTTCCGGATCCCAACCACCTGCGGCCAGCAGGAAAACCAGCTGGGATTTCGACAGAACACGCTGGACTGCCCTAGCACCGCAGGCGCGGTCGTCCTGCGGATGTTCCTGGAGATCGTGACCTTCCGGTCCCTGTTTCGGAACACGCGGATGAATTTCCGGGAGGGCCACAAGGTCTCCTACAACCTGGAGATTTTCCTCTGGCTGTTCGCCCTGATCTTCCACTACGCCTTCCTGACGGTGATCGTGCGCCACCTGCGCTTTTTCCTGGAGCCCGTGCCGAAGGCGCTTCAGCTGTTGGAGACCGTCGACTCCTTCATGCAGATCGGCCTTCCGGTGCTCTACCTCTCCGGAGCCGCACTGCTGGTAGCGGCCGTCTTTCTGCTGCTGCGGCGAATCTTCATCGGGAACGTGCGCTACATCTCGCTGGCCTCGGACTTCTTTCCTCTGTTCCTCATCGGCGGAATCGCGTTCACCGGCATCCTCATGCGGTACGTGACAAAGGTTGACATCGTGTCCATCAAGCAGCTCACCATGGGCCTGGTCACCCTACACCCCACCGTGCCCGAGGGCATCGGGGGACTGTTTTACGGACACCTTTTCTTTGTCAGCATCCTGCTGGCCTACTTTCCGTTCAGCAAGCTGATGCATCTGGGCGGGATCTTTCTCAGCCCGACCCGGAACCTGCCCACCGACACGCGGGCCACGCGGCACGTCAACCCATGGAACTATCCGGTGGAAACCCACACCTACGAGGAATACGAGGACGAGTTCAGAGAGAAGATGGTCGAAGCCGGACTTCCGGTGGAGATCATGCCCGAGGAACAGCCAGCCGAAGAGGCCGAAGCCGACAGCCCGTCCGAGGAAAAGGAGTAGACATCCCATGAGCGATCTCCCGAACCGAGAAGCGTTCTTTTCGAACATCGACCATTCCATCCCCACAGCGAAAGACTGGATGGACACCCTGCCCGTGGACATTCGGAAGGGAATCGCCTGCTATGCAGGAAATCCCAAAAGCCTGGAATACGTCGGTCTTCCGAATCCGCGGACCTGGAGCTGCTTCGATGAAGACTGGCAGCTGCCGGAGAACTGGCAGCAGATCCTCCATGAGGGATTCAAGGAGCGGCTGGAAAAATTCCGATCGTTCAAGGTGTTCATGGATATCTGCGTACGCTGCGGCGCCTGTGCGGACAAATGTCATTTTTTCATCGGCACCGGCGACCCGAAAAACATGCCGGTATTGCGAGCGGAGCTGCTGCGGTCGGTATACCGAAACGATTTCACCCGCGTTGGCAAACTGCTCGGCAAGATCGGCGGCGCCCGTCCCATGAGCTTGGAGGTGCTGCGCGAGTGGTGGTACTACCTTTTCCAATGCACGGAATGCCGGCGCTGCTCGGTTTTCTGCCCCTACGGCATTGATACGGCGGAAATCACCATTATGGGCCGCGAACTGCTCAACCTGATCGGATTGAACATCGACTGGATCGCGACCCCGGTGGCCAACTGCTATCGCACGGGCAACCACCTGGGCATTCAGCCCCACGCTTTCAAAGACATGCTGGAATTCTTCGTCGAGGACATCGAGGACATTACCGGGGTCAACTGCATGCCCCAGTTCCAGAAAAAGGGTGCCGACATTCTGTTCATCACCCCCTCCGGCGACGTCTTCGCCGACCCCGGAACCTATACCTGCATGGGCTACCTCATGCTGTTCCAGTTCCTGAAGGAAAAATACGGACTGGACATTACCTGGAGCACCTACGCATCCGAGGGCGGAAATTTCGGGTTTTTCACCTCCCATGAAATGATGAAGCGGCTCAATGCCAAGATGTACGCCGAGGCCAAACGCCTGGGGGTCAAGTGGATCCTGGGCGGGGAGTGCGGCCACATGTGGCGGGTGATCAACCAGTACATGGACACCATGAACGGGCCGGCCGATTTTCTGGAGGTTCCGGTAAACCCCATCACCGGGACCCGGTTCGAAAACGCCCGGTCCACCAAAATGGTCCATATCACCGAATTCACCGCCGATCTCATCCAGCACAACAAGCTGGACCTGGATCCCTCCCGGAACGACCACCTGAAAGTCACCTTCCACGACTCCTGCAACCCCTCCCGGGGTATGGGATTGTTTGAGGAGCCGCGCTACGTGATCCGCAACGTATGCAACCATTTCTACGACATGCCCCGCAATACCATCCGGGAGTCCACCTTCTGCTGTGGGAGTGGTGCCGGTCTCAACGCCGGCGAGGACATGGAACTGCGCATGGCCGGAGGCCTGCCCAGGGCCAACGCCGTCAAGACCGTCCACGAGCAGCACGGGGTCAATACGCTGGCCTGCATCTGCGCCATCGACAGGGCGGCCCTGCCTCCGCTGATGGAGTACTGGGTGCCCGGGGTGGAGGTGACCGGAGTTCACGAGATGGTGGCCAATGCACTGAACCTTCCGGGACAGAATGAACGCGAAACGGACCTGCGCGGCGAAGAGCTGCCGCAGCTGGAGGAGTAATCCGATGAACGACCGAGGCAAAATCATCGCTGGGCTGGCGATCTTCATCGCCATCGTGACGCTCCCGTTCTGGTTCAACATGGGAAAGGCCGCCCCCGTGCCGGATCCGAAATTGACGGCAAAGGCCAAAGCTGCAAAAGAGTGCGTGGAATCGACCGCATACATGCGGGCAGAGCACATGCAGCTTTTGGACGTCTGGCGGGATACGGTCGTACGGGATGCCAAGCGGGTCTATGTCACCGAAAAAGGAAAAGAATATATGATGAGTCTGTCCAATACATGCCTGGACTGCCACTCGAACAAGACCGAGTTCTGCGACCGGTGCCATGACTACGCATCGGCGAGGCCCTACTGCTGGGATTGCCACATCGATAATCCAAAGGGAGAAAACTGATGGACAGCAGCAGAAGAACGTTTCTGAAGATCGCCGGCGTGGCCGCCGTCACGGGCTGGGGAGCCCGGCCGGTGCTGGATTCGTTCGCCTCTTCGGGCGGCCACGGGGAGGCCGTCGAACCCGAGGCGAAAAAAACCGGGGAGGCACTCATCGGCAAGCACTGGGGCATGGTGGTGGATACCACCCAGATCGAATCGATCGACGACCTGGAGCCCATCTTCGAGGCCTGCCACAAGCTCCACAACGTCCCCGTTTTGAAGAACAAGCGGCACCGGATCATGTGGATCTGGGAAGACGAGTACGAGCACGTTTTCCCCGGCCAGGAAAGCCCCTACATGGTGGAGCGGCTGCACAAAACGCCGTTGCCGGTACTCTGCAACCACTGCGAGAACCCGCCCTGTGTTCGGGCCTGCCCCACCAAGGCGACGTTCAAACGGGAATCCGACGGCATCGTGATGATGGACTTCCATCGCTGCATCGGATGCCGCTTCTGCATGGCGGCCTGCCCCTTCGGCGCCCGCAGCTTCAACTTCCGCGATCCACGACCGTTCATCGAGGAAATCAACCGGGAATTCCCCACACGCATGAAGGGCGTGGTGGAAAAATGCAACTTCTGTGCGGAACGGCTCGCCGTTGGCAAAATGCCTGCCTGCGTGGAGGCGTCCAACGGAATTCTCACCTTCGGCGACCTCGGCGATCCCGAATCGGAGGTCCGCGAGCTGCTCAGAGAACATTTCACCATCCGGCGGAAGCAGGAGCTGGGTACCGAGCCGTCGGTGTATTACATCGTGTGAGGTGACTATGCTAGAATTAGCGCTAAAAGGATCGAAGAAATACTGGGGGCTGGTCGGATTTCTGGCCGCCATCGTCGGCGTGGCCGCTCTGACCTGGCTGTACCAGCTGCAATTCGGTCTGGGTATCACCGGCATGAGCCGCGACGTTTCGTGGGGGTTCTACATTGCGCAATTCACCTTTCTGGTGGGTGTTGCCGCCGGAGGCGTGATGGTGGTGCTTCCCTATTACCTGCACGATTACAAAGCCTTCGGGCGCGTCACCATCCTCGGCGAGTTTTTGGCGGTGGCCGCGCTGGTGATGTGCCTTTTGTTCATCTTCGTCGATCTCGGCCAACCGATGCGCATGCTCAACGTGCTGTTCTACCCGACACCCAACTCCGTGCTGTTCTGGGACATGATCGTGCTCAACGGCTACCTGTTCCTGAACATCGTCGTCGGGTGGAACGTGCTGGAAGCCGAACGCAGCGGGGCTCATTACCCGAAGTGGCTCAAACCCTTCATCTACATTTCCATCCCCTGGGCCGTGAGCATTCATACCGTGACGGCTTTTCTGTACGCCGGCCTTCCCGGCAGGCACTTCTGGCTGACCGCCATACTGGCCCCTCGCTTTCTCGCCTCGGCTTTCGCGTCGGGGCCGGCGCTGTTGATTTTGCTGTGCCTGATCATTCGGAAATTTACGAAGTTCGATCCGGGCCGCGAGCAGATCCAGTCGCTGGCCAAAATCGTCACCTACGCCATCATCCTCAATGTGTTCTTTTTCCTGTGCGAGGTGTTCACGTCGTTTTACAGCAACATCCCCGGGCATATGCACCCGATCACCTATCTGTTCGCCGGGCTTCACGGTCACGGCGCCTACGTGCCCTGGATGTGGACTTCCATCTCCCTGATGATCGCCGGGATCGTTCTGTTGATCATCCCGGCCTGCCGCCGGAACGAAAGCGTGCTCGCCGTGGCCTGTGCAGCGGTTTTTTTTGGAGCATGGATCGACAAGGGCATGGGGATGATCTCCGGCGGGTTCGTACCCAATCCCTTGGAGCACGTCAACGAATACATTCCCACTCCGCCCGAGTTGATGATCAGTCTCGGGGTGTGGGCCGCCGGATTCCTGGTGCTCACCGTGTTGTACAAAATTGCCACCTCCGTCAAGGAGGAGGCCGAAGGTTACGTCAGCACCCCGTAGCCGAAAAAGAGAAAAAGAGGACCCGGTAAACGGGAGACAAGGGGGCTCTCCGGCGCAGGAGAAGCCCCTTTTTTCATCCGATAGGGAAGCCCCCATCGCGAAACAACGTTTATCCCATGCCTTCTTCCGAATTCCCCATTCAGGTCTTTGCCGGCGCCTCTGCGCTGGCGGTCGTCCGTGACGAAGGGCTGCACCCGGAGCGAGTGCGGGTCGTGCTGGGTGCCGCCGGCGGTCCGAAATGGCTGGTGCTGAGTGCGATGGACCGCGAACTTTTCGGTCACTGGCTGCAGAACAGCGACGGCCAGCCCCTGTTCCTGCTCGGCTCTTCCATTGGTGCCTGGCGGTTTGCGGCCGCCTGCCGAAAAAAGCCTGCTGCGGCCCTTTCGCAGTTTCTGGATGCCTACATCCACCAGCGCTATTCGTTGCGCCCCACCCCTGATGAAATCAGTGCAGAGGCGGTTCGGATTCAGCAGCGCTTCGTTTCCCCGGAGGGTGTTCGGGAAATCCTGACCCACCCGCGCTTTCGTCTGAATATCGTCGCGGCACGATGCCGTTGGCCCCTATCATCAAGGCGCACGCCGCTTCAGGCAATGGGGGTGGCCGTCGCTGCGGCGGGGAACCTGGCCAGTCCCAGGCTGCTGCGTCTGCTTTGCGAGCACGTGATTTTTGCCGATTCCCGGGACACCGCCCCCTTTGGGTTCCGACTGGGAGCAGGCCGCAGGGTTCCTCTGCAGGAGAACAATCTCCGGCAGGCGCTGCGGGCCTCCGGGGCCATTCCGCTGGTGATGCGAGGGGTTCGCAATATCGCCGGAGCCCCCGACGGCACCTATCGGGATGGGGGTATCCTGGATTATCATATGGCGGTCCGAACATCGATGGCGACAGGCGAAGTCGCCCTCTTTCCCCACTACACGGACCGGATCACGCCCGGATGGTTGGATAAAAAACTTCCTTGGCGTTCGGCAGGAGCATCCGCAACGGACTCTGTTGTAATGATCGCGCCGTCGAGAGACTTCGTGCGGAATCTGCCTCTCGGCCGCATTCCCGATCGGAACGATTTTTACTGGTTCAAGGGCAGAGACGAAGAACGGTTTTCATGCTGGAAGCAGGTTGTTGAGGCCTCGGAACGTATGGCCGGCGCGTTTTTCGATGCGGTGCACTCCGGAGCGATACGCCATATCGTTCGTCCGTTTCCCGCAGCGAGAGATCTGTTCCGTCGGCTTCCTTGACCAGCCGGAAACCAATATACGGTAACCCCAGATTCGGCGCGCTTCGGTCGCGGTTGGCCGATCGGCAGTCGTGGTCGAAGAAGTCCCACCCTCCGCCACGGATCACGCGATACTTTCCACCAGCGGGACCGGATGGATCGACGGCAGTCCGTCCGCTGCCGCGGGCATACCAGTCCTGGCACCATTCCCATACGTTGCCGTGCATGTCGTACAGACCCCATGCGTTGGCAGGATAGGACCCCACGGGAACCGTTCGCTTTCGATAGACACCCTCCGGGCAACCGGAAATCACATGGGTGCCGTCATAGTTGGCCAGATCCGGGGAAAGGCAGTCGCCGAAGGCGAAGGCAGAGGCCGTTCGGCTCCGGCAGGCGTATTCCCATTCGGCCTCGGTGGGCAGGCGATACCTGCCGTTTTCTTTTCTGTCGTTGAGCGCCCGGATGAATTCATGCGCCTGTTCCCAGGAGACCGTTTCCACCGGGCACCGATCGCCACAAGCGTCAAATTGGGATGGATTGCTTCCCATGACCCGCTGCCACTGACCTTGGGTCACTTCGGTGGCGCTCATGTAGAACCCACGCGATATCACGACCCGATGCTGCACTTCATCGGGATGGCGACCGGGTTCATCGCCCGAACTGCCCATAGTGAACTCACCGGCGGGAATGTATACGAAAACCATGCCCGCCGGATGGGTCCATCGGGCAGGTGCCATGGAAGGGGAGTCCTTGTTACCTGCGAGTGCCGGAATCGTGACCAAAACAAGAGAAGTGAACAGAAGTCGTCGCCACATCATTTTCGGTGGGCCTTCCAAAGGGGTTGAGGATGGAACCGGAAGTGCCGGGCGCCAATCCCGCCGCTTTTCGGATCAGAGCGCAGATGCCGGGAGTGCGACCGGGCGCCTCCGGCCGATTACGTATCACAGAAAGTCGGACCCTATCAAACCGCTGCTATCCCCGGATGGCGGTTCTTCCCCATGGGTCCTGCACTCATGCGGCAGCGGTGGGTCCTCCGGAAAAGGCCCGGCAATCAGCTATTGAAAAGCGACGCTGTCTTCTGGTAAGGAAAATACGGTTGGCCCCCCCGACAGTAGGGACAATCCCAGGAGCGACAAAGCCTGACCGGTGTGACCCGAGGTGCACGCGTTTGCTCTATAGGCTGTTTCTCCATTCGGATTTCGGTTCCCCGGGTAAAACCCGGGACCTTCGACAAGGTCGAGGAGGGGCCACATTTGAAGATTCTCCGTCGCCCCGGTGCCCGGGATTTTCGCTTCGCTCCAACAAGCGGCGGGGAATGCGCTCGCTACTGCCGGTTCAAAAAGCAGACGAAGAGATCGCCAATTGACGAGGGGCTGAGATGATCGTAGTGGAATCGGCCGGTATATCCGACGTTGGAAAAAAGCGCCAGGGAAACGAGGATTCCTATTTTTTCAACGACGATCTCGGGCTCTACCTGGTGGCCGACGGCATGGGGGGGCACAATGCCGGCGAGGTGGCCAGCGGGATGGTGGCCAAGATCGTCACGGAACAACTCCAACGGTTCTTCAGCGGCAAGGACGCGGATCGGGTTCCCGAGAATGAGAACATGTCTCCGGAGGCCCGCCAGCTGGGAGCCGCCATTCACATGGCCAATCATGCCATCTACGAACAGGCCCAGAAAAACCAGGCCCAAAAAGGCATGGGCTCCACCGTCTCCGCCGTGTTGCTGACCGAAAAGACAATGATCGTGGCAAACGTCGGCGACAGCCCCATTTTTCTGCTTCGCAACAACGACATGCAGACGCTCTCGACGCCGCATACGATGATGGCCGAATACGAGGCCATCGCCCCCGGCAGTTCCAAAAAGCTCTCCGACAAATTCCGTCACATGATCACCCGTGCCATGGGAATCGAACCGGAAGTGAAGCCGGACATCATGGAGATGAATTGCCTGGTGAAGGACATCGTTGTCATTTGCTCCGACGGTCTGAGCGACAAGGTAAAACCGAAAGAAATACAAGATATTATATCGGAGAAAACACCCGCAAAATCCTGCAAGGCTCTGGTGGATCTGGCCAATGAACGTGGAGGCGACGACAACATCACCGTAATCGTCCTCAACATCGAGGAATTCGCCAAAGAGCAGCCCGACGAAAAAGTAGAGGAAGAAGACGATATCACCATCGTCCGGGAGGAGGCCACTGCACCACTTCAAGTGAGCATCGATACCGAAGACGCCTCGCTTACGGCGTTCATACGCGATATCAATGTGGACAGCGTATTTATCGAAACGAGCCATCCCTTCGGGCAGGGCAAGGAAATCGATATCACTCTGGCGGACCCGGACGGCTCCAATGCGTTCATGGTCGTGGGACAGGTAGCCAAACGGAGTTCTCGCGGCATCATGGTGACCTTCAACGATGTATCCGACAGTCAGAAGGAAAAAATCCTCACCCTGAAGCGGAAGCTGTGATCCACAAATTTTTCTTGACAATCCCTTCGGATCATACCAGTATTCCTATTTTTTCAAACGACCCTAACGGAAGATCTGCGGACGCTGGATACGCAAGGAGGTCATGGGATATGTATGCGGTGGTAAAAACAGGGGGCAAGCAGTACCGGGTGCAGCAGGGGGACACCGTGATGATCGAAAAGATCTCCGGCGACGTCGGCTCTGAGGTCTCTTTTGAGGAAGTGTTGATGGTTTCCGACGGCGAGGAAGTCCGCATTGGAACCCCGAACCTCGACGATGTCACCGTCAGCGGTCGTATCGTGGCCCAGGACCGCGCCAAGAAAATAATCGTGTTCAAGTACAAGCGGCGGAAACGTTATCGAAGAAAACAGGGCCATCGCCAGGCATTTACAGCGGTACAAATCGATACCATTGAAGCAAAGGCGTAACGCTTTCCCTCGGAAGCCGTTTCGCCGGCAGGAGTGGAACCATGGCGCATAAAAAAGCGGGCGGCAGTTCGAAAAACGGTCGCGACAGTGCAGGACAGCGCAGAGGCATCAAGATGTACGGGGGTCAACGCGTAAAGGCCGGCAATATCCTGGTCCGCCAACTCGGAACCCAATTTCATCCAGGCGACAATGTCGGCATCGGAAAAGACTATACCCTGTTTGCCAAAATCGATGGAGTCGTCTCTTTCGAGCGGCAGGGACGATCCCGTAAACGCATCAGTGTTTATGCCGAGTGAAGTTCGTTGATGAGGCGGTCATCACCGCTCAGTCCGGCAACGGCGGCAGCGGATGCGTCAGCTTCCGACGCGAAAGATTCGTTCCCCGCGGCGGACCGGACGGTGGGGACGGGGGCAAGGGCGGTGATGTGATCCTGGAAGCCACGGATCGCAGGCGCACCCTTTATCCGTTCCGACATCGCCGGCTGTTCCGGGCCCGTAACGGAACGCCCGGACAGGGAAAATGCAAGTCCGGTAAAAATGGCGAAGACCTCGTCATCGAAATCCCCGCAGGAACCCTCGTTTTCGACGCCGATTCGGGCGACCTGATCGAAGATTTTGTTCAGCCGGGTCAGCGGCGCGTTTTGTTGAAAGGCGGCCGAGGCGGAAGGGGAAACCATCGCTTTCGGTCCGCCACGCATCAAGCCCCTCGCTTTGCACAGCCGGGAGAACCCGGCAGCCAGCGAATCGTCCGGCTCGAACTCAAACTGCTGGCCGATGTGGGCTTGGTCGGCCTCCCCAATGCCGGAAAATCCACACTGATCGCGGCGATGTCCGCCGCCCGACCCAAAATCGCAGATTATCCATTCACCACATTGACGCCAAACCTGGGTGTGGTCCAACATGGCTGGGGCGAACCCTTTGTCGTGGCCGATATACCTGGTCTCATCGAGGGCGCTCACGCGGGGAGTGGTCTGGGCATTCAATTCCTTCGCCATGTGGAACGAACGCGCCTTCTGGTCCATCTGGTGGACGTGTCGGCCGGAAAGGAAGATGAAGCGTTGAAAGCCTTCCGGGCAGTTTGCCGTGAACTAACGCTGTACGACCCGGAACTTGCCGAGAAACCTCAGGTTGTGGTACTCAATAAGATCGACCTGCCCGAAACCGGAACAACCGTAGAGCGATTTCGTCTCGCCTTGAACAAGTACGATATCTTGGCCATTTCCGCCCTGACCGGACAAGGCGTCGATACGTTGATCCACCACATCGCAATCCGATTGGATCAGATGCATGAATCGGACCGATAGAGCCTCCTGCCTCGAGGGCGGCAACCGCATTGTCGTCAAGGTGGGGAGCAACGTACTCACGGAAAACCACGGGCTGAATCTGGTGGTCATCCGCTCCATCAGCCGGCAGATCTGCGGTCTGATCGATGCGGGAAAGGAGGTGATCCTCATTACCTCCGGGGCCATGGCATCCGGCCTTCGCAAACTCGGCCTCGGCCAACGCCCCTCCGAGGTCCCCAAGCGTCAAGCCATTGCAGCTGTGGGTCAGGCCGGTTTGATCATGGAATATGAAAAGGCCTTCAAGAGCTGTGGGAAAAAGGTGGCCCAGATCCTGTTGACCAGCGACGATTTGACCCATCGCAAACGCTACCTCAACAGTCGGAACACCCTGTTGACGCTGTTGGAATGGGGAGTGGTGCCGATCATCAACGAAAACGACACCGTTGCCGTTGAGGAGATCAAGGTGGGAGACAACGACAATCTGGCGGCCATGATCACGCTTCTCATGGACGCGGATCTGCTGGTGAATCTCACCGACATCGGGGGGCTGTTCACCAAGGATCCCCGCAGCCACTCCGATGCGGCGTTGATCCCGAAAGTCACCACCATCGACCGAAAAATCGAGCAAATCGCCGGCGACATCCCCGGCGCCCTCGGAACCGGAGGTATGCTCGCCAAGATTGTTGCCGCGCGTAAAGTCACCGCCGCCGGTGTTCCCATGATCATCGCAAACGGAAAAATGCCGGACATTCTGCCAAGGATGTTCGCAGGCGAATTGCACGGCACCTATTTCGTTCCGAAAAAGGAAAAGCTGGCCAGCCGCAAATGCTGGATCGCATTCAGCCTCAAGCCCAAGGGACAGGTCCACGTCGATGCGGGGGCCTCCCGGGCGCTGTTGCACCGGGGAAAAAGCCTCCTGCCCTCGGGAATCGTCGACGTGTCCGGTGAATTCGACGTTGGAGCACCGGTGGAGGTCGTCAACGGGAATCATCAAATTCTCGGCACGGGACTGGTGAACTACCGGTCCTCGGACATCCGCAAGATCATGGGAGCCAAGACCAGCGAGATCCAGGATCGACTGGGTGAAAAGCCGTATGACGAAGTCATTCATCGGGACAATCTGGCCGTCATCCTGGAACCCGATTCGCAGTTGCCTTAGGGGCTGTTTCTACATCATGACACGCATCGGTCTGTTCGGCGGAACCTTTAACCCGGTCCACCAGGGGCATCTGCTGGCGGCGGATTCCGTGCGAGACGCATTCGGGTTGTCCTCGGTCATCCTGATTCCTGCCGCGGTCCCGCCCCACAAGGCCTCATCGGAGCTGGCTGAGGCCCAGGACCGAAGGAGACTGCTGGAGCTGGCCGTTCGAGGCCACAAGGGACTTGAGGTCTGTCCGATCGAGCTGAACCGGTCCGGGCCCTCCTACACCATCGATACCGTGCGGGAACTGCAGCGGCATCGGTTCCGTTCGGTCGAAATGATGTTCATTGTAGGCGCCGACGCCTTTCTGGAAATCGACACGTGGAAGTCCTTTTCCGAGCTGCTTCGACTGGTGCCGTTCATCGTCATCAGCCGTCCCGAAAAGCGGTTGGCTTCGGAAGGCTCCCTCCAGGATGCCGTCGACCGCTTTCTGCGCTCGCGGGTGTCAAAGCGCTGCCAATACGAAGCCGGCCGGAACCGGTTTTTCTGTCCCGGCATGCAGTTCGTGTATCCATATGCTTTCTCGGCGCTGGATGTCTCCGCGACCCAAATCCGCAATCGAATCCGGAAGGGGCGTTCGCTTTCGGGGCTGGTACCACCTTTGGTGGAGGCCTGTATCCGGGAAAAGGGGTTATATCGATGAGTCGGCCTGCGCGGATCGACCCTTCTTTGGAGCTTTTTCTTCAAACCGTACTGGAGCGCAAGGCCCTGGATATCGTCGCACTGGATGTGAGTGCGTTGACCACGATGGCCGACACCTTCATCATTTGCAGCGGACGATCCAATCGACAGGTGTCGGCCATTGCCGCGCATATTCTGAAAACGCTGAAAAAACGATGCATCCGTCCCTTGAGTGTCGAAGGTCGCAAAGAGGGTCACTGGGTGCTGATGGACTACGGCCACATCGTGATTCACATCTTTTACGAGCCGGTGCGAAGCTTTTACAACCTGGAAAGCTTATGGTCCGATGCCGTTCGAATCCGGACGCCCGCCCTTGAGGCCGCCGAAGACCAAGCACACCGGAACGACGCAAACACCGGGGAAATCATCGACGAGTGGATCGAGTAAGCGGCGTTTCCAAAAGACCGGCATGTCGATCGAGGCGTCGATCCGAACCGATCCCGGGAAAGCGACACCAACCGCATGGTTGGAAAAGGAGGTGCTGATGGGAGATGGAAACCGCCGGTGCGTACTGCTCATCTTGGACGGCTGGGGGATCCGCTCTGAACGCGAAGGAAACGCCGTGGCCATGGCGGACACGCCTTGCCTGGACTCCCTTTTTGACACCTATCCCCACACGCAGCTGGCCTGTGCGGGGGAGGCTGTGGGCCTGCCCGAAGGCATCATGGGCAATTCCGAAGTGGGACACCTCAACATTGGTGCCGGGCGCATCGTCTACCAGGATCTGCTGCGCATCGACCGGTCCATTGCCGAAGGGTCTTTTTTCCGAAACGAAATCCTGCTGCAGATCATGGACCGCGTTCGAGGGGCATCCTCGGTGCTCCATCTGATGGGGCTGGTCTCCGACGGCGGCGTCCACAGCCAATTTTCCCACCTGACCGCGCTGCTGGACATGGCGCGGCAACACGGTGTGGATCGCACCGTCGTGCATGCCATCCTGGACGGTCGGGACACACCTCCGAAAAGTGGAATCCACTATATTGGAATGCTCCAAGACCACATCCGCAGACACGGTTACGGGGCCATCGCCTCCCTTTGCGGGCGGTACTATGCCATGGACCGCGACAACCGATGGGA
Organism: Desulfobacteraceae bacterium; assembly: GCA_022340405.1. Taxonomy (GTDB): domain Bacteria; phylum Desulfobacterota; class Desulfobacteria; order Desulfobacterales; family JAJDOA01; genus JAJDOA01. The sequence goes on along the minus strand of JAJDOA010000144.1, from coordinate 11,003 downwards.
CCGGATACAGGAAGCCTATCGACTCTACACCCTGGGAGAGGGGATTCGGGCAGGCGATCCGGAAGCGGCACTGGAAAGCGCCTATCAGAAGGGGGAAACGGACGAATTTGTCCGCCCGATTTTTTGTTCCGAAGCCACCGGACCCGGACGAGGTTGTGCCGCAGACGGCGACGGCATCCTCTTTTTCAACTTCCGCGCCGACCGCGCACGGGAGATTACACGGGCGTTCACCCAACCGGATTTCGAGTCCTTCCCACGGCAACGCTGCCACGATCGGCGTGACTACGTATGCATGACCCTGTATGATGAAACGTTCGACCTGCCGGTGGCCTATCCGCCCATCCACCTTGAGGACGTTCTCGGTGCCGTTGTCAGCGACAGGGGGCTGTTCCAGCTGCGCATCGCCGAAACCGAAAAATACGCCCATGTGACCTACTTTCTCAACGGGGGCCGGGAAGAGCCTTTTCCCGGAGAGGATCGATGCCTCATCCCCTCGCCCCGAGAGGTGCCCACCTACGACCACAAGCCCGAAATGAGCGCGCAGGAAGTTACCAAGGAGGTGCTGGACCGCATCCGATCCGACCGCTACGACCTGGTGGTGCTCAACTTCGCCAACATGGACATGGTGGGGCACACCGGTGACCTGACCGCCGCCGTCAAGGCCGTGGAAACCGTGGACGAATGTGTGGAAAAAATCGCGGCTCTCATGAGGGAACGGGGAGAAACGCTGCTGATCGCCGCCGACCACGGCAATGCGGAACAGATGGTGGACGCGTCCGGGGAACCCCACACCGCACACACCACCAATGCCGTTCCCCTGATCCTGGTGGACGATCGAATCCAGGACGTTGCGCTCCGCCGCGGCGGAAAGCTCGGAGACATCGCCCCCACGCTACTGGAAATGATGGGGATTCCGCCGCCGGCCGCCATGACGGGGGCTTCGCTGCTGCAGCATCGAAAGGGAGGGAGCGCAAAAGGATGACCGACACCGTAATCGATGCCGTGACCGGCGAGAAATTGCCCGATGTGGGAGCCGAGGCCAACCGGCAGGCGGTGGAGAGATTGCTGCTCGGGGAGAAAGGCTATGCGCCATCGGATATCGAAGTCAACATGCCTTTGCAGGTGACCGTCGGAGGGGAGCCCTACCGCACCGTCGTGGACCTGGTGGTCCGTGTCAAAGGGGTACGCTTCATGGCGATCAAATGTGCAGCCGGATCCCTGGGATCGCGGGAGCGCGAAATCCTGGCCGCCGCACGGCTGCTGGACTCCGACCATCAGGTCCCGCTGGCGGTGGTTTCGGACGGCCGGGACGCCGTCGTTTTGGATTCTGTCACCGGCAGGAAAATCGGGGAAGGGCTATCGGCCGTTCCCACCCGGTCCGAAGCGGAGATGCTGCTGGAACAGAGGACGCTCCAGCCGTTTCCAGAAGAGCGGAGGGAAAAAGAGAGCCTGATCTTTCGCAGCTACGACGGCATGAACGTCAATAGGGCTTAGGGCTGTCAAAAATCCGTTCCGTTTCCCTGATGGTCCTTTTATCGAAATCGCTATCGAGCATTGCCGTTGAACAACCGATTTCGATCCCGATCCCGAACGCTTGCCAATCGGAACCTATTGTTGACGATCGCTATAGAAACAGCCCCTAGACACCGTTGGTGTTCCCTTTTGCCGGTCCTTTCTGTGGACAGGCGGCATAAGCCGCAAGGTACATAACGGTTTCGCCCGATATGGCGGGATCTGCAAGTTCAACAGCGGCTGCAAAAAGCCGGCGCCCCCGCCCCTTGCAGAGATCCGGGTTCGCCGGCGGTTCCCACAGCTTATTTTCCGGCCACGTCCGATCCGCAGTGCTTGCATACCTTTGCGCGTCGTTTGATGATTTCCGCGCAAAAAGGACATTCACGGGTATAGAAGCGCTTGTGGATTTTTTTCACCGCCCCGTCCAGTTCCTTTTGCAGGAGTTCATTTCCCACCCTCAAATTCCGGATCGGCTCGATGGCCTCCAGCTCTCCGATATCGCCGATCATCTCTGCCGCCTTCACACGCACCCGTATCGGCTCGGTTACATCCATCAGGATATGCAGAACGGCCGGGCCGTCTTTGCTGACATAGCACTCCGAGAGAAGATTGAATCCCCGCTTGATGGACTCCTTCAACTGTTCCTCGGCAAGAAGGGTTTCGTTGTCGATGAGTTGGCCCATGCCCCCCTGCGAACTGAACACCGGCATCACTTCGAAGTTCTTGGATCCGGGAGAATTGCAGCAGCGGTAGGAGGCGGTCTGGGCGTAATTCTCCATCAAATGATCCCAGCCTTCCTTGTACAAGGGGCAGTCATCGTTGACGCAAAGAAACATAAAAGGGCTGCCCCATCCCAGTCCGTCGCTGAAATTGATCGGGGGAACCTCCCAAATCTGCATTTCCTGCGAACAATAGGGGCATTTGGGCTTTTCCATCTCCAGCACTCGTTGAAGGACCTCTTCACGGGTCTCGAACATCGTTCATCATCTCCTTTTTCCTGTGGAATCCCGAATACCGGCGCCGGTCCTCGGGCGACTGTGATTAGAAGCCATCTCAAAATTAGGATTTTCGCTCAAGGTCCAGGAGGATCGGAGTTTCCAGCCACAGGAATACTTGCGTATTTCGAGGACTGGAAACGAGGACCCGACGCCGAGATGGGGCGAAAAGACAAATTTGAGATGGCTTCCAGTAGCCGTATACTAAGGGTTGCCGTCGCAATGTCAATGCTGTAGCGGCGGCGGCGGCAGCGCGCAGAAGCATGCTCCGTCCCCGGGCATACCGTGGGTTCGACAATTGTGTCGAATTCGCCGAATTTCGTCGACGGCGTCTCTGCGATATCAATCTTAAGTTATTGTTATTCTGAAGGTTTATATCATGGCACGATTTTTGTTCTTCTATGGGTCGCTGTATGGACTCGGCCCTTTCAAAGCCACAACCAACCCTACGACCCGTAAGGAGAAAAGAAATGAAACGAATCCTGATAGCAGCCATGCTCGCCGTGTGGGTGGCAGGCTGTGCCGCTCCCGGACAGTACAATACCCAGAGGGGGGCCCTGATTGGTGCCGGACTCGGGGCGATTGCGGGGCAGGCCATCGGCCGCAACACGGAGGCCACCCTCATCGGAACCGGTGTGGGTACCCTTCTGGGAACGGTGCTCGGCAACTATGAAGACCAGCGGGTGCAGGAGGCGCGCTGGGCCGAACAGGAATACCGGATTCAGCAGGAGCAGAGCACCTACTACGTAGCACCGGAACCGCAGCGGAAAACGGAACCGCCCGGCCGATGGGTAACCGTTCCCGGACATTGGGAGGGAAACCATTGGGTCCCGGAACATCAAGAGTGGCGACCCGTCCATCCCCGCTATTGATGGACGGCCCGGCAGTTCCTGCTTGACTCCCTGCGGCGGTCACCGTAGGTTTCCGGTACATGGGTGAGCGCAGACCCGCCGGTCATAGCCGGCTTCGGAATCGGTGCGTGGAAGGGAGTGGATTCTTGCGGTCCGTTGCGATCCTCGTCGTCGTCATCATCATCGCTGTATTGTCGGCGCCCGTTATGGCGGTGGAACTGCTGGAGGGGGTCGTCGTCTCCACGAACCCGCCCGGCAAAAGGTTCGTCATTCTGGTGGGAAACGAATTGACTCCGGTCACGGTGACCTACCGTGGCGGCGATCTCCCGGCGGGCGTGACCCCGGGCGGCCGGCTGCGTGTCCGGGGAAGCTTCGCAAAGCCGGGCTTGTTCCGAGCCGAAAGCATCACAACCATCGCGGCACCCGACTCCAGAAAAGATCCCACCGGCGTTCGCTCCCGACTGCTGCAGCGAAAAAAGCCCTTCTGAATGGATGCCATGGACCGCGCCGCTCATGCCGCCAAAGTGTCGGATTCCGCCTTCCGCGGTTTGGTTCCCACCTGGAAGGGGAACCTGCTGGTGTTCGGGCTGCTGGTCACCGTCGTGCTGGCCTACCTCTACTGGCAAGTGGGACAGGCCCAGTCCGCCTTCTTGCGGCATGCGAGGGTCCATGCCGGAATCATCGCCGGGGTGATCGAGTCCAACGCGGACAGTGCCGTTCTGGGCCAAGAGGTGGTGGAGGAGATCATTCGGACGTTTCTGGGCAACATGGCGCGGTTTGTTCTGTACCTGGACGATGTCGAGCCCTTTTCACCGAACGAGTTGGCGGCGTTCGCCGAAGAGGCGGGGCTGGCCGGCATCCGCATCCTCAAGCAGGGAGACCGCTTCACGGAGGGGCCACAGGGATGGCTGGGTGCAACCGACATGTCCTGTGAGGACGATACCCCCTCTTTGCAGCACCTTGCCGATGCACACCTGTACGGTTTGGCGCTGCGGCCGGATGGCGGCACGCGGTGTGTGGTCGTGGGAATCGCGGCCGGACGGATCGAGGCCCTGGAGGAACAAATCAGTCTTCCCCGGCTGCTGAAAACGGTTTCCCGTATCGCGGGGATTTCCTATCTGCGGATCGAGCCGAAACGACCGGAGACATCCGACGAAAACGGAAAGGAGATGGGTCTGCTGGAGGGACCGGACGGCACTGTCGCCGAGGCCCGGTTTCCCATGAAGGACGGTGATCTGGTGGTGGGCATCGACGCTCGGCGGTTGGCCTGGCGGATCGCCCGTCTGCGCCAGGAATTCATTGTGTTCGCCGCCCTGCTGGCTGCAGCCGGATTGCTGCTGTCCTGGCTGCTCTACCGCCTGCAGAGTGCCTACCTCGGGCACATGCGCAGCGTGGAGCGGGAGCTGGCACGCCAGCGGGAGGATGCCGCACTGGGCAGGGCGGCGGCCTCCATCGCCCACGAGATCCGAAATCCGCTCAATGCCATCAGCATGGGACTGCAACGCCTTTCCATCGAAGCCCGAGATCCGGATGAGAACCAGCGGGAACTGATCGAAACCATGCGGCACGCCGTGCACCGGACCAACACCATCGTCACCGATATTCGAAGGTTCGCCCGCCCCCTGGCCCCCCGGCGAATGCCGATCCGCTTGGACGAAATCACCGAAGGGATCCTGCAACTGTACCGCGGCAGCTGCGAAGCCCGCAACGTTCGGATCGAGTTTACAGCCGGGTTCCGGCAGGCTGTAGCGCTGGATCCCGACATGATGCCCCAGGCCATTGAAAATCTGATTAAAAATGCCGTAGAGGCCCCCGGCGAAGGGGGCTTTGTGCGAATCGAAATCCGGAGCGTAGACGGTTGGGTCGAGGTATCCATCGAAAATTCCGGGTTCACGGTCCCCGAGGGCGGCACGGATCAAATTCTGGAGCCGTATTTCACCACCAAAACGAGAGGAACGGGACTGGGCCTGTCCATCGCACAGCGCATTGCCGCCTCCCACGGCGGCCGCGTGACGGTAGAACATCTTGGAATGGGGGTTCTTCGCACCCGGCTGAGGGTTCCGCTGGGCGGTGAAGTGAGCCGGAAAGGGGAAGGGGAGTCCCTTTCGACATGAAGATTCTGATCGCCGACGACGAGACCGATCAACGAAATCTGCTGAAAGGGTTTCTGGAAAAACAGGGTTTCAGTGTTTTCACTGCCGCCAACGGAAGGGAAGCGCTGGAGGCCTTCCAGCGCTTGCCGATCCAGCTCGTTCTGCTGGACCACCGGATGCCGGACATGAACGGGGATGAGGTGCTGACGGAGATGAAATCCCTGCAGCCCACCGTACGGGCCATCATGATCACCGCATACGGGAGTATCGAGACAGCGGTGAACGTGATGAAACTGGGCGCAGACGACTTCCTCGAAAAACCGGTGGACCTCAGGCTCCTGCTGGAAAAAATCCGCTGGATCGAACAGCGACTGGCCGTTGAGACGGAAGCGGGCGATGTGGAAACGGCGATGGAGGACGGCGACCTTCCCATCCGCATGGTAAGCGGAAGCCCCGCAATGAAAGAGGTTCTATCGGTTGTGCGGAGGGCGGCACCGACACCTTGGACAGTGCTGATCCGGGGAGAGACCGGCACCGGAAAGGAGCTCATCGCCCGTCTGATCCACGAACTGAGCCCCGTGCGGGAAGGCCCCTTCGTGGTGGTCAACTGCGGGGCAATTCCGGAAAACCTCTTCGAATCCGAGCTCTTCGGGCACGAAAAAGGAGCATTCACCGGGGCTTCCAGCACACGGCGCGGTCGATTCGAGCAGGCCTCGGGAGGAACGCTGTTCCTGGACGAAATCGGAGAGCTTCCCCTGACCCTGCAGCCCAAGCTGCTCCGTGCGATGCAGGAAAAACGCATATCCCGCGTAGGCGGAGAGAGGGAATTCGCCGTATCGGTGAGGATCGTGGCCGCAACCAACCAGGAATTGAAACGCCGCGTGGAGGAAGGCCTCTTTCGGGAGGATTTGTACTACCGGCTCAAGGTTCTGGACCTCGTTATTCCTCCCCTGCGCAAGCGGAGGGAGGAAATACCCGAACTTGTTGATTTTTTTATTGAACGTTATGGGATGACCCCTGTGCGCTTCAGTGCCGAGGCCATGGCGGTGCTGGTAAAATATCCCTTTCCGGGAAACGTGCGGGAATTGGAGCACATCATCCAGCGAACCGTAACCCTGGCCAGAAGCAGCGTCATCGAAGCGAGGGACCTTCCACCGGACATTCGTTTCATCGATACGGACCAATCCGGTTCTCTCGGCGAGCGTCTCGCGGCCATGGAACGGAAAATGCTGCTGAACGCCTTGGATGACGCCGAGTGGGTGCAGACCCGAGCGGCCGAGCAACTCGGCATCAGCGAGCGGGTACTGCGGTACAAAATGGCCAAGCTCGGCATCCGAAGGAAGGAATGAGCGATGGTGAGACGACGGAATATAGAACCAGCGAATCCGAACCTATAGGGAAAAAACCGTTTTGCAGGCGGGCTCTGATGGGATATAAGACAGGGAGTGGGAGGGACCGCTCTCACACGGGAAACCACCGAGGAACCCACCATCGGAAAGTCGACAGAAAAATGGCGAAAAAAGACAATATTATCGCTTTTTTAGGAGAGAAAACCTCTTTTGAGGGAAAGCTGAACTTCGAGGGAACACTGCAGATCGACGGCTGTTATCGGGGTGACATCACCGCCTCCGGTGATCTCATCATCGGCCGAACCGGAAAGGTGGAGTCCAACATCCACGTCTCCACGATCATTGTCAATGGAGAAGTGCACGGGAATGTCGTGGCGGAAAAATGCATTGAGATCCGGGTTCCCGGAAAGGTATACGGCGACATCCTGGCGCCCACCGTCGTCATTCACGAAGGAGTGATCTTCGAGGGGAACTGCCGCACCCAGTCGGTGAAAGCCCAGGAAAAAGCAAAGCTTTCTGTCCTACCTACCTCCCGAGGTTCGGAAAAGGATCACAGCGGCGTGACGAGACTCTGAGCATCCGGGCGAAACGATTCGGATGATGCCGCCCGCAGGGTATGCTTGCGGTTTTCCGCCGTTCAAATGAGGAGCGGTCACGGCGCTTTCTCCGATCCCTGAAACCGCTCCATCAAAACCCACTCCAGAAACTGCGCGTAGACCTCCCAGCTTCGTTCTCCATATCCGCCGGCCATCAGGTAGGCTGCGGGAATTCGTTGGTCCTGCAAGAAACGATAGACCAGCCGATCGCGCGCGGCCATCTGGGAAAGCGTCAGCTGCAACGGGTGCGTGGACGGCAATTCGTCTTGGACGTAGGGATCGGCGCCGGATACGACGACGGCAAGCTCTGTCGAAGACCTCGAGGCCAGCTGGTCCAACCCTTTCGCCAGTTCGGGAAGATACCGTTCCTCCTCCCCCGCAGCGATGGGGATATCGATGTCGCTGGGAACAAAAGCATCACTGGGTCTGCCGTCCGCTTTGACGGGGTCTCCGTCCAAAGGCCAGCCGGAGGCCATGTGGATGCTCAGGGTGGTAATGGAGGGATCGTCCTGTGTCAGGTCGGCGGTGCCGTCTCCTTTGTGCGCATCGATGTCGATGATCCAGGCGGAACGGATCCGTTGCTCCGCTTGCAGTTTGCGCACGGCGACCACGATGTCGTTCACCGGGCAGAACCCGCTTCCGTACCCGGCGTGGGCATGGTGCATCCCGCCTCCGAACACGAAACAGAATCCATTCTCCAGAGCCAGCCGGCCGCAGGCGATGGTACCGCCCGCTCTTTCGAGAATCTGCTCGAAAAGCCCCCGAAGAGGAAACTTGGCTGTTTCGGGGCGATACCGGTTGTATCGGCCGTCGACCCCGACCAATTCGTAAATCGAAAGCAATTCCTCCTCCAGCTGATCCGAGAAAAGGCGGGATACGTATTCCGGGGTATGCACGCGAAGCAAGTCTTCTCGGCTGACGGTTTCGGTACCGGGCCGGCGATGCCATCGATGGCGGAGGGGTCCCAATACCGGGTGGTCGGCCAGATACCGGAAGGTTCGGGAGGAGCGGCTGTCCCGGACAGGGATTTCGATGCCGAAATCCGAGAAAGCGAAGCGGCGGTTTTCGTCATAAAGAATCATGGGATACCATAAGATCCTGTTGAGCTGGAAGCAAGATGAAGCTATGGTGACCGTTTGTAAAATCGACAGCAGGTTTTCGGCAAATCATGAGAAGCCATCATCCATCCAACGCAACGGCGCCGGTGCGTGAATCATCGTTTCAAACGGGCAACGTCCTGGTGCTTTCGGTCTGTCACTTCGTCCACGACGTCTACTCGGGCTTTCTTTCACCGCTGCTGCCGCTTCTGATTCAAAAGCTCTCCCTTTCTCTCACGCAGGCGGGACTCCTTTCCACCTTCATGCAGATCCCGCATTTGTTCAACCCCTGGATCGGTATGCTGGCCGATCGAGTGAGCGTCCGCTATTTCATCATTTTTGCCCCTGCCGCAACAGCGGTGCCCATGAGCCTGCTGGGCGTCGCTCCCGGTTATGGGATGCTGCTTCTGCTGATGGCGGTCACCGGCGTCAGCGTGGCCCTGTTCCACGTCCCTGCTCCGGTGATGATTGCTCGGGTATCGGGGAGGCGCACAGGCAGGGGGATGAGCTTCTTCATGAGCGGCGGAGAGCTGGCCCGCACGGTCAGTCCGTTGGTCGCGGTGGCTGCCGTCGGCTGGTTGGGATTGGAGGGCTTTTACCCGGTGATGCTTTTCGGGATCGCGGCCTCCGCATGGCTGTTCGTTACGTTCAGAGACGTTCCCGTGCATGACGCAAGGCGGAAAAAGATCCCCCTTGTGAACACCTTGCGTTCCATGGGCCCGGTGCTGACGCCGCTGGCTGCGATCCTGGTTTTGCGGGGATTCATGCACGGGGCCCTGGCCACCTTTCTGCCGACCTTCGTAAAAATCGAAACCGGGCAGATATGGCTGGCCGGCATCGCGTTGACGATCTTTGAAGGCGCAGGAGTGGTCGGCGTGCTGGCAGCCGGATCCCTGAGCGATGTGTTCGGCCGACGCAAAGTGCTGGCGCTTTCCCTTCTCGGAGCACCGGTGGCGCTGTTCCTGTTCACCGCCACTACCGGGTGGATTCGATATCCATTTCTGGTACTCATCGGATTCACGCTGTTGTCCACGACGCCGGTCATGCTCGCGTTGGTCCAAGAGCATGCCGGCCGGAGTCCCGCGGCCGCCAACGGGTTGTACATGATGGTTTCGTTTCTGGCACGATCGGCCACCGTGGTGGTGGTGGGATGGATCGGCGATCGTATCGGCCTGTCGAACACGTACTCGGTGTGTGCCGTGTTGGGGATTTTGGCCGTTCCGCTGCTGTGGTTTTTACCCGACGAAAACCGGAAATGAAGGGAAACCGAGCATGAATTCGCCATCACCGCCCCCATTTTCAGCAGAAGAGGGCGTCTTGGCCGAGCGGCTGAACCGACCGCTGCAAATCGGGAATCGTTCGCTGGGCGGACGGCTGGCGCTCGCACCCATGACCCAGGTGGGCAACGTGGCCCACAGGGAGCTGATCTCCCGGTTCGGGGGCTGCGGTCTTCTGTTTTCAGAGATGTGCACGGCCAAGACCGTTCCCACCGAAAACCCTCGCATATCCCCCTTTTTCCGTTGGCGGGACGAGGAGCGGCACCAGCTGTCCATTCAGATCGTCGGAGAGGACCCGGATGTGATGGCCGCGGCGGCACGACGAATCCGGGACGAAGGTTTGTTCGGCGTCGACCTCAACTTCGGCTGTTCGGTATCGGCCATCACCTGTCGGCGCATCGGCGCCGCTCTCCTCAAGGATCCCCGCGCCGCCGCAACCATCGTGAAAGCGGTGCGAAAAGCGGTGGACATACCGGTGACGGTAAAATACCGAACGGGGTGGCGAGACGATCCGGCACCGGCCGTGGATATGGCCCGACGATTCGAGGAGGCCGGAGCCGATGCACTGACCTTTCACCCCCGAGTGGCACCGGATCGCCGCTCTCGCCCTCCCCGGTGGGAGTATATCGCACAGGTGAAATCGGCGGTCACCATACCGGTTTTCGGCAACGGGGACGTCTTCACCGCCGAGGACTGCCGGAAAATGCTGGAAACCACCGGTTGCGACGGGGTGGCCGTCGGGCGCATGGCCATCGCCCGGCCCTGGCTGTTCGCGCAATGGTGCAGGGGCTATCGCCCTTCCGCAGGCACTTTCGGCGAAACCGCCGCCGACCTGCAAAGACTGCTGGAGCAATACTTCGACCCACGCCGAGCTCTTCAGCGGATGAAAAAATTCTGCTACTACTACTCCGCCAATTTTCGTTTCGGCCATACGTTGTTTTCCGCCGTTCAAAACGCTCCCGACATGGCAGCCATCGGGCAGGCGCTGCAGGCGTTTTTTGCCTCACCTCCTGAGGTCAACCGTCGCCCCAATTTGAATTTTTTCCGCTGATCCGAAACGCTGGGGCTGTTTGTATGGCAATTGTCAAAAGTATGTTCCGATGGATATGGCCTGTTTTTGTCTTTCGTAGGGGCGGGATTGATCCCCGCCCGTTCGGGGTAGGTGATCCCACCAGCAGGAGGGGAAAAACCCCTCCCCTACCGATCTATCGAGAAGCCATCTCGGAAACGGAA